>JBILNT010000011.1:0-40704 GCA_044374875.1 Rubrivivax sp.
ACCCCAGAACGTCCCAGATGGCACTTCACGCGCCGGCGACTCGCTTCGCGGCGCTTGCATCGCCGTGTCAGCCGCGCGAAGCACAGCCGGCGGCGCAAATCAAATGCCTCTCGGGCTCTGAGCCCGAATTGCCCGCACTCCGACAGCGCGTTGTCCAGTGTCGAGTCCGCCCCGTCCGCACCGACGCGCATCTGCTGGTAGCCCAGCGACTGCGCCGCCGGCACCACGTCGAAGGCGGGCGACAGCTCGTAGGCCCCGCCGGGCGTCATCAGCAGCGCGTGGTTCTTCTCGTGATCGTCGGTGTTGTCGATCAGGATGTTGAAGACCATGCGCCGGAACAGCTCGTGCATCTGCGCGAGGTGGCGGTCGCCAGCCGTCTCGCCGCGACGGCGCAGCCACTGGGCGAGCGCGGGGTACCCGGGCTCCTCGGCCGCGGCGCGCAACGCCACGTGGGCCGACAGCGCATGCCGCCGCGTGCCGGCCATGCGGTCGAAGCGCTGCACCGCGAGCGCATGGTTTCCGGGCAGCGCCAGCGCGCGCGTGGCCGCGACGCGGATGCCCGCCTGCGCCGCCAGCGTCATCGACGCATGCTCGACGATCGGCATGTCGACGACGTCGCCCGCCTCGCCGAACTTCAGCACGCACGGCTGGCCATCGAGTTCGAGCAGGGCCTTGGGTCGCGCGCCGCCGAGGGTCGCACCGGGCGTGATCAGGCGCCCGCGATCCTTGGGGACCGCTTCGCCGCGCTGCAACTGGTCGACCAGACGCTGCATCTCCTGCACGTCCGCGAGGCGCGGCAAAGGGTCGCTGGCGCGGGCGACATAGCGCCCCGCCTCGACGGAGACGCCCAGCGCACCAAAACGCTCGTCACCGGCGAAGAACAGGTAGTCCAGCACGGACAGTCGCGGCGGCCTGTCGAGCAGGCGGATGACACGCTCGCCCCAGCGGGCCGGCCGGGCGTCGTCGACCGCCCCCGCGGCCGCGTGCCGCTCGCGGGGCAGGAACTCGCCGGGCTTGAGCGGCAGGTCCTCGCTCAGGGCGAAGCCCGACGCCAGCCACGCCGGCCCGTAGGTCAGCGACACGCCCTGCATCGTCCGCGCGATGCGCAGCTCGCCCACCGGCCGGGGCTGCGCCGGGTCGGCCAGCCACCACAGGTGGAGGGTGTCGCCCGGCACGTAGCGCGCGAGGTCGAACTCGATCACTGAACGCCGCCTTCGGCGCCAGAGCCGGCCGGGCGCGGGCCCGTCGAGCGGACGCGCGCGGCACGAACAGCCTCCTCCAGTGCCCCGAGGTCGTGCTCGGGCGCAGCCAGTTCGGCCAGCGCCTGCGAGCGCCCGACCAGCCACAGCGCCGTGGCATAGACCCCCATCGAGACGCTGGGATCGCCGCGCTCCATGCGGGCGAGCGTCGGCTGCGACACACCGATGCGCCGCGCCCAGGACTTCAGCGACTCGCGCCGCCGACGGCGGGCAATGGCCAGGTGTTCGCCGAGCTGACGCAACTGCGCCAGCACGGCGGAGGGCATGGCGTCGATCGCCTCGGATCGCTTGGGCATGTCATATATGTTATCAAATCATCCTAAATGCAAACATATACATGTTACCGACTCTACCCGATCGCCCGCAGGCCTCACCCTCGCGCCAGCGCCGGCATCCGGTCGAACCACGGCGCCGCGGCCTCCAGCTCCGCCGCCAGCTGCAGCATCAGCCCCTCCTCGCCCATGCGGCCGACGAACTGCACGCCCAGCGGCAGGCCCTCGGGCGTCCAGTGCAGCGGCATGCTCATCGCCGGCACGCCGGTGAGGTTGGCGAGCTGCGTGAACGGCACCTGGGCGAGGTTGTCGCGGGCGATGCGGTCGACCGTCGAGTCCAACGCCCCCCACCGGGCCAGCAGGCCGAGCAGGCCGCTGCCCAGCAGCAGCCGCAGCACCTGCTGCTGCGCGGGCGGGGGATCGCCGGTGCCGTGCGGGGCCGGCGGTGCGGCCAGCGTGGGGGTGAGCCAGAGGTCGTGCCGGGCGTGGAACGCGGCGAGTTGCCGCGCGAAGACGTTCCAGTTCGCCTGCGAGGCGGCGAACTCACCCGCGCTCACGGCGCGGCCGAGGGCGGCGGTCACGCGGGTGAGAAGCTCGAACTCGTCGTCGCGTGCGCCGTGCGCCCGGGCATGGTCCAGCGTGGCCGGCACGATGCCGAAGTACATCGTGAGGTAGGTGCGCGCCAGCAGGTCGCCGTCGATCGCCGGTGCGGCTTCCTCCACCACGTGCCCCAGGCGCTCGAGCTGCGTCGCGGCGTGGCGCACCGCCGTCACCGCCTCGGGATGCACCGGCGTGCCGATGGGGCTGGCGGTGGAGAACGCGATCCGCAGCCGCGGCGGGGCCTCGCGCACGAGCTCGGCGAATGGCCGCGGCGGCGGCGCGAAGGGAAACGGGTCGCCAGCCACCGCGCCGCTCTCGATGTCGAGTGCCAGCGCGCTGTCGCGCACGCTGCGCGAGATCACGCCTTCGCTGCAGGCGCCGAACCAGACCTCGCCGAAGCCCGGGCCGTTGGAGATGCGCCCGCGCGAAGGCTTGAGCGCGAACAGGCCGCAGCACGCCGCAGGGATGCGCAGCGAGCCGCCGCCGTCGTTGCCCGAGGCCATCGGCACGACCCCGGCCGCCACCGCCGCCGCCGAGCCGCCGCTCGAGCCGCCCGAGGTACGCGAAGGATCCCAGGGGTTGTTGACGCGCCCGAAGGCCTGCGAGTCGCTCACCCCCTTGAGGCCGAACTCGGGCAGGTTGGTCTTGCCGAAGACGACCAGGCCGGCATCCAGCAGCCGCTGCAGCACCACCGCGTGCACCTGCGGGACGATGCGCTGCATCGAGCGGCTGCCGTAGCTGGTGGGCACGCCGGCGACGTCGAGCACGCTGTCCTTGACGAGGAAGGGCACGCCCGCCAGCGGGCCGGAAGGCGGGCGCGACAGCTGCTCACGGGCCAGTTCGGGCAGGGGGCGCAGCAGGGCGTTGACGACCGGCTGCACCCGCGCGGCCTGCGCCTCGGCGAGTGCCAGCAACTCGACCGGCTGCAGCTCGCCGCGCCTGACCAGGGCCGCCAAGGCCGTGGCGTCGTGGCGGACGTACTCGTCGTGGCGCATGGTGCTCACCCAGGCGGCAGCCCCAGCCAGGCCAGAACCGCCAGTGGCGCCGTCTCGGCGCGCAGCACGCGCGGGCCGAGGCCCACGCCCGTGAAGCCGGCAGCCTGCGCGGCCGCCACCTCGGCCGGCGCGAGGCCACCTTCCGGGCCGCTGAGGATGACCACCGGCCGCTGGGCGGCCGGGCGCGCCGGGGCCGCCTCGCCCGGGCTCAGCACCCAGCGCAGCGCCCCGGCAGGCAGCGCCTGCAGCCACTCGACCAGCGTGCGCACCGGCTCGACGACCGGTACGCGCGCGCGGCCGCACTGCTCGCAGGCTGCCACGGCGATGCCCTGCCAGTGCTCGCGGCGGCGCTCAGCGCGCTCGCCGGCCAGGCGCAGCACCGAACGCTCGGCCAGAAGGGGCTGCACGCGCACGGCGCCCAGCTCGGCAGCCTTCTCGACCAGCCAGTCCATGCGTTCGTTGGCAGGCATCCCGACGGCCAGGGTGACCGCGGTCGGCAGCTCGCGGTCGACCGGCACGGGGGCCGACCCGATGCGCACGTCGACCGCGTCGCGCCGCATCGCCCGCACCTCGGCCGCGGCCTCGCGGCCCTCGCCGTCGAACAGGACCAGCGGGTCGCCGGGCTGCATGCGCCGCACCTGGACATGGCGCGCCGCCGTCGGTGGCAGGGTGATCGTGGCGCCGGCCTCGAGCGGCATGGGAACGTGGAGCCTCAGGGTCATCGCGACCGCAGTGTGCACGATGCGGGCCGATACGCCGGCGCCGCGGGTATCAGGCGCGCAGCTCCCGACGCAGGATCTTCCCCACCGGGGTCTTGGGCAGTTCGCTGCGGAACTCGATGACCTTCGGGCGCTTGTAGCCGGTCAGGTTGGCCTCGCACCAGGCGTGCACGTCGTCCTCGCGCACGGCGGGGTCCTTGCGCACCACGACCAGCTTCACGGCTTCGCCGGCCCGCGGGTCGGGCACGCCGATGGCGGCAGCCTCGAGCACGCCGGGCATCTGCGCCACCACGTCCTCGATCTCGTTGGGGAAGACGTTGAACCCGCTGACCAGGATCATGTCCTTCTTGCGGTCGACGACCCGGCAAAAGCCGCGCTCATCCATGGTGCCGATGTCGCCGGTGCGCAGGAAGCCGTCGGCGGTCATCACGCGCGCGGTCTCGTCGGGGCGCTGCCAGTAGCCGGCCATCACCTGCGGCCCGCGGATCGCGATCTCGCCCGGGGCTCCCGCCGGCACCGGCCGCCCCGCGTCGTCGAGCAGCCGGACCTCGGTGCCCGGCAGCGGCAGGCCGATCGAGCCGTTCCAGGCCGGCGCGTCGACCGGATTGCAGGTGGCGCAGGGGCTGGTCTCCGAGAGGCCATAACCCTCGCAGACGATGCAGCCCGTCCGCTCGAGCCACTGGCGTGCGGTGGCCTGCTGCACCGGCATGCCGCCGGCCACGCACAGGACCAGCGCGCTCCAGTCGACGGCATCGAAGTCGGGGTGCTGCAGCAGCCGCTGCAGCACCGTGTCGACGGCGGGGAAGCTGTGGAACCGCTCACCCTGCAGCGCACGCAGCAGGCTGCCGGGATCACGCGCGTCGGGCACGAGGATGTTGCAGGCGCCCGCATGAAGGCCCAGCAGCATGTTGCTGCTGAAGCCGAAGATCTGGTGCAGGGGCAGCGCGCACACGATGCCGAGTTGCTCGTCGGCGGGCACGCGGGCGAAGGCCGGGGCGTACCAGGCCGCGCACTGCAGCACGTTGGCCACCAGGTTGCGGTGCAGCAGCACCGCGCCGCGGCTGATGCCGGTGGTGCCCCCGGTGTACTGCAGCACGGCGATGTCGTCGGGGCCGACGCGCGGCGGAGTCCAGCGCAGCCGCATGCCGTCGGCCACCGCGCGGTTGAAACGCACGGCACCGTCGATCTGCCACTCGGGAACCGCCTTGCGCACGTTGCGCTCGACGTGGTTCGCCACCGAGCCCCTGACCAGCCCCAGCATGTCGCCGACCGCGGCCACGACCACGTGCCGGGTCGGCACGCGGTCGAGCGACTGCGCGAGCAGCGCGCAGGCGTGCTCGATCACGACGATGGCCTTGGCGCCCGAGTCCTTCAGCTGGTGCTCGAGCGCGCGCTGCGTGCAGGCCGGGTCGACGTTGACGACAACGCAGCCGGCGCGCAGGATGGCGGCCACCGCCACCGCGTACTGCGGCACGTTGGGCAGCATCACCGCGACGCGGTCACCCCGCTGCAGCCCCCGGCCCTGCAGCCAGGCCGCCAGCGCGTGCGACGCCGCGTCGAGCTCGCGATAGCCCACGCTGCGCCCCATGAAGCGCAGCGCCGGCCGGTCGCCGTAGCGCTCGAAGCTTGCGTCGAACAGGGCCGCAAGCGAGGGATGGCGCTCGCAACTCACCCCGGCCGGCATGCCCGCCGGGTAATGCTTCAGCCAGGGCTTGTCCATGGGGTACTGCTTTCGCGACCGATGCATTCTGACGCGAAGCTGACGCGCATCTCATCAGGGGATTCGATAGCGTGCGGGAAGCGGGGGAAACGGGGGCACCAATGCAAACGGCGGCCCGGGTCACCCCGAGGCCGCCGCGCTGGCCTTGAAGCCTAGGCTCGCTCAGCCCTTCAGCGCCCCCAGCACCTCGTCGAGCATCTTCTTCGCGTCGCCGAAGAGCATGCGGTTGTTGTCCTTGTAGAAGAGCGGGTTGTCGACGCCGGCGTAGCCGCTGGCCATCGAGCGCTTCATCACGATGCTGGTGCGGGCCTTCCACACCTCGAGCACCGGCATGCCGGCGATCGGGCTCGTCGGATCGTCCTGCGCGGCCGGGTTCACGATGTCGTTGGCGCCGATGACCATCGAGACGTCGGCCTCGGGGAAGTCCTCGTTGATCTCGTCCATCTCGAGCACGATGTCGTACGGCACCTTGGCCTCGGCCAGCAGCACGTTCATGTGCCCGGGCATGCGGCCGGCCACCGGGTGGATGGCGAAGCGCACGTTGACGCCCTTCTCGCGCAGCAGCTTCGTGATCTCGTAGACCGTGTGCTGCGCCTGCGCCACCGCCATGCCGTAGCCCGGCACGATGATCACGCTCTTGGCCTCGCGCAGCAGCTCGGCGGTCTCTGCAGCGCTGACGGGCTGCACCTCGCCCTGCGGCTCGGCCGCGCCCCCGGCGGCCTTGGGCGCCGGCGCGCCGCCGCCGAAGCCGCCGGCGATCACGCTGATGAAGTTGCGGTTCATCGCGCGGCACATGATGTAACTCAGGATGGCACCCGAGGACCCGACCAGCGCGCCGGTCACGATCAGCAGGTCGTTGCTCAGCATGAAGCCGGTGGCCGCCGCGGCCCAGCCCGAGTAACTGTTGAGCATGGACACCACCACCGGCATGTCGGCGCCGCCGATGGCCATCACCATGTGGATGCCGAACAGCAACGAGATCACCGTCATCACGATCAGCGGCGTCATGCCGGAGGCGACATCGGGCGCCATCACGAACTGGCGACCGAACCAGATGACCACGAGCAGGGCAGCCAGGTTCAGGAAGTGGCGCGCCGGCAGCAGCAGCGGCTTGCCGCCGATCTTGCCCGAGAGCTTGCCGAAGGCCACGATCGAGCCGGAGAACGTCACCGCGCCGATCAGGATGCCGACGTAGATCTCGACCTCGTGGATCACCTTCTCGGCGCCGGTGTAGGCGACGGAAGTGTCCACGTAGCTGGCGAAGCCGACCAGGCAGGCCGCCAGGCCGACCAGGCTGTGCATCAGCGCCACCAACTCGGGCATCTGCGTCATCTGCACCTTCTTCGCGGCGTACAGGCCGATGGCACCGCCGACGACCAGCGCACCGATGATGTACGGGATGCCGATCGCGGTGACGCGCGGGCCGAGGATGGTGGCGACGACGGCGATCGCCATGCCGAGCATGCCGAACAGGTTGCCGCGGCGAGCCGTCTCGGGGTTCGACAGGCCCCCCAGGCTGAGGATGAAGAGGATGGTCGCGCCGATGTAGGCGACCGTGGCGAGACTGGCAGTCATGTCAATTGCTCCACCGCGCAGGGCGCGGACTGCGACGCACGACGCGCGCATAGAAACCAGGCTTCCCGCCGCGGAACCGGCTCTGCCGGGCCGCTGGCGGACGGTCCCCCTGGGGGGGTGAGCCGCGCCGAGCGAGTGCGGGGCACTCGCGAGTGGCTGCGAACGGCGCTAGCGAGCTCGGGGGCGTCATTTCCTGAACATGGCCAGCATGCGGCGGGTGACCGCGAAGCCGCCGAACATGTTGATGGCGGTGAGCACAAGCGCGATGACCGCCATCGCCAGGATCAGGGTGTTGGGCCGGCTGGCCGCACCGGCGGCATCGAGTGGCGGGGCGATCTGCACCAGCGCGCCGATGGCGATGATGGAAGAGATCGCGTTGGTCACGCTCATCAGCGGCGTATGCAGCGAGGGCGTGACGTTCCACACCACCATGTAGCCGACGAAGCAGGCCAGCACGAAGACGGTGAAGTGCGACAGGAAGCTGGCCGGCGCATAGGCGCCCACCAGCCAGAACAGCGCCGCGCCGACGGCGAAGACGATGGCCAGCGACTTCGCCGACATCGGCTCGCCGGGGCCGTGGCCGTGGGCCGGCGCCTTGGGCGCAGCCACCGCGGCCGCCGGCTTGGCGGCCGGCGCGGCGGGCAGCTTGGGCGGCGGCGCCGGCCAGGTGACGGCGCCGTCCTTGATGACCGTGAGGCCGCGGATCGCGTCGTCCTCGAAGTTGACGTCGATCTGGCCGTCCTTGGTCTTGCACAGCTCCTCGGCCAGGCGCAGCAGGTTGGTGGCGTAGAGCGTGGACGACTGCTTGGCCAGCCGGCTGGCCAGGTCGGTGTAGCCGATGATGGTCACGCCGTGGCGCACCACCGCCTGCCCGGGCACGGTGAGCTCGCAGTTGCCGCCCTGCTCGGCGGCCATGTCGACGATCACGCTGCCGGGGCGCATGGTCTGCACCATCTCTGCGGTGATGAGCCGCGGCGCGGGCTTGCCCGGGATGAGCGCCGTGGTGATGATGATGTCGACCTCGCGCGCCTGCTGCGCGTACATCGCGCGCTGCGCGGCCTGGAAGCCCTCGCTCATCACCTTGGCGTAGCCGCCGCCGCCCGAGCCCTCTTCCTCGTAGTCGACCTTGACGAACTCGCCGCCCAGCGACTTGACCTGGTCGGCCACCTCGGCGCGGGTGTCGTTGGCGCGCACGATGGCGCCCAGGTTGGCCGCGGTGCCGATCGCCGCCAGACCGGCGACGCCGGCACCGGCGATGAAGACCTTGGCCGGCGGCACCTTGCCTGCGGCCGTGATCTGGCCGTTGAAGAAGCGGCCGAAGGCGTTGGCCGCCTCGATCACGGCGCGGTAGCCGCTGATGCCGGCCATGGACGTCAGCGCGTCCATCTTCTGCGCGCGGCTGAGCTGGCGCGGCAGGCAGTCGATGGCCAGCACGGTGGCGCGGCGGGCCTGCAGCTGCTGCATCAGCTCGGGGTTCTGCGCCGGCCAGACGAAACCGATGAGCGTGGCGCCCTCGCGCAGCATCGCCACCTCTTCCGCCACCGGCGGCCGCACCTTGAAGACGATGTCCGACTTCGACCAGATGTCGGCCGCCGTGGGCACCACCTCGGCGCCTGCGGCGCGGTAGGTGTCGTCGGCGAAGTTCGCCGCGTCGCCCGCGCCGCTCTCCACGGCGACGGAGAAGCCCAGCTTGACGAGCTTCTCGACCACGTCGGGCACGGTCGCAACCCGCTTCTCGCCCGCCGCTGTTTCCTTCGGAACCCCGATCAACATGAGGATGTCCCCTGATCTTCAAGAATTGACACAACTCCCCGGATTACACAACGAACCCCGCCGGAACGTGCGCCGCGTCACGATCCAAGGCCATCGGCGGCGGCACCGACGCGTCGTCGGCGCCACGCCAACACCGCGGTTAGCATCCCCGGGATGAGCACCCGTTGGTCCCCCAGCGTCACCGTCGCCGCCGTCATCGAGCAGGGCGGGCGCTTCCTGCTCGTCGAGGAACACACGCCCGAAGGCCTGCGCCTGAACAACCCGGCCGGGCACCTGGACCCCGGGGAGTCCCCGCTCGAAGGCGTGGTGCGCGAGGCCCTGGAGGAGACGGCGCGCCACTTCGTGCCCGACGCGCTGCTGGGCGTCTACCTCTCGCGCTTCACGCGGCCGGCGCGCGAGGGCCGCGCCGCCGAGGACGTGACCTACCTGCGCTTCGCGTTCAGCGGTGCGGTGGGCGAGCCGATCCCCGGCCGCGCGCTGGACACCGGCATCGTGCGCACGCTGTGGCTCACGCCCGACGAAGTCCGTGCCAGCCGCGCCCTGCACCGCAGCCCGCTGGTGCTGCGCTGCATGGAAGACCACCTCGCCGGGCGGCGCCACCCGCTCGACGTGCTGACGACCGACCCGAGCCTCTACGCGCCTGAGGTCAAGGGCTGAGAACCTGTGAACGGCGGCAGCGACGCCAGCCAGTCCAGCAGCAGCCGGTTGACGGCCTCGGGCTGCTCCATCGTCAGCAGGTGGCCGCACTCGTCGAGCACCACCAGATCCGCCCCCGGCACCGCCACAGCGATCTCCTCCGAGCACGCGGGCGGCGTCAGCAGGTCGGAGCGCCCGCACACCACCAGCAGCGGGCAGCGCAGCGCGGGCAGCGTCGGGCGCAGGTCGGCGCGCGCCATCACGGCGCGGTTCTGCCGCACCAGCGCGTGCGGCCCGGCACGGCGGATCATCGCGAAATAGTCGCGGATCAGGCCGTCGCGGCCGGCGCCGCCGTCGTGGAACGCGAAGGGCACGTTGGCGCGCAGCACCTCGTCCATGCGGCCGCTGGCGAAGAGTTCGCAGGCCTGGCTGCGCAGGGTGACCTGCTCGGGCGTGTCGGCACGCGCGCTGCTGCCCAGCAGCGCGATGGCGCGCACCTTCTGCGGCTGCTGCCGCGCCGCTTCCAGCGCCAGCATGCCGCCCATCGAACTGCCCACCAGCACCGCGCCGGGCGGCGCCTCGGCCAGCAGCGCGGCGGCCATCTCGGGCAGGGTGTCGAAGCGGAAGTGGACGTCGCTGACGTGGACGAAGTGCCGGGCGGCCAGCGCCGGGAGCTGCTCGCGCCACAGGCCGGCGTCGCTGGCCAGGCCGGGCAGGAGGATGACATGCTGCATGGGCGGCAGTCTGCCAGAGGCGCCGGCCGACGCCCTGGCGGCCTTTATGCGACGGCCGCGCAAGCTTCTGCGCAATTCATCGTTTGACGCGGATGCGAGGCTTCGATAATTCGCTTTTCGCATAAGCAGCCAGGCACCGCCGTGAACTTCCAGCAGCTGCGCTCCGTGCGCGAGGCCGTTCGCCAGGGCTTCAACCTGACCGAGGTGGCCGCCGTGCTGCACACCTCGCAGCCGGGCGTGAGCCGGCAGATCCGCGAGCTCGAGGACGAGCTGGGCATCGAGATCTTCGTGCGTGCCGGCAAGCGGCTGACCGGCCTGACGGCGCCAGGGCAGGCGGTGCTGCCCATCGTCGAGCGGCTGCTGCTGGAGGCCGAGAACCTCAAGCGTGCCGGCGACGACTTCGCCGCCCAGGACCGCGGCACGCTGCGCATCGCCGCCACGCACTCGCAGGCGCGCTATGCGCTGCCGCAGGCGGTGCGCGACTTCAGCGCGGCGCACCCCGAGGTCAGGCTGCAGCTGCACCAGGGCTCGCCGCAGCAGGTGGCCGAGTGGCTGCTGGCCGGTGACTCCGACATCGGCGTGGCCACCGAGGCGCTGGCCGCCTACGCCGAGCTCGCGGCGCTGCCCTGCTACCGCTGGACGCACGCGCTGGTGGTGCCGCGCGAACATCCGCTGGCGGTGGAGGCGGCCCGCGGCGAGCGGCCGACGCTGCGACGGCTGGCCCTCTTCCCCATCATCACCTACGACCCCGGCATCACCGGCCGCAGCCACATCGACGACGCCTTCGCGCGCGAGGGCCTGCGGCCCGAGGTGGTGCTCTCGGCGATGGACGCCGACGTCATCAAGACCTACGTCGAGCTGGGCATGGGCGTGGGGATCATCGCGTCGATGGCCTACGACGAGGCGCGCGACGGCGCGCTGGTGGCCATCGACGCACGCCACCTCTTCGCCACCAACATGACGCGCCTGGCGGTGCGCCGAGGCACCTACCTGCGCGACTACGCGTACGCCTTCATCCAGACCTTCGCGCCGCCGCTGGACCGCCGCGTGGTCGACGACGCGCTGGCCACGGCGCCGGGCACCGTCATCGAGCTGTAGGCGAGGCGAGCAGCCGCTCGGCCAGCCGCCGCGCGTGCACGCGCAGCTCGGGCACCGCGGTGGCCTCCCAGTCGCGCGCGCGCAGCAGCGGGCCGATGTAGTGCAGCCAGCCCGATGCGGCGCCATCGCGGCCGACGACGGCGCCCTCGGTGTCGACCGCCACGCCCAGGCCGAGCGCGTCGGCCTGCAGCCAGCCGCGGGCGAGCAGGCGCGCCACCAGCGGGCCGCCGCCCTGGGCGAGGTCCGACGTGGGGCCGGTGCAGTTGACGACGTGAGCGACCGCCAGCTGCTCGACCGCAGCCGTGCCGCGCGGCCGCAGGTGCACCTCGAGCAGGCCGGGCCGCTCTTGGATGGCCAAGAGGCGCCCGGGACGCAGCCGCACGCGCCCCGCCTCGCGAAGCGACTCGAAGCGCGCGTGCGATGCCGGTGCGCAGCGATGGCGCGCCGCGTCCCACCAGGGCTGCAGGCGGCGCAGGAAGCGCCGGCGCTCGTGCAGCGGCAGGCCCTGCCACAACGCCGGCAGGTGCGGGCGCAAGGCGGCCATCACGTCGCGCCAGTCACCACCGGCGGCCTCGTGGCGCGTCATCGCGCGTCGCAGTGCGCGCAGCCCGCCGCGTGCCGTGCCGCCCATCTCCACGGCCAGGCCGCGGGCGGCCTCGGCCGGGTACACGCCACGCTGCTCGCGGTGGGCCGCCGGCAGCAGGCCGCGCCGCGAGACCATCGTCACGGCGCCACGGTGGCCGCGCGCGGCCAGGGCCAGCACGACGTCGACTGCCGTGAGTCCGCTGCCGATCAGCAGCACCGGCTCGTCGCCGCCCATGCCGTCCAGCGCCCCCGGCACCCACGGGTCGCGCACGTAGCGGGCGCTCTCGCGCAGCCGCGGCGGCAGCGCCGGCGGGTCGGCCGGAGAAAAGTGACCGAAGGCGAGCACGACGTGGTCGGCGTCGATGCGGCGGCCGTCGGCCACGTAGACCGCACCCGGTCGGCCCCGGGCCGGCGGCTCGAGGTCGACGGCCTCGCCGACCCAGCGCTCGATCGTGGCGCCCGCCGGTGCGCCGAACTGCGCTGCCTCGAGCAGGGCCTCGAGGTAGGCACCGTACTGGGCTCGGCGCACGAAGCTGGCGGGGGTGACGGCCGGGTCCGCCCAGCGGCAGTAGCGCAGGAAGTCGTCGGGGTCGTCGTCGAGCGCGCTCATGTTGCCCGCCGGCACGTTGAGCAGGTGCCCGGCGCTGGCAGTGCCGTAGGCCACGCCACGCGCCATGCGCCCCGACCGGTTGAGCAGCACCACGCGCAAGGCGCGCCCGCCCGAGTGGCGCAGCAGGTTGACGGCCGTGAGCGCGCCGCTGAAGCCGGCGCCGATGATCGCGATGGTCAGGGGCTCGGGAGACGACATGACAGGAGGCAAGGCGGACGACGGCGGTTGTCCGCCTGCAGATGGCCCATTGTCGCGGCCCGCGGGCTCTCAGCCGACCTCGGCGCCCGCCACGAAGCGCGTCACGCGGCGCGGCCTGAGGAAGACCTCACGGCCGGGCGCCAGCGCCAGACGGTCGCGCAGCGCCAGCCAGTCGGCGCGCAGCATCTCGACGTCCAGGTAGCCGCCATCGGGGCGCTGGAACTCCAGCCGCGTGTGCGCGCCGACGGTCAGCGTCTGCGCCAGGCGGGCCGGCAGCGTGCCCTCGCCGGGCTCGCCGACGATGTCGATCTCGTGCGGGCGGGCATAGGCGATCTCGCCGCCGCCGGGCGCGTGGTCGAGCCGGCCGTGGAAGAGGTTGACGTCGCCCAGGAACTGCAGCACGAAGGGCGTGGCGGGGCGGTCGTAGACCTCGTCGGGCGCGCCCTGCTGCTCGATGCGGCCCTGGTTCATCACCACCACGCGGTCGGCGACCTCCATTGCCTCGTCCTGGTCGTGGGTGACGAACACGCTGGTGACGTGCACCTCGTCGTGCAGGCGGCGCAGCCAGCGGCGCAGTTCCTTGCGCACCTTGGCGTCGAGCGCACCGAAGGGTTCGTCGAGCAGCAGCACCTTCGGCTCCACGGCCAGCGCGCGCGCCAGCGCCACGCGCTGGCGCTGCCCGCCCGAAAGCTGGTGCGGGTGGCGCCCGGCCAGCGGCGCGAGCTGCACCAGCTCGAGCAGCCGCGTCACCTTCTCGCGGATCGCGGCTTCGGACGGGCGCGTCGCCTTCGGCCGCACGCGCAGCCCGAAGGCGACGTTCTCGAAGATGGTCATGTGACCGAACAGCGCGTAGTGCTGGAACACGAAGCCGACCTGGCGCTCGCGCACGTCGGCGTCGGTGGTGTCCTCGCCGTGGAAGAGCACGCGGCCCTCGTCGGGCACCTCCAGGCCGGCAATGATGCGCAGCAGCGTGGTCTTGCCGCAGCCCGAGGGGCCAAGCAGCGCGACCAGCTCGCCCGAGGGGATGTCGAGGTTCAGGTCGTCGCAGGCGACGGTGGCGCCGAAGCGCTTGCGCAGGCCGCGGATCTCGATGCTCATGACGGGGCCCTCACTCGGCGGCGGCGGCGTCGTGCAGCTGCCGCCGCACGCGCTGCTCGACCAGGTACTTCAGCACCAGCGTCACCAGCGCGAGCAGCGCCAGCAGCGAGGCCACCGCGAAGGCGGCGGCGAACTGGTACTCGTTGTAGACGATCTCGATGTGCAGCGGCAGCGTGTTGGTCTGCCCGCGGATGTGCCCGCTGACCACGCTGACCGCGCCGAACTCGCCCATGGCGCGGGCGTTGCACAGGATCACCCCGTACAGCAGCGCCCACTTCACGTTCGGCAGCGTCACGCGCCAGAAGATCTGCCAGCCACCAGCACCCAGCACGCGCGCGGCCTCCTCCTGCTCGACGCCCTGCGCCTGCATCAGCGGGATCAGCTCGCGGGCCACGAAGGGGAAGGTCACGAACACGGTGGCCAGCACGATGCCGGGCACCGCGAAGATGACCTTCATGTCGTTCTCTATCAGCCACGCGCCGAACCAGCCCTGCAGGCCGAACACCAGCACGTAGATCAGGCCGGCGATCACCGGGCTGACCGAGAACGGCAGGTCGATCAGCGTGAGCAGCACGTTCTTGCCGCGAAAGTCGAACTTCGCGATCGCCCACGCCGCGGCCACCCCGAACACCAGGTTCAGCGGCACGCTGATCGCCGCGGCCAGCAGCGTGAGCTTCACCGCGGCCAGCGCGTCGGGCTCGACGATGGCCGCGACGTAGACATCCCAGCCCTTCTTCAGCGCTTCGTGGAAGACCGTCACCAGCGGCACGAAGAGGAACACCGTCATGAAGGCCAGCGCGAGGCCGATCAGCACGCGCCGCACCCAGGGTGACTCCTCGGTCGCGGCCCGTCGGCCGGCACGCGGTTGCACGGCCGCGGCCATGGACGGAACGGGAAGGACTGCGCTCATCGGGTTCTCAAGCCACGCCGCCCTGGCGCTTGCGCGCCCAGGCCTGCAGCAGGTTGATGACGAGCAGCAGCGCGAACGCCGCCACCAGCATCACCACCGCGATCGCGGTGGCGCCGGCGTAGTCGTACTGCTCGAGCTTGGTGATGATGAGCAGCGGCGTGATCTCGCTGATCATCGGCATGTTGCCGGCGATGAAGATCACCGAGCCGTACTCGCCCAGCGCGCGAGCGAAGGCGAGCGCGAAGCCGGTGAGCAGCGCGGGCATCACGATGGGCAGCACCACCTTGGTGAAGGTCTGCCAGCGCGTGGCGCCCAGCGTGGCCGCCGCCTCCTCGAGCTCGCGGCTCAGGTCCTCGAGCACGGGCTGCACCGTGCGCACCACGAAGGGCAGCCCGATGAAGACCAGCGCGACCCAGACGCCCACCGGCGTGAAGCTGACCTTGAACGGCAGCCATTGGCCGAGCGCGCCGTTCCCGGCCCAGATCGCCGTCAGCGCGATGCCGGCCACCGCGGTGGGCAACGCAAAGGGCAGGTCCACCAGCGCGTCGACGACACGCTTGAAAGGGAAGCTGTAGCGCACAAGCACCCAGGCCACGATGAGGCCGAACAGGGCATTGAGCAGCGCGGCCAGGAAGCTTGCGCCGAAGGTCAGCCGGTAGGAGGCCAGCACGCGCGGCGTGGTCGTGGCCTCGAGGAACTGTTCCCAGGTGAGCGTGAAGGTCTTGAGGAAAGCCGCCGACAGCGGCACCAGCACGATCAGGCTGACGTACAGCAGCGCGAAGCCCAGCGCCAGGTCGAAACCGGGCAACACGCTGTGGCGGCGGAGCAGGGTGCGGCGGAGGAACAAGGCGAAGAATCCGGTGAAAGGACGGCGCGACGCGCGATGAGAGCGCCGGCCCGCCAATGTAGGCAGCCCGGCTGGCGCGAAGAACGAATGACTTCGCCTAAGCTCATGCGAAGAACGAGGAAGCGCCGCGCGCCTTCACTTCACCTGCGCGTGAAGATCTGGTCGAACACGCCGCCGTCGGCGAAGTGCGTCTTCTGCGCCTTGGCCCAGCCGCCGAAGACGTCGTCGATGTCGAACAGCTGCACCTTGGTGAACTGTCCGGCGTGCTTCGCCGCCACCTTGGGGTCGACGGGCCGGTAGTAGTGCTTCGCCGCGATCTCCTGGCCTTCGGGCGAGTACAGGTACTGCAGGTAGGCGGTGGCGACCTCACGGGTGCCCTTGCGGTCGACGTTGCGGTCGACCACCGCGACCGGCGGCTCGGCAAGGATGCTCAGCGACGGCACCACGATCTCGAAGCGGTCCTTGCCGAGCTCCTTCGCGGCGAGGAAGGCCTCGTTCTCCCAGCTGATGAAGACGTCGCCCACGCCGCGCTCGGTGAAGGTGGTCAGCGAGCCGCGGGCGCCGGAGTCGAGCACCGGCACGTTGCGGAACAGGTCGGTGACGAACTGGCGTGCCCGCGCCTCGTTGTTGCCGAACTTCTTCAGCGCGTAGCCCCAGGCCGCGAGGTAGTTCCAGCGCGCCCCGCCCGAGGTCTTGGGGTTGGGCGTGATCACCGAGACGCCGGGCTTGACGAGGTCGTCCCAGTCCTTGATGCCCTTCGGGTTGCCCTTGCGGACCAGGAACACGATGGTGGAGGTGTAGGGCGAGCTGTTGTTGGGTAGGCGCTTCTGCCAGTCGGCGGGGATCAGCTTCGCGCGCTCGTGCAGCTCGTCGATGTCGTAGCCCAGCGCCAGCGTGACGACGTCGGCTTCCAGCCCGTCGATCACCGAGCGCGCCTGCTTGCCCGAGCCGCCGTGCGACTGGCGCACCGTCACCGTGCCGCCGGTGCGCGCCTTCCAGTGCGCGGCGAAGGCCTTGTTGAAGTCGACGTAGAGCTCGCGCGTGGGGTCGTACGAAACGTTCAGCAGCGTCGCGTCGCGCGCCAGGGCGCCCGTGGCGGCAACGAGCAACGAGGCGCCGAGCGCCAGGGTGCGGAGGAATCGGGTCGGTGTCATGTGTTGGCGCCGTCGAGGGCGTCGTTCGGGTCGATGCGTCGCATCCTAGGAAGCGGGACAAGCGCGGAGAACGAATCGATCCGACGATGCATATGCGCCTGCCGAGCAAGGCCCCGCCGGTGCGAGGCCCGGCCGGGTCGCTATGCTTGGCGCCGAGGAGCCTGCACGAGCATGTCCACCATCGCCCCCTTCCACCTCGCCTTCCCCGTCGACGACCTCGCCGCCGCGCGCGACTTCTACGGCCGCGTGCTCGGCTGCGCCGAGGGCCGCTCCAGCGCCGAGTGGATCGACTTCAGCCTCTTCGGTCACCAGATCGTCGCCCACCTGTCGCCGCCCAAGGCCGATGGCGATCACCACAACGCGGTCGACGGCCACGACGTGCCGGTGCCGCACTTCGGGGTCGTGCTGCCGTGGGAGCAGTTCCACGCCTTCGCCGAACGGCTGCGCGGCCACGGCGTGAAGTTCGTGATCGAGCCCTGCATCCGCTTCGCCGGCCAGGTGGGCGAGCAGGCGACGATGTTCTTCCGCGACCCCGCGGGCAACGCGCTGGAGTTCAAGGCCTTCCGCGACCTCTCGCAGCTGTTCGCGAAGTGACGCAGGCGCCGGCACGCGTGCCGCCCGACTGGCCGCACCGCGAGGCCAGCCGCTCGGTGCGCACCGGCAGCGTCGACTGGCACGTGCAGGTGGCCGGACGCGGGCCGGTGGTGCTGCTGCTGCACGGCTCGGGGGCCTCGGCGCACTCGTGGGCCGACGTGCTGCCGCTGCTGGCCGAGAAGGCCACCGTCGTGGCGCCCGACCTCCCCGGCCACGGCTACACCACCGGCTGGGCGCTGGGTGAACTCACGCTGCCGCGCGTGGCGGCGCAGCTCGGCGAGCTGCTGGCGGCGCTGAAGCTGCCTGCGCCCACCGTGGTGGCCGGGCACTCGGCCGGTGCCGCGCTGGCGCTGCGCCTGGCGCTGGACGCGCCGCAGCCCCCGCGCGCCGTGATCGGCTTCAATCCCTCGCTGGTGGCGCCGCCGGCGGCCTACATGCAGTTCGTGGCGCCCCTGGTCAACCCGGTGGCCACCAGCGGACCGCTGGCCTGGCTGCTGGCGAACGTCGCGCCGAACCTGGGCATGGTCGACAGGCTGCTCGACTCCACGCGCTCGACGCTCCCGGCCGAGCAGCGCTCCCGCTACCGGACCCTCTTCGCGATGCCCGCGCACGTGCAGGGCACGCTGGGCTTCATGGCCGCGGCGGACCTGCCGCGCCTGCTGCAGGACGCCGACGCGCTGAAGACCCAGCCCCTGCTGGTGGTGGCCGGCGACGACGACTGGGTGCCGCAGGCGCAGCTGATGCCCGTCATCCGCCGCTGGCTGCCGCGCGCCGACGTTCGCACCTGGAGCGGCGGGCACCTCGTGCACGAGGCCTTCCCGCGCGACGCGGCGGCGCTGGTGTTGCAGGCGCTGGGCCGGATCTGACCCCACCGCACCCTCACTCCACCGCGATGACCCGCACGCGGCGGCTCTCGGCGGCGTCGGGGCGGTCGGGCACGAGCAGGTCCGAGGCGCCCCTGCCCAGCGTCTCCAGCCGTGTGGCCTCCACGCCCTGGGAGGCCAGCAAGGCGGCCACGGCCTGGGCGCGGCGGGACGACAGCTCGTCGTCGTAGCGCGCGCTGCCCTGCCGTCGGTGTGGCCCTCGACCTTGAAACGCGTGCCCTTCGGCCGCTCGCTGTTCAGCGCCTGGGCGAGCGACTCCAGCAAAGGCAGGCTGGCGTCCTGCAGCCGCGCGGAGTCGAAATCGAAGTTGACGACCAGGTCGACCTGCCGCCGCTGCGGCACGAGGTTGCGCATGCTGCGGGTCAGCGGTGCCGATGGGGGTGCGAGCTTCTCGACCAGCTCGTCGACGGTGGACGCGCTGACCGACTTCGAACCGGTCTCGCTGCTCGGTTACACCACGCTGGGGCTGGCCGTGTCGCAGGCCTCCGGCCTGAAGACGCTGGACGATCTGGTGCGCCACGTGAAGGCCAACCCGGGCAAGACTACCTATGCCTCCTTCGGCATCGGCAGCACGGCGCAGATTTATGGGGAGATGTCCAACGGCGCCGCCGGCCTGGACATGGCGCACGTGCCCTACAAGGGCACGCCGCGTCCCATCATCGAGCGCATGAGCCAGGAGATCGCCAAGATCATGCAGACCGCCGAAGGTAAGGCCGACACGCTGGAAAAGGGCGGCATCATCGCGTTGGGCAGCACCCCCGGCGAATTTGCCGATCGGCTGCAACGCGACGCCCCGCGGTGGGGCGAGGCCTTCGGGGAGTCTGGCGTGAAACCCCAGGAATGACGGGAGGCCACGGGATGCCGCGACGGCTCGAGGGCAAGACCGCGCTGATCACCGGCGCGGCCGGCGCACAGGGCCGCGCCGCCACGCACGCCTTCGCCCGGCACGGCGCGCGCGTGGCGCTGGCCGACATCGACGAGGCCCGCGTGCAACAGCTCGCGCAGGACGTGATCGCCGAGGGCGGCGAGGCGCTGGCCATCGTCGCCGACGTGACCTCCGAGGACAGCGTGCGGCGCATGGTGGATGCCGCGCTGGCGCGCTTCGGCAGCCTGACCGTGCTCCACAACAACGCCGGCATCAACAACGGTGGCCCCACCGAGGCCGAGCGCGACGGCGACGTCGTGCGCCTGCCGCTGCACGTCTGGCAGCGCATGATCGACGTGAACCTGGCGGGCGTGCTCCTGTACTCCAAGCACGCCATCCCCGCGCTGATCGCCGCCGGCGGCGGCTCGGTCGTCATCATCTCCTCCACCGCCGTCATCCTGGGCAGCTCGCTGTCCGGGCACAGCTACTCGGCGACCAAGGGCGGGCTGAACTCGCTGACTCGCTCGATGGCCGCCGCGTACGCGAAGCACCAGGTGCGCGTCAACGCGATCTGCCCGGGCGCGCTCGAGCCGGTGATGAAGTTCGGCATCCCGCGCACCCCCGAGCGGCAGAAGATGCTCGAGGCCAACCACCCGATCGGCCGGCTTGGCGCCGAGGAAGACGTCGTGCACCTGGCGGTCTACCTCGCCTCGGACGAGTCCGCGTGGACCACCGGCGCCGTGATCCCGGTCGACGGCGGCTTCAAGTCGACGTCCTGAGCCCCCTGGCCACACCCTAGCCCCGGAGGCCGACCCGATGGCCGTGGCGCCTGCCCGCAAACCCCATCGATATCGGCCTGCTGGTCGGCGACATTGCCGCCAGCCTCGCGTTCTACGAAGGCGTGCTCGGCGTGCGCAAGTTGCAGCAGATGCCGACCTCGTTCGGCACGATGCACCGCATGGCCTTCGGCGACAGCTTCGTCAAGCCGATCGACCCTGCCGTGGCGCCACCACCCGGCGTGCCGGCCCTGCACGGGGCGCTGGGCCCGCGCTACCTGACCTTCCCGGTGACCGACATCGACGAGGTCTGCGAGGCCTGCCGCTAGGCCGGCGTGCGCTTCGACCTCGAGAAGAGCGAGTTCATGCCCGGCGTGACCATCGCGATGGTGCGCGACCCGGACGGCAACGTGGTGGAGTTCGTGCAGCGGCGGTGACGCGAGCCTCGCCCTGACCCCGCCACCCGCATCCCAGCAAGAGTGGCTAACTTTTCTCCATTTGTCGTATTGGTAGCAACTCCTACTTCCTTGGAGCTCAAAACAGCAATACATTCCACGAAAGCCATCTTCAAGAGACTCGTGCCGTCACCCGGACACAACCCCGATGCGCCGCCCGGCGGGCCCGCCACGCAGCTGGTGCAGACCGGACGCCACAGCCCGGACGGGCTGGTCTACGTCAACCCGCCGCTGGTGCGCGGCACCACGGTGCTGGCGCCGACGCTGGGGGCCTGGCGCGAGCGCGCGGGCCTTGCCACGCGCGACAAGCCACGTGCCGCCTACGGCCGCTTCGGCACGCCCACCACCTCGGCCTTCGAGACGGCCATCGCCGAGCTCGACGGCGCCTACCGCGCGCTGTGCTTCCCGTCGGGCCTGGCGGCCTGCGCGCACGCGCTGCTGGCCGTCTGCGCCCCGGGCGGGCACGTGCTGGTCAGCGAGTTCGCCTACTGGCCACTGCGCGAGTTCGCCGAGACCACGCTGCGCCAGCTCGGCGTCGATGTGGAGTTCTTCACCGAGGGCAATGCCGAGGGCGTGGCCCGGCGCTTCCGGCCCAACACGCAGGCGCTGTTCCTGGAGGCGCCCGCCTCGATCAGCTTCGAGGTCGCCGCGGTCGACGAGATCGCCGCGCGGGCCCGGGCGCAGCGCATCTGGGTGGTGATGGACAACACCTGGGCCACGCCGCTGCTGTTCCGCCCGCTGGACCACGGCGCGGACATCGCCGTGCAGTCGGCCAGCAAGTACATCGGCGGGCACTCGGACTGCATCCTGGGCGTCGCCTCGTGCAACGAGGCGGCCTGGGGACGGCTGGCCGAATCGGCCGTGCGCTTCGGGCAGACGGCCTCTCCGGACGACCTGTACCAGGCGCTGCGCGGCCTGCGCACGCTGCCGCTGCGGCTGCAGCAGCACGGCTGCAGCGCGCTGGCACTGGCCGCCTGGCTGGAGCAGCAGCCGGAGGTGGCGGTGGTGCGCGCACCGGGCCTGCCCTCGCACCCCGACCACGCCACGTTCACGCGGCTGTTCGCCGGGTCCTCGGGCCTGTTCTCGTTCGTCTTGCGGCCCTGCAGCGAGGAGCAGCTGGGCGCCTTCTTCGACTCGCTGCGGCTGTTCGGCATCGGCTTGTCGTGGGGCGGCTACGAGAGCCTGGTGGTGCCGCTGGCGGCCCGCCCGAGCTCGGCCGTGGGCGCGCCCGCCCAGCGCGGGCAGCTCGTGCGCGTGCACGCCGGGCTGGAGGACGTGGGTGACCTGATCGGCGACCTGCAGGCCGGATTGGCCGCGATGCGCGCGTGCGCCGCCGAAGGCCCCACAATTGCCGTCGACCGGGACGACAGGACATGCGCCTGGCACCTGTGATGAACATCGACCACTTCATGTATGCGGGGCCCGACCTCGACCTACTGTGCGCCCGGCTGCAGGCCCTGACCGGCATCGAGCCGCTGCCCGGTGGCCAGCACCCGCAGCTGGGCACGCACAACCGGCTGGCCGGCAGCGACACGCGGCTGTACCTGGAGCTCATCGGGCCGGACCCCTCCACGTCGCAGGGCAGCCCGATGCGCGCCAGCATCGAGGCGCTGCCGCGGCCCCGGCTACACCGCTTCATCATGGACGCCACCGGCCACGACCTGGGCGCCGTGCAGGCCGCCTACGCGCGCGCGGGCATCGGCTGCCAGGTCGACGACATGCACCGGCTGACGCCCGCCGGCACCACGCTGCGCTGGCGGCTGCTGGTGCCCGAGGCCAACCGCTACGGCCTGTTCGCGCCCTTCTTCATCGACTGGCTGGACACGCCGCACCCCTCGACGCGGCTGCGTGCCGACTTCGCGATGACCGACTGCGAGGCCGGCCACCCGGACCGCGCCGAGCTGGCCGCGCTGTGGCACGAGCTCGGCGTGGGCATCACGCTGCACGCGTCCGATGCCCCCTACCTGCGCGTGCTGCTGACCACCCCGCGCGGCCCGGTCGCCATGGCCTCGATCTGACAGCCTCTTCTCCCCCCACCCCTACCCCACAGGTGCTCTAGATGACTCTCGCCAAGACACTGCCCGCGGCACTCCTCTTCGCTGCGGCGATCACCGGCGCGGCCTCGGCCTTCGCCCAGAACGTGCAGAAGGTGCGCATCGGCTACCCGCCGGCCTGGTCGGCCGTGGAGGCCGCCATTCCCTTCGGCGACACGCTGGGCTACTTCAAGGAAGAGGGCATCGAGCTGGAGTACGTGTCCGTCCAGGGCACGGCCGTGCTGATGCCGCAGGTGGCCAACGGCTCGGTCGAGTTCGGCATCATGAGCCCGGATCTGGCGGTGATCGCCGCCGCCAAGGGTGAGGCCTTCCCGATCAAGTTCTTCTACAACTTCTACCCGCGGCACATCTTCGAGTTCACGGTGCTGGCCGACAGCCCGATCAAGACGCTGGCCGACCTTAAGGGCAAGAAGCTGGGCGTGGGCGCGCTGAGCTGGGGCAACCTGCCGATGTCGCGGCTGATGCTGCAGCAGGCCGGCGTGACCTGGATGAAGGACGTCCAGGTGGTGCCGGTGGGCGTGGGCGCGGCGGCCTGGGAGCGCATGAAGTCCGGCAGCGTGGATGCGCTGAACCTGCCCGCGACGCAGAACGTGCTGATGGAGCAGTCGGGCACGCCGATCCGCCGGCTGGAGATCCCAGCCGAGTTCCGCAAGGTGTTCTCCAACGGCATCGCCACCAGCGACGCGCTGATCCAGCGCAACCCGGCCCTGGTGGCCGGCATGGGCCGCGCGGTGACGAAGTCGCTGGTGGCGTGCCAGGCCAACGTCGAGGCCTGCGTGCGCGCCTACTGGAAGATCGACCCGAGCTCGCGCCCGGCCGCGGCGGCCGAGGCACAGTGGGTCAAGACCTTCGTGGCGGTCAACCAGGGCACCTACCGCATCGGCGACCTGGCCTCCTTCGACGGCAAGCTGGGCGGCTACACCGACGCCGACTGGCGCAACATCGTGCAGAAGATGAAGGACGGCGAGCAGATCCCAACCGCCGACGTGGACGTGAGCAAGCTGTTCACCGCGCGCTTCGTGCGCGACTTCCACAACTTCGACATCAAGGCCGTGCGCGCCACCGCGGCCGCCGCCAAGTGAGCGTGCGGCAGCCAGGCGCCCTCCCCTTGCCCCATTGAGACCGCGGAAGCCCGAAGCATGCTGCTGACCCTCAAGGACATCAGCGTGGCCTATCCCAGCCGCAAGGGGCCGGTGCAGGCCCTGCAGCGGCTGGACCTGGTCGTGCAGCCGTCCTCGTTCGTCTCGGTGCTGGGGCCGTCGGGCTGCGGCAAGTCCACGCTGGTCAAGCTGGTGTCGGGCCTGCTGAGGCCGACGACGGGCAGCATCGCCTTCGACGGCACGGTGACCACTGGCGCACGCGACGACGTCGGCGTGGCCTTCCAGCAGGCCGCGCTGCTGCCCTGGAAGACGGCGCTGGAGAACGTCCTGCTGCCGCTGCGCCTGAAGGGCCGGCCGACGGCCGACGCGCGCGAGCGCGCCGAGGCGATGCTCGAGCTCGTGGGCCTGTCGGGCTTTCGCGACAGCTACCCGCACGAGCTGTCCGGCGGCATGCAGCAGCGCGTCTCGCTGGCCCGCTCGCTGATCCGCGACCCCTCGGTGCTGGTGATGGACGAGCCGTTCTCGGCACTGGACGCGATGACGCGCGAGAACATGATGATGGAGCTGCAGCGCATCTGGCTGGACAAGCGCCCCTCGGTGCTGTTCATCACGCACTCGATCGCCGAGGCGGTGTTCCTGTCCGACCGGGTGCTGGTGATGAGCGGCCGCCCGGGCCGGGTGATCGCCGACACGACGGTGCACCTGCCGCGCCCGCGGACGGTCGAGACGCTGGCCTCGCCGCGCTTCGTCGAGCTGTCCAACGAGCTGCGCAACCTGTTCCGGCCGGACTCGCCGGCGCACGCCGCCTCGGCGTGAGGGCCGCGCGATGGCCAACGGGGTCCTGACCTTCATCGGCTCGCTGCTGCTGCGGCTGCTGTCGTTCGCGCTGCTGCTGCTGGGCTGGCACGCGGTCGTCGAGGGGCTGGACATCCCGTCGCGGCTGATGCCGGGACCGCTGGAGGTGGGCCAGCGCATCCACGCCGGCCTGGTGTCGGACGGCGACCTGTGGATGCACCTGTGGCAGACGCTGCGCAGCACGCTGGCCGGCTACGCGCTGGGCGCGGTGCTGGCCATCGCCTTCGGCAGCCTGCTGGCGATGAACCGCAAGCTCGAGCTGCTGTTCTATCCCCTGGTGCTGCTGATGCAGGCCGTGCCCAAGGTGGCCATCGCGCCGCTGGTGCTGCTGTGGCTGGGCTTCGAGGCGCGCAGCACGATCACGCTGGTGGCGCTGATCTGCTTCTTCCCGATCTTCGTGGGCACCTTCATCGGCGTGCGCTCGACGCCGGCGGTGCTGCGCGACCTGTTCCACACGCTGGGATCCTCGCGGCTGAAGACCTTCCTGCACTGCAACCTGCCGCACGCCAGCGGCTCGATCATCGCGGGCATGCAGGTGGGCTGGGGCTTCGCGCTGGTGGGCTGCGTGGTGATGGAGTTCATCATGGGCATCGGCGGCGCGGGCTTCCTGATCGACAACTCCGCCAATGCGCTGGACACCGTCACCGCCGTGGCTGCCATGGTGCTGCTCGGGGTCATGGGCTACCTGGGCGGCAACCTGATCGCCGCGGCCAAGCGGCGGCTGATCTTCTGGGAAGGGCCGGCCCGCGATGGATGAGCAGGGCACCCCCCTTCCCGGCTGGATGCGGGCCGCGCTGCCCGCGGCCGGCGTGCTGCTGATCCTGGCGGCCTGGCACGGCCTGGCGGTGATGGTGAACACGCCGGGGCTGCTGCCCACGCCCGCGCAGACCCTGGTCACGCTGGGAGCCTGGGCCACCGGCGGCGGCTTCCTGCCGCACCTCTCGGCCACCGTGGTGGGCGCGCTGGGCGGCCTGGTCGTGGGCGCCAGCCTGGGGCTGCTGGCCGGCGTGGTGGTGGGCGAGGTGCGCCTGCTCGACCGCATGCTGTACCCGATGGCGCTGGCCCTGCAGGCGATGCCGGTGGTGGCGATTGCGCCGCTGGTCATCGTCTGGTTCGGCATCGGCATCCCGTCGAAGGTGGCACTGGTGGCCATCGGCACCTTCTTCGTCATGTTCATCAACGTGGTCGCGGGCATGCACGCGGCGCCGCCCGAGCTGACGGACATGGGCCGCGCCTTCGGCGGCAGCCGCTGGCAGATCGCCATCCGCATCAAGCTGCCGAACACGCTGGACTACGTGTTCGGCGCGCTGGAAGTGTGCGCGGCGCTCAGCTTCATCCTGTGCGTGGTCGGCGAGTTCCTGGCCGCCAAGGCCGGGCTGGGCTTCTACCTGCGCGCCGCCTCGAACAACATCGACGCGGCGTCGATGTTCGCCGCGCTGATCGTGCTGTCGCTGCTGGCGACGGCGCTCGCCCTGGCGGTGCGGGTGGCCCACCACCGCGCCGTCTTCTGGAAGTACGGACAACGCTGAGACCCCCATGGCCACCCCCCCAGACCCCAAGGCCCCGAGCGGGACCGAGCAGCCCTTCGGACTGGCCGAGCTGCAGGCCCTCGCCGAGGCCTCGCCCTTCATCGCCCACTGCGGCATGACGGTGACCGCGGCCGACGCCAAGGCCGGCCTCGTCGAGATGCGCATGCCGCTGCTGCCGCACCTGATGCGCGACGCGTCGGTGCGCCAGTTCCACGGCGGGCCCGTGGCCTCGCTGATCGACACCGCCGGCGACTTTGCCGTAGCGCTGGCGGTGGGCGGTGGCGTGCCGACGATCAACTTCCGCGTCGACTACCTGCGCCCCTCGGGCGGCGAGTACCTGGTGGCGCGCGCCACGGCGCGCCGCGTGGGCCGCACCGTGGGCGTGGCCGACGTGGACGTCTACGACGACCAGGGCCGCCTGACCGCCATCGGCCGCGGCACCTACAGCGGCCAGCGCGGCTGAAACCGCCCCCTCCCCCGCCTCCACTTCCCTCGACCACCCTGCGCCCCCCATGAACCCCCTCGAGTTCCCCGTCGGTACCAACCTGGGTGCCATGATCGCGCCGCACTGCGCCGACGAGCAGCCCTGGCTGATCGAGGTCACGCCCGGCGCCGGGCACCGCGTGCTGACCTACGGCGACCTGCGCGACGGCGCCGGCGCGGTCGCGCGGCGGCTGATCGCCGACGGTCGGGCGGCGCGCAAGGCGCGCGTCGGGCTCATCGCGCTGAACAGCGCCGAGTACCTGGTGGCCTACTACGGGATCATGCAGGCCGGCTGCTGCGCGGTGCCGATGGGCTGGAAGCTGACGCCGGAGACCATCGCGCACGTGCTGCGCGACGCCACGGTCGAGCTCGTCTACTGCGACGCGAAGTGGGCCTCGCTGCTGCACGGCCAGGTGGCCACGCAGCCCATCGAGTCGGCAGCGGTGCCCGCCGACGCCACGCGTGCGCGCACAAGGCTGGAGCCGGTGCCCGGCATGCAGCCCGGGGAATTCGCCACCATTCTCTACACCTCGGGCTCGACCGGCTTCCCCAAGGGCGTGCCGCTGACGCACGGCGGCTACATCTGGACGCTGCGCCAGGTCGAGGTCAATGGCGGGCGCATGATGCGCGAGGAGGCCGCCCGCGTGCTGACCGCCGCGCCGCTGTCGCACATGAACGCGCTGTTCCTGGCCAAGACGGTCACCGCCTACGGGGCCACGCTGGTGCTGATGACCACCTTCGAGGCGCGCGCCTTCCTGGAAGCGGCGGCCGAGCACCGTTGCAGCATCGTCACCGCGGTGCCGACCATGCTGGCCCTGGCGGCCCGCGAGCACGGGCACCCGCCGGCGCTGGACCTGGACGGCGTCAAGAGCGTGGCCATGGGCTCGGCCCCGGTCACCGAGGCGCTGTTCGCGCAGGTGCACGCCCTGTTCCCGAAGGCCGCGGTAGGCAACAACTGGGGCACCACCGAGACCGGCCCGGCCGTCTTCGGGCCGCATCCGCGGGGCCTGCCGCGCCCGCCGCTGGCGCTGGGCCATCCGCTGCCGCAGGTGGAGGTGCGCCTGGACGGCGGCGGCGACGAGGGCGAGCTGCTGGTGCGCAACGGCGCCGTGATGCCCGGCTACCTGAACCGCGACGACGAGACGCGCAAGCGCCTGGCCGACGGCTGGTACCGCACCGGCGACGTCATGCGCCGCGATGCCGACGGCTTCTTCTACTTCGTGGGCCGCACCGACGACATGTTCGTCTGCGGCGGCGAGAACCTGTACCCCGGCGAGATCGAGCGACTGCTGGAGACGCACCCGGGTGTCGCGCAGGCCGCCGTGATCCCGGTGGCCGACGAGATCAAGGGCCAGATCCCGGCGGCCTTCATCGTGCGCAAGCCCGGCGCCACGGTCACCGAGGACGAGGTCAAGGCCCACGCGCTGGCCAACGGCCCGGTCTACCAGCACCCCCGCTTCGTGCGCTTCATCGACGAGATGCCGCTGTCGGCGGCCAACAAGATCGACAAGAAGCGCATCCGCGACATGGCGACCGACCTGGGCCGCTGAGGCCGCGGCGCGGGCGCTGCTGCTCTTCACGCCACGACACGACAAGACACGCCACGCCGGCCCGCGCCAGGCCCCGGGCCCACCGTCACCTTCCGACCTTTCACCCCACGGGACGCCGATGAAGGCACAAGTCATCCACTCGCACGGACCGATCGAGAACATCACCGCCCAGGACGACTGGCCCGCACCGGCCGCCACCGAGGACCACGTGGTGCTGCGCGTGGGGGCCTGCGCGCTGAACTACCACGACCTGTTCACGCTGAAGGGCATGCCCGGCATCAAGGTACCCATGCCCATCATCATGGGCATCGACGTGGCCGGGACGATTGCCGAGGTCGGCCCCGGTTGCGGCGACTGGCGGGTGGGCGACCGCGTGCTGGCCGACCCGCTGACGCGCAGCCGCTACGCGCTGCTCGGCGAGACCACCGACGGCGGCCTGGCCGAGTACTGCCGCGTGCCCGCCGACCAGCTGCTGCGGCTGCCCGCGGGCGTGGGCTTCGACAAGGCCGCGGCGCTGCCGGTGGCCTACGGCACAGCCTACCGGATGATGGTCGAGCGCGGCGGCCTGCCGCTGGACGGCTCGGCCGCCGGCCAGCGCATCCTGATCCTGGGCGCCTCCGGCGGCGTGGGCACCTGCTGCGTGCAGCTGGCGCGCCTGAGCGGGGCCGAGGTGATCGTGGCGGCCTCCAGCGACGACAAGCTGGCCCGGCTGGCCCGGCTGGGAGCCCACCACGGCATCAACTACAAGGACGGCGACTTCATGAAGGCCGTGCACGCCCTGGCCGGCAAGCCGCGCATCGGCGGCGGCGGCGGCGTCGACGTGGTCGTCAACTTCACCGGCGGCGACACCTGGGTGCCCTCGCTGCGCTGCCTGACCAAGGGCGGCAAGCTGCTGACCTGCGGCGCCACGGCCGGCTTCGACCCGAAGACCGACATCCGCTTCATCTGGACCTTCGAGCTGAACATCCTGGGCTCCAACGGCTGGGAGCGCAGCGACCTGCACGCGCTGCTCGACCTGGTCGCCAGCAGCCGGCTCGACCCCCCCGTCGACCAGACCTACGCGCTGGCCGACACGCAGGCCGCCTTCCGCTCGCTGGAGGACCGCTCGGCCTTCGGCAAGCTGATCGTCATCCCCTGAACACCGCAGGCCCGCCATGCCCGACCTCACGGGAAAGACCGCTCTCGTCACCGGCGCCAGCCGCGGCATCGGCCGCGCCATCGCGCAGACGCTCGCGCGCCACGGCGCGTTCGTGCTCGTTCACGGCCGCCAGCCCGGCGGCGAGGCCGACGAGGTGGCGCGTGCCATCCAGGCCGAGGGCGGAGCCGCCGCCTGCGTCCACGCCGAGCTGCTGGACCACGACGGTCCCGAGCAGCTGGCGCGGCAGGTGGACACCGTGCTGTCGGCCCGCGGCGGCGACACGCTCGTGGACGTGCTGGTCAACAACGCCGGCGTGATCCGCCGCGAGCCGATCGAGGCCGTGACCCGCGCCGAGTTCGACCGCACGCTGGGCGTCAACCTGCGCGCGCCCTTCTTCCTGATCCAGCAGATGCTGCCGCGGCTGCGCGACGGCGGGCGCATCGTCAACATCTCGTCGATGGGCACGCGCGTGGCCTACCCGGCCATGGCCGCCTACGCGCCGGCCAAGGCGGGCATCGAGGCCCTGACCCGGCTGCTGGCCGTGCACCTGGGCAGCCGCGGCATCACCGTCAACGCCGTCTCCCCGGGCCTGACCGAGACCGCCATGAACCCGGTCAAGCCCGGCACGCCGGCGGCCGACCAGGTCATCGCGACGATCGCGCTCGGACGCCTGGGCAAGCCGGCCGACATCGCCGACGTCGTCGCCTTCGTGGCCAGCGACGAGGCCCGCTGGATCACGGGCCAGTGCATCGAGGTCAGCGGCGGCCAGCGGCTGTAGGCGGCGAGGCCCCGGGCCCCGCGGCTGGGCATCTGACCCGGCGTCTCACCCGGGGGCGCCCGGTGGCCGCGCCGGCTCGACCTGCAGCGGCAGCGCCGTCGAGTACTTGATGCGCTCCATCGCGAAGCTGGAGCTCACGTCGAACAGCTCGCAGCTGCGGATCAGACGCTTGTAGACGCTGTCGTAGCCCTGGATGTCGCGCACCACCACGCGCAGCAGGTAGTCCATGTCGCCGGTCATCCGGTAGACGTCGACGATCTCCGGGATCTCGCGCACGGCCGCCGCGAAACGCTCCAACCAGCCCTCGCTGTGCTGGTTCGTCGACACCTTCACGAAGACGGTGGTGTTCAGGTCGAGCTTGGCCGGGTCGCACAGCACGACCTGGCCGGTGATCACGCCGTCGTCCTTCAGCTTCTGGATCCGTTTCCAGCACGGCGAGCTCGACAGCCCGACCCGTGCCGCGATCTCGCTGATCGGCAGCGCCGCATCCTGCTGCAGCACCGTCAGGATCCTGAGATCGATGTCGTCCACGCCTGCGCCTCCCCGGATCTGGTCGTCCTCGACCCCCGGGCCGATTGTCGGCAAAGGGACGAGGTCAGGTCTAGCCTTTTGACTGTCCAGGCAAAACGGGAGACCCGGCGAAGCGCCGCGCCGGCGCAGCGCGCCACCCGCCTGCGCGAAATTGCCGAACGCCGCCGTCGGCGCGATACCCCCGTCAACCGTTGCGTCACGGAAGCCACGCATACTGTGGCTACACTGATGACCGAACTCCTCTTCATCCGCCACGGCCTGACCGACTACAACGTCCAGCAGCGCTTCCAGGGCCAGGTCGACCCGCCGCTGAACGCGACAGGGCAGGAGCAGGCGCGCCGCCTCGGCGCGCGGCTCGCCGCCGACCGCCACGACGCCCTGATCGCCAGCGACCTGCTGCGCACCCGCCAGACCGCCGCCCCGCTGGCCGCGACCTGGACCACGACCCCGGCACTGATGCCCGGGCTGCGCGAGCAGAGCTTCGGCGTGCTGGAAGGGCTGGACGCGCCCACCATTCGCGAGCGTCACCCCGATCTCTGGGCGCGCTGGCTGGAACACCGCGCCGACTACGCGCTGCCCGGTGGCGAGAGCAACCGCCAGTTCCACGCCCGCGTGATGCAGGCCGTGCGCGAGATCGCACGCGAACTGCCTGGCCGGCGCGTGGCGGTGGTCACGCACGGCGGCGTGCTCGACATGCTCTGGCGCAGCGCCCACGGCCTGCCGCTGGACGGGTACCGTGCCTGCGAGATCCCGAACACCGGATTGAACCGGTTGCGTTGGGTGGACGGCCGGCTGGAGATCGACACCTGGGCCGACGACGCGCACCTGCGCGACGCCGAGCCAGCCTTCACGCCGCCGGCTGGATAGCCGCCACCGGCTCGGGCGCCAGCAGCGATCCGTCGCGCAGCCCGCGAATCGTGCTCATCAGAAGGCCGAGGATCACGATCGAGGCCAGCGCCAGCAACGCCATGCCGAGGAAAACCATCGGCGTGCCCGGCTCGGCCAGGCGCAGCGTGAAGGCGGCCATTGCCGCCAGCGGGAAGCTCATGCCCCAGTGCGGCAGCCCGAAGGGCAGCCTGGCGATGCGCGGCGCCAGTGCGGCGGCCCACAGGAAGGCGAACATCGCCATGCCCCAAAGCACCCAGGCCAGCAGCACCGGCGCGCCGAACTGGAGCAGCCCCAGCCCGACGACCGCAGGCGGCGCGATGAAGATGAAGGTGGTGGGCAGCATGCGCTCGGGCCACATGCCCTGCTGCGCGATGCGCACCACCAGCAGCACGTTGACCAGCGGCCAGAACATGACGCCGATGCCGAACTGCGCCGCCGACCAGGCCGTGAAACCCAGCGGCACGCCGGCCAGCGGCACCAGCACGTTGCCGACGATGGGGATGAACAGCGCCGGTGTCAGCCCCGCCCACTGCAGCCCGCCCTGCGCCGCCGGGCGCCACCAGCGCGAAAGCACCCACCAGGTGACGAAGAGCTGCGCCAGCGAGCCCGCCCACCACAGCGCTGCCAGCAGCGGCTGCGGCCCGGCGATCGCCACGCCCACCGTGGACAGCAGGATGACCGCGATCGGCAGCGCCGCGATGAAGGTGTGACGCACCGGGTGGCGGCGGTCCTCGGCCCAGGCTTCCGGGTAGCGCCGGCCACGCACCACGGTGGCCACCGCCAGCACGATGAACACCAGCGCGGCAAAGCCTCCGACCAGCAGCGCCACCGCGCCGGCCATCTCCCCCATCAGCGGCACGGCCCGGTGCCAGGCCAGCGCGAGGCCGCACAGGCCCATCACCACGGCGTACCAGCCGGGCATCATGAACTTCAGCGGGGTCGGCAACGGCGAACTCATGGGCTCCGGGAATGCAGCGGAAGGCAACGGGGAGCAGGCGCCCGGGGCCTTCAGCGGATCTTGCCCAGCAGATCCTGCACGTCGCCCAGCACGGCCTCGAGCTGCAGCTCGGCGTCGCCGTCGGTGTGCAGGCGCTGCGAGAGCTCCTGCTGCATGAAGCACACCGTCATGCGCACGTAGGTGCTGTCGAGGGCCTTGCGCACCGCAGCCATCTGGCTGGCGATGTCGAGGCAGGGCTGGCCTTCCTCGATCATGCGCTGGATGCCGCGCAGCTGGCCCTCGGCGCGCTTGAGGCGGTTGAGCAGGTCGGTACGGGCTTTGGCGTCGGCGAGCTGGGACATGAAGCAGCGCTCCTCTTCGGGGCCGGGCAGCCCTGGGATTTGCCTCATTGTCGCAACTCCTTGAAACATCTGGCGCAAATCAGCGGCTGCGGCTGGCGGTGCCTGCGTAGCCCTGCGGGTTCAGCACCTCGGGCTGACCGACTCCAGCGGCACGCGAGGGTGAGCCCAGCCGGCGCCCGACGGTGAAGCGCGAAACACCCAGAAGAGGGCCGGGCACCGCCCGGCCCCGGCAACCCTCAGCGCTTCAGGCCGGCGCAGCCGTCATGTCGCGGCCGGGCCGGCATCGCCCGGCCCTGGGCCTTGGCACGTTCGGCCATCTGCTGATGGTGCTGTTCCATCAGCGTGCGGCACTCGGCGTAGTCCTTCTGGGCCAGCATGGCGTCACGGTGGGCGTTACGCTCCTCCGGGGTCATCATCGACCAGCCGGGCGTGTAGTCGGCACCGTAGCGTCCGCCGCGGCCCATCATGCCGCCGCGCGGTGCGCTGGCCGCGCCCGGGCCCATCATGCCGGCGCCGGGCCCCATGCCGGCCCCGGAGCCCATCATCGCGCCGCGCGGGGCGCTGGCGCCCGGTCCGGGGCCCGGTCCGGGCCCGCCCTGGGCGAGCGCCGCAACGGCAGCACCCGCAAGAACGGCAGCGAAGACGTGACGAAGCTGGATCTTCATGGCGATATCCGAAGAGTGGGATCGCGAAGATAGACCTGCCGGCATCGCGGACCTTGACGTCAATCAACCGACCCGTCGCGCCCCATCGCCCCGACGGGGCGATCTCACAGGCCGGACGGCCGAACGGCCGGTGGGGCTGGCACCACCCGACGCGGGGGCGCCGCAGCCACCACACCCGTCCCATGGTCACGCGCCGCCGTGTGCGGCACTCGCTAGATGCCCGACAGCACCGCGTCCAAGGCCGACACCAGCGCGCTGGCTTGCGAAGCCACGTTGTCCACGGGTCGCCGCAAGAGCTTTGCCGGCAGCGGCGCTGCGTAGTGAGCCAGCGCGTGCAGGAGCCGGCCCTTGACCACGATGACCGGGCACAGCGCGGTCGGCACCCTGGTGGCGCCATCGAGCAAGGCCAGCGGGATGGTCAGCCGCGTTGCCGGGCCCTCCAGCAGGTCACTCCGGGCGACGACCACGAAGGGAATGCCGTCGCTCGCGCTGCCGCTCGGGTTGGTGACGACGTCGTACTGCGCCATCCGGCCGCTCACCAGGGCCGAAGGTCGGCGCCAGGGATGCCATGTGTCTCGAATCGCGCAATCTGCGCCGCGATCCAGTCGCCATACTCGGCCTCGAACGCCTTCCTCCGCGCGGCAAGTCCGGCCTCGTCGTGGGTGGCCCGCAGCGCCTCGTACTGCTGTGCAGAGAGGATCACGGTGTCGATCTGGCCGCCCTTTTCCACGAACACGGGCCCGAGCTTGGCCTGGGCGCAAAGACTGCCGAACCGGTTCTTGGCTTCCGTGGCGGTGACACGCATGGTGGGCTCCATCTGGTCGTAGCCACTTCAGCTATCGATCGATGCTTGCCCGGGCCAGGGCCGCGCGCTCGCGCTGGCGTGAGCGGTGAGCCCTGTGCTGCGAAGGCGAAGGAGACTCTAGAACGGAATGTCGTCGTCCATGTCGTCGAAGCCGGTCGACGACTTGGCGGCCGGCCGCGGCGCAGGCGCGCCGCGCGGGGCCGGGGCGCTGCGGGGCGCGGGGGCGCTGCGCATCGCCGAGCCGCCGCCTTCGCCCATGTCGTCGCCGCCGCCCGCGCCATCGCGGCCGCCGAGCAGCTGCATCTGGTCGGCGATCACCTCGGTGGTGTACTTCTCGACACCGTCCTTGTCGGTCCACTTGCGGGTCTTCAGGCGCCCCTCGACATAGACCGGGCGGCCCTTCTTCAGGTATTCGCCGGCGATCTCGGCCAGGCGGTCGTAGAAGACCACGCGGTGCCACTCGGTCTCCTCCTGGCGCTCGCCGGAGTTCTTGTCCTTCCACTGGCGGCTGGTCGCCAGGGTGACGTTGCAGATCGCCGACCCGCTGGGCGCGTAGCGCACTTCGGGGTCGCGGCCGAGGTTGCCGATGAGGATGACTTTGTTGACCGAGGCCATGGCTGCTCCGGAGCGGTGGGCGTTGCGATGCGGTCATTATCGGCCCGGCCGCCGGCTGCTGCGGCGCCGTGTGCACGGCCCCCTGCCGGGTGAGCGGGCTCGCCCGGCCGGGTGACCACCGCCGGTGGCCCCCTCGCGTAGCATCGCGCTCGCACCGATGTCCTCCGCACCCGCATCCTCCACCACCGTCGGCCCCACCGCCGCGCTCCAGGTCCTGCACGACGTCTTCGGCTACGCCGCCTTCCGAGGCGCACAGGCCGAGATCGTCGGGCACGTCGCCGCCGGTGGCGACGCACTGGTGCTGATGCCCACCGGCGGCGGCAAGAGCCTGTGCTACCAGGTGCCGGCCATCGTGCGTCAGCGTGCCGGGCTGGGCGTGACGGTGGTGGTGTCGCCGCTGATCGCGCTGATGCACGACCAGGTCGGCGCGCTCGACGAGCTGGGCGTGCCGGCGGCCTTCCTCAACTCGTCGCAGGAAGGCGACGAGGCACGCCGCATCGAGCGCGAGCTGCTCGCCGGACGCCTGACGCTGCTGTACGTGGCGCCCGAGCGCCTGCTGACGCCGCGCTTCCTGGCGATGCTCGATTCGCTGGCCGAGCGCGGCCTGCTGGGTCTGTTCGCCATCGACGAGGCGCACTGCGTCAGCCAGTGGGGCCACGACTTCCGCGAGGAGTACCTGGGCCTGTCGGCGCTGCACGAACGCTACCCGCAGGTGCCGCGCATCGCGCTGACGGCCACCGCCGACGACCACACCCGCGCCGACATCGTCGAGCGCCTGCAGCTGCAGGAAGCGCGGCTCTTCGTCGCCAGCTTCGACCGCCCGAACATCCGCTACACCATCGTCGAGAAGGACGACGCGCGGCGCCAGCTGCTGCGCTTCCTGCGCGACGAGCACGAGGGCGACGCCGGCATCGTCTACTGCCAGAGCCGGCGCAAGGTCGAGGAGACCGCCGAGTGGCTCACGGCCGAGGGCATCCAGGCGCTGCCGTACCACGCCGGGCTGGACGCCGAGACGCGCCGTCGCCACCAGGACCGCTTCCTGCGCGAGGAGGGGCTGGTCATCGTGGCGACCATCGCCTTCGGCATGGGCATCGACAAGCCCGACGTGCGCTTCGTCGCCCACCTCGACCTGCCGAAGAACATCGAGGCCTACTATCAGGAGACCGGCCGCGCCGGCCGCGACGGCGAGCCGGCCGACGCCTGGATGGCCTACGGCCTGGCCGATGTCGTCAACCAGCGCAGGATGATCGACGAGGGCGAGGCCGACGAGGAGTTCAAGCGCCTGCAGCGCGCCAAGCTCGAGGCCCTGCTGGCCCTGGCCGAGGCGCACGACTGCCGACGCGTGCGGCTGCTGGCCTACTTCGGCGAGGCGAGCGCGCCCTGCGGCAACTGCGACAACTGCCTGCAGCCCCCCGCCACCTGGGACGCCACCGAAGCGGCGCGCAAGGCGCTGTCCTGCGTCTACCGCTTCCACCAGAACGGCGGCCAGCGCTTCGGCGCCGGCCACCTCGTCGACGTGCTGCGCGGCAAGCGAACGGAGAAGGTGGCGCAGTACGGCCACGAGACGCTTTCCACCTTCGGCATCGGCGCCGATGTCTCCGAGGCGCAGTGGCGCCTGGTGCTGCGCCAGCTGGTGGCGCTGGGCCACCTGCGCACCGAGGGCGAGTGGAACACGCTGGCGCTCGCGCCCAGTGCCCGCGAGGTGCTGCGCGGCGAGGTGCAGCTGCTGCTGCGGGTGCCGGCCGAGCCGGTGGCGGGCAAGCGCGCGCGCGGCACGGGCGCGCGCGGCTCGCGCAGCTCGCGCGAGAGGCCGCCGCCGGTGCCGCTCGACGACGCCGGCCTGCGCCGCTTCGCCGCGCTCAAGGCCTGGCGCGCCGAGGTGGCACGCGAGCACAACCTGCCGGCCTACGTGATCTTCCACGATGCCACGCTGGCCGAAATGGCGCGCGAGCAGCCCGGCTCGCTCGACGCGCTGGGCGGTGTCAGCGGCGTGGGCGCACGCAAGCTCGAGGCCTACGGGCGCGAGGTGCTGCGCGTGCTGGAGTCGGCGGAGCTCGGCTGAACCGCCCCGGCCGATATGATGGCCGGTTCGCTTCCAGCCGCCCGCCGATGCCTGCCCGCCCCGCCGACCCGCCCGCCGCCGCTGCCGATGCGCTGCGGGAAACGCCCTCGATCCGCGTCCGCGGTGCACGCACGCACAACCTCAAGAACATCGACCTCGACATCCCGAAGAACCGGCTGGTGGTGATCACGGGGCTGTCGGGTTCGGGCAAGTCGAGCCTGGCCTTCGACACCCTGTACGCCGAGGGCCAGCGCCGCTACGTCGAGAGCCTGTCGGCCTACGCGCGGCAGTTCCTGCAGCTGATGGACAAGCCCGACGTCGACGTCATCGAGGGCCTGTCGCCGGCGATCAGCATCGAGCAGAAGTCCACCAGCCACAACCCGCGCTCGACGGTCGGCACCATCACCGAGATCCATGACTACCTGAGGCTGCTGTACGCGCGTGCCGGCACGCCCTACTGCCCCGACCATGCCCTGCCGCTGGCCGCGCAGAGCGTCAGCCAGATGGTCGACGCCGTGCTCGCGCTGCCCGAGGGCACCAAGCTGATGGTGCTGGCGCCGGTGGTGCGCGACCGCAAGGGCGAATTCGCCGAGCTGTTCGCCGACATGCAGGCGCGGGGCTACGTGCGCTTTCGCATCGGCGCCGACGGCCGGCGCGGCGAGGTCGTAGAGGCCGACGCGCTGCCGGCGCTGAAGAAGGCCGAGAAGCACGACATCGACGTCGTCATCGACCGGCTGCGCGTGCAGCCCGGGGTGCAGCAGCGCCTGGCCGAGAGCTTCGAGGCCGCGCTGCGCATCGCCGACGGCCGCGCCATCGCGCTCGAGATGGACGACGGCCGCGAGCACCTGTTCAGCAGCCGCTTCGGCTGCCCCGTGTGCAGCTACTCGCTGCCGGAACTCGAGCCGCGCCTGTTCTCGTTCAATTCGCCGGTCGGCGCCTGCCCGACCTGCGACGGGCTGGGTCACGTGATCGCGTTCGATCCCGACCGCGTGGTGGCCTTCCCGAGCCTGTCGCTGGGTTCGGGCGCCGTGAAGGGCTGGGACCGCCGCAACGCCTACACCTTCTCGCTGCTCGAGAGCGTGGCGGCGCACTACGGCTTCGACATCGACCTCCCGTTCGAAGCGCTGCCCGAACGCGCTCGCCACGTGCTGCTGCACGGGTCGGGCGACGAGGAGATCGAGTTCACCTACGAGGCCGAGGGCACGCGCGGGCGCCAGCGCAGCGTCAAGCGCCGGCATGCCTTCGAGGGGATCATCCCGAACTTCGAGCGCCGCTACCGCGAGACCGACTCGGCCGCCGTGCGCGAGGAACTCGCCCGCTACCAGGCAGCCCGCCCCTGCCCGGCCTGCGAAGGCACGCGGCTGCGCCGCGAGGCGCGCCACGTCTTCCTGCAGCACGTGCAGGAAGACGGCGCGCCGGTGCGCGGGCCGGCCATCTACAGCGTCGAGCACGCCACGCTGGCCGAGTGCCTGGCAGTCTTCGACGGTCTGCGCCTGCCCGGCAACAAGGCCGAGATCGCCGACAAGGTGGTGCGCGAGATCCGCTCGCGGCTGCGCTTCCTGGTCGACGTGGGCCTGACCTACCTGAGCCTGGACCGCAGCGCCGACACGCTCTCGGGCGGCGAGGCGCAGCGCATCCGCCTGGCCTCGCAGATCGGCAGCGGGCTGTCGGGCGTGATGTACGTGCTCGACGAGCCGAGCATCGGCCTGCACCAGCGCGACAACGAGCGGCTGATCGGCACGCTGCGCCACCTGCGCGACATCGGCAACTCGGTGCTCGTGGTCGAGCACGACGAGGACATGATCCGCACCGCCGACCACGTGATCGACGTCGGGCCGGGCGCGGGCGTGCATGGCGGACGCATCGTCGCCCAGGGCACCGCGGCCGAGGTGGCGGCCGATGCCGAGTCGTTGACCGGCCGCTACCTGGCCGGCGCGCTGCGCATCGCCGTGCCGCGACGGCGCACACCGTGGCCCGGGAACGACGAGTCGCGCGTGCTGCGCATCGTGGGCGCCCGCGGCAACAACCTGAAGAACGTCGACGTCGAGATCCCGGTGGGCTTGATCACCTGCGTCACCGGCGTCAGCGGCTCGGGCAAGAGCACGCTGGTCAACGACACGCTCTACGCGGCGGTGGCGCGCCGGCTTTACCAGAGCCAGCCCGAGCCGGCGCCGCACGAACGCATCGACGGGCTGGAAGCGTTCGACAAGGTGATCAACGTCGACCAGTCGCCGATCGGGCGCACGCCGCGCAGCAACCCGGCCACCTACACGGGCCTGTTCACGCCGATCCGCGAGCTGTTCGCCGAGGTGCCGGCGGCGCGCGAGCGCGGCTACGGCGGCGGGCGCTTCAGCTTCAACGTCGCCGGGGGCCGCTGCGAGGCCTGCGAGGGCGACGGCGTGCTGAAGGTGGAGATGCACTTCCTGCCCGACGTCTACGTGCCCTGCGACGTCTGCAAGGGCGCGCGCTACAACCGCGAGACGCTGGAGATCCTCTACAAGGGCCGCAACATCGCGCAGGTGCTGGCGATGACGGTGGAAGAGGCGGCGCAGTTCTTCTCGGCCGTGCCCACCATCGCGCGCAAGCTGCAGACGCTGCTGGACGTCGGCCTGGGCTACATCCAGCTCGGCCAGAGCGCCACCACGCTGTCGGGCGGCGAGGCGCAGCGCGTCAAGCTCGCGCTCGAGCTGAGCAAGCGCGACACGGGGCGCACGCTGTACATCCTCGACGAGCCGACCACCGGGCTGCACTTCCACGACACGGCCCAGCTGCTGCGCGTGCTGCACCAGCTGCGCGACGCCGGCAACACGGTGGTGGTGATCGAGCACAACCTCGACGTCATCAAGACCGCCGACTGGCTGATCGACATGGGCCCCGAAGGCGGCAGCGGCGGCGGCACCGTGGTGGCCGCAGGCACGCCCGAGGACGTGGCGGCGAACCCGGCCAGCCATACCGGGCGCTTCCTGGCGCCGATGCTGGCGGCGGCTGCGGGCCGAGCAGGTTGAACTCCTCACCGCAGAGGAACGGAGGACGCCGAGGGGCGCAGAGTCAGGTTTCGATCCTCGAGACCTCCGCGTCCTCCGTTCCTCTGCGGTGAAGCATTCCGCATCGCTGGCCACCACGGCCAACCAGCCGCGAAGGCCGGGTTCACCGCAGAGGAACGGAGGACGCCGAGGGGCGCAGAGTCAATCTTGATCACTCCCTGAACTCCGCGTCCTCCGTTCCTCTGCGGTGAAGCATTCAACCGCCGAAAAAGGAAACGGGCGCCGCCGCCGCGAGGGCGGGCGCCCGTGTGCTGTCAGGCGGCGCCGCAGGCCGGAGCCCGCGGTACGCCCGGCGTCACTTGAGGTGCGCGCTGATCAGCTTGGTCATCTCGAACATCGAGACCTGCGCCTTGTTGAAGATCTCCTTCAGCTTGGCGTCGGCGTTGATCATGGTCTTCTTGGCCTTGTCCTGCAGGCCGTTCTTCTTGATGTATTCCCAGACCTTGCGCGTCACCTCGGTGCGCGGCAGGGCCTTGTCGCCGATGATGGCGGCCAGGGCGGCGCTCGGGGTCATCGGCTTCATGAAAGAGGCGTTGGGAGTGCGCTTCTTGGCCGGGGCCTTGGCGGCCGCCTTCTTCGCCGGTGCCTTGGCCGGTGCCTTGGCCGGTGCCTTGGCCGGGGCCTTCGCAGGAGCGGCCTTCTTGGCCGGCGCCGCCGCCTTCTTGGCGGGAGCCTTCGCCGGAGCCTTCTTCGCCGCTGCCTTCTTGGCAGGAGCCTTCTTCGCGGTTGCCATCTTGAGGTATCTCCGTTGGTGTCGTGAAGGATCCCGGCAACGCCTGCCTTGGCAGGCGCACTGAAACCCGAATCGGAATCCTCGTTCATGGTAGCGCCTGCCTGCACGACTGAGAAGCAGCAGTCTTGTCCAACGAGGTGTGAGCCTGGAGCTGGGGCCGTGTTTCAGGCGGAATGTGAGCCTGGAGGCGGGCGGCAGGGTCGGCGGTTGGCGGGCTG
>JBILNT010000012.1:0-40629 GCA_044374875.1 Rubrivivax sp.
AGGAAGTTGAAGGCGTCGTACAGGCGCGTCGTGCCCAGCCAGATGTAGCGGTTGGGCCGGGTGACGATGTCGGGCTGGAAGACCTCGGCGTACTTCTGGCGGATGCGCGAGTTGATGCCGTCGCTGGCGATGATCAGGTCGGCGTCGGGGTAGTCGGCGTCGGAGTCGGCCTCGGTCTCGAATACGAGCTCGACCCCCAGCGCCTCGCAGCGCGACTGCAGGATGTTCAGCAGCTTCTTGCGTCCGATGCCGACGAAGCCGTGTCCGCCCGAGCGGATGCTGCGGCCCTTGAAGTGAAGCTCGATGTCGTCCCAGTGGTTGAAGGCGACCTCGATGGCGTCGGCGGTCTCGGCATCCCAGGCGCGCATGTTCTCCATGGTGGCGTCGGAGAACACCACGCCCCAGCCGAAGGTGTCGTAGGGGCGGTTGCGCTCGACGACCGTGATGCGGTGCGCCGGGTCGAGCTTCTTCATCAGGAGCGCGAAGTACAGGCCGGCCGGGCCGCCGCCGATGCAGACGATGCGCATGCTCGAGAACCTCCGGGTCGTGGGTGATTGCCGCCCGCAGATAGTTTAGTTCTAAACCATTCCCGGAGAGCCACTCTCGGCCAGAATGCCGGCCATGAACGCAGCCCTGCCCTCCTTCGTCGAGGCCGTGGGCGACGGCATCCACGTCGTCGACACCGGCTTCCAGCGCGAGCGCTTCGACGCCGCCTACCTCATCGTCGAGCGCGGCCGCGCCGCCTTCGTCGACACCGGCACCAACTTCGGCGTGCCGCGCCTGCTGGCGGCGCTGGACGCACTGGGGCTGGCCCGCGACGCTGTCGACTACGTCATCGCCACCCACGTGCATCTCGACCACGCCGGCGGCGTGGGCCTGCTGATGCAGCAACTGCCGTCGGCGCAACTGGTGGTGCATGCCCGGGGCGCGCGCCACATGATCGACCCGACGGCGCTCTACCAGGGGGCACTGGCCGTCTACGGCGAGGCCGAGATGGCGCGTTCCTACGGCCAGCTCGTGCCGGTGCCCGCCGAGCGCGTGATCCCGACCCACGACGGCATGACCATCGAACTGGCGGGTCGCCCGCTCGCCTTCGCGGACACGCCGGGACACGCGAAGCATCATCACTGCATCTGGGACGGGGTGTCGGGCGGCTGGTTCACCGGGGACACGCTCGGCCTGTCGTACCGCGACTTCGACACGCCCCACGGCGCGTGGCTGATCCCGACCACGACGCCGGTCCAGTTCGAACCCGAGGCGCTGCGGGCTTCGGTCGAGCGACTGCTCGCAGCGGGCCCGCGCTGGGCCTTCCTGACGCACTTCGGGCGCATCGGTGACGTGCAGCGTGCGGCCGGCACCATGCTCGGCCTGCTCGACCGCGTGGTCGCCCTGGGCCAGGCGCACAGGCAGGCAGCAGACCGCCATCGTCGGCTCGTCGAGGGCCTGGTCGACCTCTACGGCGAAAGCCTGGCCGCCCATGGCTGCCGGTTCACGCGCGAGCGGACCTGGGAACTGCTCGGCCTGGACATCGAGATCAACGCGCAGGGCATGGAGATCTGGCTGGACCGGACCTGACGGCAGCCAGCCGGTAAAGCGCTCGATCAAGGCGGTCGAGCGGCCTCTGTTCGGCGGATTCCCCCCACCCGATCGCGCATAAGCTCCCATCGGTGCGTCCCCGGCTGCGTGACGGGAGACGAGGCGTCGATCAAGAGGAGTGCCCGATGCGCGTCAACCTGCCTGTCCACGACGAGGAGTTCCCGTTTCCCCCGGGCGAGACCTTGGTGTCGACCACGGACCTGAAGGGCCGGATCCTCTACTGCAACCCGGCCTTCATCTCGGTCAGCGGCTACCAGAAGGAGGAGTTGCTCGGGCAACCGCACAACCTGATCCGCCACCCGGACATGCCCGAAGAGGCGTTCCGGGACATGTGGGCCACCATCGAGAGCGGCCAGCCCTGGTCGGCCCCCGTCAAGAACCGCCGCAAGGATGGCTCCCACTACTGGGTGTTGGCCAACGTCACCCCGATCCTCAAGGGCGGCGCGCCGGTCGGCTACATGTCGGTGCGCACCCAGCCGACGCGCGAGGAGGTCGCCGCCGCCGAGGCGCTGTACGCCACCATGCGTGCCGAGAAGGAGTCGGGCCGCCTCGTCCACAGGCTCGACGGCGGGATCCTCGCCGTCGACACCTTCGGCGGCCGCATGCGGCGCCTCGCCACGGCCCTGGCCCATCGACGGGCCATGCTGCTGGTCGGCGTGGTCGGAGCGACGGGCGGCGCTGCCGGCGCCTGGGCTGGCGCCGCATTCGGTGCCGCGGCCGTGGCGCCGGTCGCCGCGGCCTGCGCCCTGGTGTGCGGCGCGCTTGGCGGCTGGATCGTGCAGCGCTGGACCGGCGCGCCCATCGAGAACCTGCTGCACTTCGCCAACCGCATGGCCGCAGGCGACCTGACGCAGCGGCTGGAGACCAGCGGCAGCGACGTCACCTCGCGGCTGGCCAAGGCGCTGAACCAGCTCAACGTGAACCTGCAGTCGATCGTGCGCGATGCGCGCCACGAGGTGGAGCACATGCGCGACTCGACCCGCGAGATCGCCGCCGGCAACCAGGACCTCTCGGCCCGCACCGAGTCGCAGGCGTCCAGCCTGCAGGAGACGGCGTCGACCATGGAACAGATCACGGGCACCGTGCGCCACAGCGCGGACTCGGCTCGGCAGGCGGCGGAGCTGGCCAAGCAGGCCAACGACGTCACCCAGCGCAGCAGCGAGGCGGTGCACGAGGTGACCTCGACCATGCACCGAATCAGCGAGTCCTCGCAGCGCATCCACGAGATCATCCAGGTCATCGACAGCATCGCCTTCCAGACCAACATCCTGGCGCTCAACGCCGCGGTGGAAGCTGCAAGAGCCGGCGAGCAGGGCCGCGGCTTCGCAGTGGTGGCCGCGGAGGTCCGGGCGCTGGCACAGCGCACCTCGGGTGCCGCGCGCGAGATCAAGCAGCTCATCGAGGAGTCCAGCGACAAGGTCCAGGCTGGAAACCGGCTGGCCGAGTCGGCGCAGCAGACGATGGACGACGCACTCGCCACGGTGCGCCGGGTCAGTGCGGTGATCGGCGAGATCAGCAACGGCGCCCAGGAGCAGCTGAGCGGGATCTCGCAGGTCAACGAGGCCGTCTCGCAGATGGACTCGATCACGCAGCAGAACGCCGCGCTCGTCGAGCAGATCGCCGCGTCGGCCATTCAACTGCAGGGGCAGGCGGCGACGGTGGCCGAGTCGGTGCAGGTGTTCCACCTCGATGCAGCCGCGGCGGCGGGCATGCCCGATGCGGTCGCGCTTCGCCGCGCCATGAAGGGCGCGCGCGAGGAAGCAGAGGCCTGACACCAAGGCCTGGCGCCGGAACGGACCGGCGCCGCATTTAAACTGCCGTCCCCCATTTGCAGGAGGACGGCGCATGGCATCCAGGGTCCATTTCGCGCTCGACGGCCGCACGGTCGTCATCACCGGCGGCTCGCAGGGCATCGGCGAAGCCTGCGCGCGCCGCCTGGCGCGCGACGGCGCCGCGGTGGCGATCTGGGACGTCGCCGACGACGCCGGTCGGGCCCTTGCCGCCGAACTGGTCGCCGCGGGCGGCCGCGCCGCCTACGTGCACTGCGACGTCTCGCGCAAGGCCCAGGTCGAAGCGGCGCTCGACGCCACCGTGGCCACGCTCGGCCCGGTCGACGGGCTGGTGAACAACGCCGGCATCTTCCGCGCCGCGCCCTTCCTCGAGATCACCGAGGCCGATTGGGACGCGGTCATCGCGGTCAACCTCAAGGGCGCGTTCCTGGTCGGCCAGGCACTGGCGCGCGGCATGGCCGCGGCCGGGCGCGGCGCCATCGTCAACATGAGTTCCGTCAACGGCCGCCTGACCATCCCGACCATCGCGAGCTACAACGCCAGCAAGGGCGGCATCGACCAGCTCACGCGGGTGATGGCGCTGTCGCTGGCCGACCGCGGCGTGCGGGTCAACGCCGTCGCCCCGGGCACCATCGCCACCGAGCTGGCACGCGGCGCCGTGCTGACCAGCGACGAAGCGCGCCAGCGCATCCTGTCGCGCACGCCGATGAAGCGGCTGGGCGAACCCGAGGAGATCGCCGACGTGGTGGCCTTCCTGCTCAGCGACGCCTCCAGCTACATGACCGGCGAGATCGTGCTCGTCGACGGTGGCCGAATGACTCTGAACTACACGGTGCCGGTCTGATGCTGGAAGCCTTCGCCGTCTCGACCGGCGTGGTCGCGCTCGGCGAGATCGGAGACAAGACCCAGCTGCTGGCGCTGCTGCTGGCCGCGCGTTATCGCAAGCCGGTGCCGATCATCCTCGGCATCCTGGTGGCCACGCTGCTCAACCACGCCGCCGCGGGCGCGCTGGGGTCCTGGCTGGCGAAGATCGTGGACCCAGGGTGGATGCGCTGGATCCTCGGCCTGAGCTTCCTGGCCGTGGCGGTGTGGATGCTGGTGCCCGACGGGGCCGACGAGGCCGAGGGCGCGGGCACGGGCCGCCTGGGGGTGTTCGGCATCACCACGGTCGCATTCTTCCTCGCCGAGATGGGTGACAAGACGCAGATCGCCACCGTGATGCTGGCCGCGAAGTACAACTCGCTGGTCATGGTGACGGCCGGCACCACGCTGGGCATGATGATCGCCAACGTTCCGGCGGTGCTGCTGGGCGACAAGGCGGTGAAGTTCGTGCCCATCGAGTGGGTGCACCGCATCGCCGCGGTGGTGTTCGCCGTCATCGGCATCCTGGTGCTGGCCGGCGTGGGCGGCTGAGTGCCCCGCATGGCGTCGTCACCTGCCACACAATCCTGCACATGAGACTTCTCCACACCATGCTTCGCGTCGGGTCGCTGCAGCGCTCGATCGACTTCTACACCCAGGTGCTGGGCATGCAGCTGCTGCGCACGACGTCGCGCCCCGAGCAGCAGTACGACCTCGCCTTCGTCGGCTACGGCAAGAACCCGGACCACGCGGAGATCGAGCTGACCTACAACCACGGCGTCGAGAAGTACGAGCTCGGCAGCGCCTATGGTCACATCGCGATCGGCGTGCCCGACGTGGCCGCGACCTGTGCCGCGGTGCGCGAGAAGGCGGCTGCGCTGGGCGGCGCCATCACCCGCGAGCCGGGGCCGGTCAAGGGCGGCACGACGGTGATCGCGTTCATCACCGATCCCGACGGCTACAAGATCGAGTTGATCCAGCGCGACGCCTGAGAGGCCAGCGCCGCGGGGTCCGCGCCGCCGGGCGGCTGACGCTCAGCCGCCCGACAGGGCCGCGGCCTCGCGCGCCAGCGCGGTGATGCGACCCCAGTCCCCGGCGCGCACGGCGTCGGCAGGTGTCAGCCACGACCCCCCGACCACCTTCACGTTCTGCAGCGCCAGGTACTGCGGCGCGGTCTGGGGTGTGACACCGCCGGTCGGGCAAAAGACGACATCGGCGAAGGGACCTGCCAGCGACTTGAGCATAGGCACGCCGCCTGCAGCGGCCGCCGGGAAGAACTTGAGGAAGTTGTAGCCCTCGTCGTTGGCGGCCATCACCTCGCTGCCCGTGGCCACGCCCGGCAGCAGCGGCAGTTCGAGGTCGCGCGCCGCGCGACCGATCTCGCGCGTGTAGCCGGGACTGACCCCGAACGCGCAGCCCGCTGCCCGCGCCGCGGCCAGGTCGGCCACGCTGCGGATCGTGCCCGCGCCCACGATGGCGGCGGGAACCTCGGCCACGATGCGCCGCATGGCCTCCAGCGCCACCGGCGTGCGCAGCGTCACCTCGAGGACACGCACGCCGCCGGCGACCAGCGCCCGCGCCAGGGGCACGGCATCGTCCACGCGCTCGATCACGATGACGGGGATGACGGGGCCATGAACGGCCAGCAGTTCGACGGTGTCCATCGGGACGCTCCAGGTTCGATCAGATCCAGGTCACGGCGCCTTCCTCGGCGCAGCGTACGGTGCGGCGCATGCCGCCGAACAGGTCCCGGCCCAGGTCGTGGGCGTTCGCGTGGAGTTGTTCGGGGTCGATGGCCGCGGGGCTGCGGGCCGCCCACTCGGCGGGATCGACGAGGGCGTCGAGCGTGCCAGCCACGGCGTCCAGCCGCAAGACGTCGCCGTCGCGCACCCGCGCCAGCGGGCCGCCGTCGAGCGCCTCCGGGATGCAGTGGATGGCCGCCGGGACCTTGCCGGACGCACCGCTCATGCGGCCGTCGGTGACCAGCGCCACGCGCCAGCCCCGGCCCTGCAGCACGGCCAGCGGCGGAGTGAGCTTGTGCAGCTCTGGCATGCCGTTGGCACGCGGCCCCTGGAAGCGCACCACGGCGATGAAGTCGCGCTCCAGCCGTCCCGCCTTGAACGCCGCCTGCAGGGCTTCCTGGCTGTCGAAGACCAGGGCCGGCGCCTCGACAATGTGCCGGTCCTCGGGCACCGCCGAGGTCTTGATGACCGAGCGGCCCAGGTTGCCCTGCAGCAGGCGCAGGCCGCCGGTGGCCGAGAACGGCTGCGCCGCCGGGCGCACGATGGACTCGTCGCCACTGTCGGCGGGCAGGGGCTGCCAGTGCAGCCGGCCCTCGCCGAGCACCGGCACCTCGGTGTAGGCGCGGGCGCCGCGTTCGCTGACGGTCGCCACGTCGCCGTGCATGAGGCCGCTGCCCATGAGTTCGCGCAGCACGAACCCGGGCCCGCCCGCAGCCTGGAACTCGTTGACGTCGGCGCTGCCGTTCGGATACACGCGGGCCAGCAGCGGCACCGCCGCCGAGAGTTCGGCGAAGTCGGTCCAGTCGATCAGGATGCCTGCAGCCCGGGCCACGGCCACCCAGTGGATCAGGTGGTTGGTCGAGCCGCCGGTGGCCAGCAGCGCGACCATCGCGTTGACGATCGCCCGCTCGTCGACGATGCGCCCGATCGGCGTGAAGCGCCCCCGGCCGGCGGTGATGGCGAGCACGCTGCGCACCGCCTCGCGGGTGAGCGCCTCGCGCAGTCCGTCGTGCGGGTGCACGAACGCCGCACCCGGCACGTGCAGGCCCATCGCCTCGAGCAGCATCTGGTTGCTGTTGGCCGTGCCGTAGAAGGTGCAGGTGCCCGGGCCGTGGTAGGCCGCGCTCTCGGCCTGCAGCAGCTCGTCGCGGCCGACGAGTCCCTGCGCGTGCAGTTCGCGCACCTTGGCCTTGTCGCCGTTGGACAGGCCGCTGGACATCGGCCCGGCGGGCACGAACACGCACGGCAGGTGGCCGAAGTGCAGCGCGCCGATCAGCAGCCCGGGAACGATCTTGTCGCACACGCCGAGCAGCAGCGCGGCGTCGAACACGTCGTGGGTCAGCGCCACGGCAGTGCCCATCGCGATGGTGTCGCGCGACCACAGGCTGAGCTCCATGCCGGGCAGGCCCTGCGTCACGCCGTCGCACATCGCGGGCACGCCGCCGGCCACCTGCACCGTGGCGCCGTGGCGACGTGCCTCGTCGCGGATGATGTCGGGATAGCGCTCGTAGGGCTGGTGCGCAGACAGCATGTCGTTGTACGCGGTGACGACACCGATGTGCGGCGCGCGCTCGGTCACCACGCGCAGCTTGTCGCTGGCGGGCAGGGCGGCGAAGGCGTGCGCGACGTTGGCGCAGCCCATGCGGTCGCTGCCCCTTGGGCGTCCGGCCAGGCGGTCCAGCCGCTCCAGATAGGCAGCGCGCAAGGCGGCGCTTCGCCGGGCGATACGGGCAGTCACCGCGGCGGCGACGGGATGCATCGACGGCAAGGAGGCAGACGTGTTTGTAACCATGAATCCGATTATTTAGTAACCTAGTTACATCGTCAAACCCCTGGCGACTTCGGCGTGCGGCCAGGCCGGATTTCATGCGATGCTCCCCCTTCGTGGACATGCCGGACCGCTCGCTCGTCATCCGCGACCCTGCCCTGCAGCTCGCGCGGACGCGGGCGCACTGGGGCGGCCGGGGCGACCTCTGGGTCTTCGGCTACGCCTCGCTGATCTGGCGGCCCGAGTTCGACGCCGCCGAACACCGCCCGGCGCTGGTCAGGGGCTGGCACCGCGCGCTGCGCATGCGCTCGCGGATCAACCGCGGCACGCCGCAGCAGCCCGGGCTGGTGTTCGCGCTGCTTCAAGGCGGTTCGTGCCATGGCGTCGTCTACCGGCTGCGGTCCGAGACCGCCGAGCAGGAACTCGACCGCCTGTGGGCGCGCGAGATGCCGACCGGCGTCTACGACCCGCGCTGGCTGACTTGCACGACGCCCCACGGCACCGTCTCGGCGCTCGCCTTCACGCTCAGCCGCCGCAGCGAGGCGTTCATGCCGCACATCCCCGACGAACAGATGCTGCACATCCTCCGGCACGCCCGGGGGCGCTACGGCACCACGCTGGACTACCTCGCGGACACGGCACGCGCGCTCGCGCAGCGCGGCGTGCGCGACCGCGAGATCGAGCGCCTGATGGCGCTGGCGCGACGTCACGGCCTGCTGTGATCAGCCGGCCGCGGCAAGGCCGGCTGCGTCGCCCGCATCGGCATCGGCATCGGCAAGGACACCGGGATCGTCGACCTCCTCGCCGTGAATCGGGTAGCGCGACACCAGGCGTCGCGCGCCGTCGTCCCCGTCCAGCACGATCAGCTCCGAGTACAACTCGCCCGAGAACGCCGCCACCGGGCCACGTCGCCCGCGGTACTGGGCCACGACCACCGGATGGTCGTGCACTGCCGCGGCAAGCGTGCGCAGCGTCCTGGGCTGCACCGCGGCAAGATCACCGGGCAGCACGACCCAGCCCGGGGCGTCGGGCCGCTCGCCCACCCCCGCGGCGATGGCGCGCCCGACGCCGCGGGCGGCCAGGGGATCGTCCAGCACCACGATGTCCCGGCGCGCCAGGAACGGCGCGACCTGCGGCAGCAGTGCGGCGACGGTCACCGCCACCACGGGCAGGCGGGTCTCGACGGCACGACGCAGCGTCGCGCCGAGCACGCTGACGTCGCTCCAGGGCTGGCGCAGCTTGCGCGCTTCGCTGGCGAAGCGGCTCCCCGCACCGGCTGCGAGCACGATGATGGCAGGTGCCGGCGTCATGTTGTTCTTCCGCCCCAGAGGATGGTGTGCCGCCGGCGCCCCAGGAACTGGGACGTTCACCTAAGGCGATCCACGTAAGGGAAGGTCCCTTCCTCCATCTTGGGGATACGCCGGCCTGCCTATACTCGAAAGCACCATGGACATCGCCGACCTGCGCAAGAGCTACGAGCGTGACGCGCTCGACGAAACGGCCTCGGCCGCCGACCCGCTGGACCAGTTCGATCACTGGTTCCGCCAGGCGCTGACGGCGCAGCTGCCCGAGCCCAACGCGATGACCGTCGCCACGGTCGGCGCCGACGGCCGGCCGTCCACCCGCGTGGTGCTGATCAAGGGCTACGACGCCCGCGGCATCGTCTGGTACACGAACTACCAAAGCCGCAAGGGGCGCGAACTTGCCGCGCAGCCGTTCGCGGCGCTGCAGTTCCACTGGGTCGAGCTGGAGCGGGTGGTGCGCATCGAGGGGACGGTGGAAAGGACCGGCGACGACGAGTCCGATGCCTACTACGCGAGCCGCCCGCTCGACTCGCGCATCGGCGCCTGGGCCTCGCCGCAGAGCGAGGTCATCTCCTCGCGCGCGGTGCTGGTTGCCAATGCGGCACGCGAGGCCGCGCGCCACGGACTCCATCCGCCGCGCCCGCCGCACTGGGGGGGCTACCGGCTGGTGCCCGACCGCTGGGAGTTCTGGCAAGGGCGCAAGAGTCGGCTGCACGACCGGCTGCGCTACCGCCTCGGGGACGACCGCTGGGTTCGCGAGCGGCTCGCGCCCTGAGCTGACGCGACAGCCGACACCCGCAGGGCTATCACGCATGAGCGGCGCGGACTTCAGGGGCGGCAAGTGACCCGAGCCCGCGTCCAAGCTACATTCCCGCCGATTCGTCCGGGTGCGGCTGTGCGAGACCCGGACTTTCCGACAACGCCCGGGCCCGCACGGGGCACTGCTCGCCCATGAACATCCTCCTCTTCCTCGCCGGACTCGTGGCGCTCGTGATCGGCGCCAGCGCGCTGGTGCGTGGTGCGTCGAAGCTGGCGCTGTCCTTCGGCATCTCGCCGCTGGTGGTGGGCCTCACGATCGTCGCCTTCGGCACGAGCGCGCCTGAGATGGCGGTCTCGGCCGGGGCGGTGCTGAACGGCCAGACCGACATCGCCGTGGGCAACGTGGTGGGCAGCAACATCTTCAACGTGCTGTTCATCCTCGGCGTGAGCGCGCTCATCACGCCGCTGGTGGTAGACGTGCAGCTGATCCGGCAGGAGGTCCCGATCATGATCGGTGCCTCGCTGCTGCTGCTCGCCCTGGGCCTGGACGGCCGCGTCAGCCTGCTCGACGGTGCGCTGCTGCTCGGCCTGATGGCCGCCTACACCGTGTTCCTCATCGTCCAGTCGCGCCGCCAGACCCAGGCGGCGGCAGACGAATACGCAGCCGAGGTCAAGCCTGCCGAGCCCGGTTCCTGGGACTCCCGCATGCCGGCCCAGATCGGCCTGATCGTCGCCGGCCTCGCGCTGCTGGTGCTGGGCTCGGACTGGCTCGTCACGGCCGCGGTCTCGTTCGCGAAGGCCATGGGCGTCAGCGACCTCGTCATCGGGCTGACCATCGTCGCGGCAGGCACCTCGATGCCGGAGGTCGCCACCTCGATCACCGCCGCCCTCAAGGGCGAGCGCGACATCGCAGTGGGCAACGTCGTCGGCAGCAACACCTTCAACATCCTGGGCTGCCTCGGCGTCTCGGGCCTGCTGTCGGGCGGCGCCGGCTTGGGCATGGCATCCTCGGTCATGGCGTTCGACATCTGGGTCATGCTGGCAGTGGCGCTGGCGTGCCTGCCGGTGTTCCTCAGCGGCCGCGAGATCGCACGCTGGGAGGGCGGCGTGTTCGTGGCGTACTACGTGGCCTACGTCGCGTACCTGATCCTGGCGGCGCAGCAGCACGCGGCTCTCGGCACCTTCTCGGCCGCGATGATGAGCTTCGTGGTGCCCATCACGGTGATCACGCTGGTCGTTTCGCTCCTTCCGCGGCGACCCGGCCGGTCGTGAGCCTCGCCGCCATCGCACTGGCGCCCTGGGTGGGCGCCGCGGTCGTCGCGTGCCTGCCGGTGCACGCCCGCAAGGCCGCGGCCTGGATCGCCGGTGCGGTGGCCCTGGCGGTGACCGCGCTGCTGCTGGCCAGTGCGCCGCAGGTCTTCGCCGGCGAAGTGCTGCGCGTCTCGGCGCCCTGGGTGCCCACGCTCGGTCTCGAGCTTTCGCTGCGCATGGACGGCCTGGCGTGGCTGTTCGCCCTTCTGATCGCCGGCATCGGGGCGCTGGTGGTGCTCTACGCGGCCTGGTACCTCGACCCGGCCGATCCCGCCCCGCGCTTCTTCACCTTCCTGCTGCTGTTCATGGGCGCGATGCTCGGCATCGTGCTCTCGGGCAACCTGCTGTTGCTGGTGCTGTTCTGGGAACTCACCAGCCTGTCGTCCTTCCTGCTGATCGGCTACTGGCACCGCCGCGACGATGCCCGCGAAGGCGCGCGCATGGCCCTGGCCATCACCGGCGCCGGCGGGCTGGCGCTGCTGGCGGGCGTGCTGCTGATCGGTCACATCGTGGGCAGCCTGCAGCTCGACGTGGTGCTCGCCTCGGGCGACGTGATCCGCGCCCACCCGCTGTACGAGACGGCGCTGGTCCTGGTGCTGCTGGGCTGCTTCACGAAGAGCGCGCAGTTCCCCTTCCACTTCTGGCTGCCGCACGCGATGGCGGCGCCGACGCCGGTGTCGGCCTACCTGCACTCGGCGACGATGGTCAAGGCCGGCGTCTTCCTGCTGGCGCGGCTGTACCCGGCGCTGGGCAACAGCGAACCCTGGTTCTGGATCGTCACCTGCACCGGCCTGGCGACGCTGCTGGTCGGTGCGTACATCGCCATCTTCAAGCACGACCTCAAGGGCCTGCTCGCCTATTCCACGATCAGCCACCTGGGCCTGATCACGCTGCTGTTCGGCCTGGACGAGCCGCTGGCGATCGTTGCCGGCGTCTTCCACATCATCAACCACGCGACCTTCAAGGCCGGTCTGTTCATGTCGGCCGGCATCATCGACCACGAGTGCGGCACGCGCGACATGCGTCGCCTGACCGGTCTTCGCCGTGCCATGCCCTTCACCGCCACGCTGGGGATGACCGCCGCGGCCGCGATGGCAGGGGTGCCTCTGCTCAACGGCTTCCTCAGCAAGGAGATGTTCTTCGCGGAGGCGCTGGCCAAGGACATACCCGGCTTGATGCAGTGGCTGCTGCCGGGCGTGGCGCTGCTGGCCGCGATCTTCAGCGTGGCCTACAGTCTGCGCTTCGTGCACGATGTCTTCTTCGGACCCGAGCCGAAGGACCTGCCGAAGACGCCGCACGAGGCGCCGTTCCTCATGCGTGCGCCGGTCCTGCTGCTGGTGCTGCTGTGCGTGGTGGTGGGCCTGCTGCCGGCTCAGACCGCCGGGCCGATCCTGGCGGTGGCGGCGCAGGCCGCGCTGCACGGCGCGCCCGGCCCCGCGCTGCCGGCTTACGAGCTGGCGATCTGGCACGGCGTGAACGCGCCGCTGATGATGAGCGTGGCGGCCGTCGCGTTCGGCGTGGCGCTGTACTTCGGCCTCCAGCGCTTCATCGACCTGCACCGCCTGGTGCACCTGCCGCTGTGGTTCCGCAAGGGTGGCCGAGACCTCTTCCTGGGCCTGATGAACGGCGGCGTCGCGGCGGCGCGCGGCGTGACGGGGGCCCTGCAGACCGGCAGCCTGCAGCGCTACCTCGTGCTGCTGGTGCTGATGGCCCTGGCCGCAGGCGCCTGGCCCTTCCTTGCCACCGGCCCCTCGAGCGGCGCCGCACCCCTGCACCTGGCCGAAGTCAGTGCCGCCGTGGCGGGCGTCTGGCTGATCGGCATCGCCGCGACCATCGGCACCGTGCTGGCCTGGCGCCGCCGCCTGCTGGCGCTGCTGCTGATGGGGGCTGCCGGACTGGTGGTGTGCCTCGTCTTCGTGTGGTTCTCGGCACCCGACCTGGCGCTCACGCAGTTGCTCGTCGAGGTGGTCACCGTCGTGCTGATGATGCTGTCGCTGCGCTGGCTGCCCGCCGAGGGGCCATCGGAGCGGCGCCCGCTGCGGGCCCTGCGCGACGCGGTCATCGCCATCGCGGTCGGCATCGGGCTGGCCGCCATCGTCTGGATGGTGCTCACCCGCCCCTTCGACTCGATCTCGCCCTACTTCCTCGAGCAGACGCTGCCGCTCGGCGGCGGGGCCAACGCCGTCAACGTGATCATCGTCGACTTCCGCGGCTTCGACACCCTGGGCGAGATCACCGTGCTGGGCATCGCCGCCATCATCATCCACGCGCTGCTGGCCGGCTTCGCGCCGATGGTGCACCCGACGCCCGGCAGCGAGTCCGACCGCCACCCGCTGATGCTGCAGATCATCAGCCGGCTGGTGCTGCCATTCACCGTGCTGATCTCGCTGTACCTGTTCCTGCGCGGTCACAACCTGCCCGGCGGCGGGTTCATCGCGGGCCTGGTGCTGGCCATCGGCCTCGTGCTGCAGCACGTGGCGCACGGGCAGCGCTGGGTAGGCGAGCGCGCCACGGGCGACTTCCGCGGCTGGGTCGCCTGGGGACTGCTGGTCGCCGCCGGCACCGGCGTGGCGAGCTGGTGGTTCGGCTCCCCGTTCCTGACCAGCACCTACGACTACCCTTGGCTGCCGGGCGTCGGCGGCGTGCCGATGGCCAGCGCCTCGGCCTTCGACCTGGGCGTCTACCTGGTCGTCGTCGGAGGCACGATGGTGATGCTGCTGTCGATCGCGCGGCTGTCGCGCAGGGGTGCCTGACATGGTGTTGCTCCTGGCCCTGTTCATCGGCACGCTCGGCGGCACAGGCGTGTGGCTGATGCTGCGCGCGCGCACCTTCGACGTCATCCTCGGCCTCACGCTGCTGAGCTACGCGGTCAACCTCTTCATCTTCGCGATGGGGCGGGTCAAGGTCGGCGCGGCGCCCATCGTCGAGAAGGGCGTCGCGGCTACGCTGCAGACCCATGCCGATCCCCTGCCGCAGGCGCTGGTGCTGACGGCCATCGTCATCAGCTTCGCGATGACGGCGGTGCTTCTGGCCATCGCGCTGCGCACGCACGCCGAGGTCGGCACCGACCAGGTCGACGGCGAGGAGCCCCGATGAGCGCCGGCACGTTCTTCCTCGGGGGGCACGGCATCATCGCGCCGGTGGTGCTGCCGCTGGTCGCCGGCTCGCTGCTGCTGCTGATCGAGAAGCACCGGCCTTCCGCCGCAGGCCCGATCTCGCTGATCTCGACGCTCGCGCTCGTGCTGGTCGGTACCGGCCTGGTGCAGCAGGCCTCGGGCGGGGCGGTGCAGCCCTACCTGCTGGGCAACTGGCCCGCGCCCTTCGGCATCGCCCTGGCGCTCGACCGCCTGAGCGCGATGATGCTGCTGCTCACCGCGGTCGTGGCCACGGGCTCGCTGCTGTACGCCCTCGGCGGCGACGACCGGCGCGGCGTGCATTTCCATGCCCTCTTCCAGTTCCAGCTGATGGGGCTCAACGGCGCGTTCCTGACCGCCGATCTCTTCAACCTCTTCGTCTTCTTCGAGGTGCTGCTGGCCGCCAGCTACGGGCTGCTGCTGCACGGCAGCGGCGCCGGCCGGCGCGAGCGGCTGAAGTCCAGCGTGCATTACGTGGTCTTCAACCTGGCGGGTTCGGCCCTGTTCCTCGTCGCGGTGAGCCTGCTCTACGGGCTGACCGGCACGCTGAACATGGCCGACCTGGCGCGGCGGCTCGCGGCCCTGTCGCCTGAGAATGCCCGCCTGGCCCAGGCCGCGGCGCTGATGCTGCTGGTGGTGTTCTCGGTCAAGGCGGCGCTGCTGCCCCTCTACTTCTGGCTGCCCGACACCTACGCGAGTGCCACCGCCCCGGTGGCGGCGCTGTTCGCCATCATGACCAAGGTCGGCGTCTATGCGATCGCGCGCGTGAGCACGCTGATGTTCGGCGAAGGCGCGGGGCCGGTGGCAGGGGTCGCCACCCCGTTCCTGCCCTGGCTGGCGCTGGCCACCCTGGCGCTGGCAGCGGTCGGCGCACTGGCCGCCGTGCGGGTGCGCGGCCTGCTGGCCTACGGGGTGGTCGCCTCGGCCGGCACGCTGCTGCTGGCCATCGGGCTGGGCACCGAGGCCGCACTCGCCGCAGGGCTGTTCTACCTGCTCAACAGCACGCTCATCGCCGCAGCGCTGTTCCTGCTCGCCGACCGGATCATGACCGCCCGCGGCGGCAGCGATCGGCTCGAGCCGCGCGCGCTGGCCGGTGGCTGGGCGCCGCTCGGGGTCGGTTTCTTTGTCGCCGCGGTGGCGGCGGCGGGCGTGCCGCCGCTGGCGGGCTTCCTCGGCAAGACGATGCTGCTGCAGGCCGCCGGCACGACGTCGATGGCGACCTGGGTGATCGCGGTCGTGCTGGGCTCGAGCCTGGCGATGATGGTGGCGCTGGCGCGAGCCGGCTCGACGCTCTTCTGGTCGCTTCCGGACACAGGCCCGACGACGATGCAGAAGGCAGCAGCCGCCGCACCCAGCCAGTCGGCCGCTATCGTCGCGATGATGGCGGCAGCGCTGACCTGCGCCGTCGCGGCTGGCCCGATCTCGGCCTACACCGCGGCCACTGCCGCGCAACTGCAGGCTCCGCAGGGTTACATCGGCGCCGTTCTCGGTGCACAGGCGGCACCTCCGGCATGGGATATCCGCCGCGAGATGCGCGAACGCGGGGAGGCGAAATGAGCAAGCTTCGCGCTCGGCTGCTGCCCGCACCCGTGCTCAGCCTGGTGCTGTGGGCGTCATGGCTGATGCTCAACGAATCGGCCTCGGTCGGGCACGTCCTGCTCGGGGCCGCCCTGGCGATCGCGATCCCGTGGTTCACCGAGCGCTTCCGGCCGGACCGGCCACGGTTGCGCGGCCTGGGCACGGTCGTGCGGCTCGCCGCCGTCGTGCTGTTCGACATCGTCAAGTCCAACGTGGTCGTGGCACGCCAGGTGCTGGGCCCCGAGAGCCGTCTGCGGCCAGCCTTCGTCTGGGTGCCGCTGGACATCCGCGACCCGCACGGCATCGTCGCCCTGGCGGGCATCATCACGCTGACACCCGGCACGCTGTCGTCCGAGCTGAGCGACGACCGCAGGCACCTGCTGGTCCACGCCTTCAACGTCGACGACCCCGAGGCCCTGGTCGCCGAGATCAAGCAGCGCTACGAGGCGCCGCTCAGGGAGATCTTCGAATGATCCTCGCCGCCGTGCTGCCCTGGGTGATGGCGGCCTTCGTGCTGGCGCTCCTGCTCAGCGCGTGGCGGCTGCTGCGCGGGCCCACCCTGCCCGACCGCATCCTGGCCCTGGACACCCTCTACATCAACGCGCTGGCGCTGCTGGTGCTCGAAGGCGTGCGCCAGGGCAGCGCGGTGTACTTCGAGGTCGCGCTGCTGATCGGCCTGCTGGGATTCGTCGGCACCGTCGCGCTGTCGAAGTTCGTCGTCCGTGGAGACCTGACCGAATGAGCGCACCCGCCTCGCTCCCCCTTGCGCTGGACGTCGCCATCAGCGCGCTGGCCGTCGTCGGCGCTGCCTTCGCGGTCGTGGGCTCCTGGGGACTGGCCAAGCTCTCGGACTTCTACCGCCGCCTGCACGGACCGAGCAAGGCCACGACGCTGGGGGTCGGCTGCGTGCTCATCGCGTCGGCACTGTGGTTCGCCTGGCGCGGCACGCCGAGCGTGCACGAGCTGTTGATCGCACTGTTCCTCTTCCTCACCGCGCCGGTGTCGGCCCACCTTCTGGTCAAGGCGGCAATGAAGCTCGATCCGGGAGCGAAGCCGGCGCCCCCGACGCGCTGAAGCCCCGATGTCGCCTCTCGTCAGCCGTGCCGCACCACGCGCTGCGGGAAAGGAATCTCGATCCCGGCCTCGTTCACGGTACGCAGGATCGCCAGGTTGACCTGCGAGCGCACGTTGCCCTGCCCGTTCTCGGGGTCCGCGATCCAGAACAGCACAGTCAGCTCGAGCCCGTCGGCCGCGAAGCTGGACAGTTGCACGCCGGGCCCGGGGTCCCGCAGCACGCGCGGCACGGCAGCCACCGCCTCCACGAGGCGCGGCATGAGCGCGTCGAGATCGGTGCCGTAGGCCACCTGCACCACGGTCTGCAGCAGCACGCGGGGGTCGGCCAGCGACGAGTTCTCGACCCGCGAGGTGATCAGCATCTCGTTGGGAACGATGGACTCGCGGCCGTTGAGCGCCCGGATCACGGTGTAGCGCGTCGTGATGTCGGTGATGCGGCCCTCGAAGTTGTCCACCCGCACCACGTCGCCGATGCGCATGCTGCGCTCGGCCAGGATGACGAAGCCGCTGACGTAGTTGGCCGCCAGCTTCTGCAGGCCGAAGCCGATGCCCACCCCGAGCGCGCCGCCCAGCACGCCCAGCGCCGTGAGGTCGATACCCGCTGCCGAGAGCGCGAACATCAGGCCCAGGAACAGCAGCAGCGCGCGCAGGGCGTTGGCCGCCATCTTGCGGATCGAGAGGTTGTCGGTGGCGCCCTCGAGCAGCTTCTGCTCCAGCGCCGCCGAGATCCACAGCGCGACCATCAGCACGACCACGGCGGCGATCGCGCCCTCGATCAGGTTGCGCACCGAGATCGTCGTGCTGCCGAGCTTCCACTGGATGGCATCGAGCTCCTGCATGACCAGCGGCAGGATGCCCAGGATCCACAGCACCACGGCGATCCAGGCGATCCACGAGACGCTGCGCTCGACGACGCGCATCACGGCCGAGTGCGGGAAAGCGCGATGCAGCACGCGCACCGTCAGCCGGATGACCACCAGCGACAGCAGCACCGGGATGGCCAGCCGGAACACCGCGATGGGCACCAGGCCCGCCAGGCCCCAGCGCGCGGCCAGCGCCAGCAGCAGCGCGACCACCGGGAACAGCACGCCATCGACGATGCGCTCGCCGAACCAGATCGAGCCACGGGCGCTGACGGCGCCGCGCAGCAGCCGCACCACCCCCCACGCAGCGAGCACGCAGCCGGCGAACACCGCCAGCTCGACCAGGGCGCCGGGCGAGAGCAGGGAATCGACGAGGCGGCCGAGTTCGTCGGCCGTCAGCGGACGGTTCATCACACCCGGGTCAGACGTCTGCCAGCACGCGCACGTGCGCAGCCACGCTGCGCGCCAACGCGCCCAGGTTGTAGCCGCCTTCCAGGCAGGAGACGATGCGACCTCCGGCATGACGGTCGGCCACGTCCTTGAGCCGCTGGGTGATCCACTCGTAGTCGGCCTCGACCAGGCCGAGCTGGCCGAGGTCGTCCTCGCGGTGAGCGTCGAAACCGGCGGAGATGAACACCATCTGAGGGCGGAAGGCGTCGAGGGCGGGCATCCACATGGACTCGATCGTCTCACGCAGTTCAGGCCCCCGGGTGTACGGGGCGATGGGCACGTTGACCATGTTGGTGCCCTTGGGCACCGCCCCGCTGTACGGGTACAGCGGGTGCTGGAAGAAGCTGCACATCAGGATGCGGTCGTCGCCGGCCACGATGTCCTCGGTGCCGTTGCCGTGGTGGACGTCGAAGTCGATCACCGCCACGCGTTCCAGTCCATGGACGTCGAGCGCGTGCCGCGCCGCGATGGCCACGTTGTTGAAGAAGCAGAAGCCCATGGTCTCGTCGCGCGTGGCGTGGTGGCCCGGCGGGCGCACGGCGCAGAAGGCGTTGCTGGCGCGGCCGGCGAGCACCTCATCGGTGGCCGCCACCGCGGCGCCGGCGGCGCGCAGCGCCGCGCGCCACGTGCCCGGGCAGGCCAGCGTGTCCGGGTCGAGCGCGCGCGACACCCCGTCGGCCTGCACCTGCTCGAGCATGTCCTTGAGCTGCATCACGTAGCCCGCGGCGTGGGCACGCTCGATCTGGTCGAGCGTGGCCAGCGGCGCGTCGCGGAAGTCCAGCGCGATGTCAAGCCCCGTGGAAAGCAGGTGATCGGAGATCGCGTCCAGCCGCTGCGGGCACTCCGGATGTCCCTGCCCCATGTCGTGCAGGCGGCACTCGGCGTGGCTGAAGAACAGGGTGCTCATCGAGAAGGTGTCTCCGTTCGCGGTATGCGGTATGGTCCTGCCCATGGACGCGAGCCTCGTACGCCAGCTGGGCGCTCTGGTCAATCAGATTAGCACGATCATCGTCGGCAAACGCCCGCAGATCGAGGACAGCGTCGCCTGCCTGCTGGCGGGCGGCCACCTCCTGATCGAGGACGTTCCAGGGGTCGGCAAGACGACGCTGGCACACGCGCTGGCGGTATCGCTCGGCCTGAAGTTCGCCCGCGTGCAGTTCACCGCCGACCTGATGCCCAGCGACCTGATCGGCGTCAGTGTCTACGAGCGCAGCAAGGAAGCCTTTGTCTTCCATCAGGGTCCGGTGTTCTCGCAGGTGCTGCTGGCCGACGAGATCAACCGCGCCGGGCCGAAGACGCAGAGCGCGCTGCTCGAGGCGATGGAGGAACACCAGGTCTCGGTGGAGAACGAAACCCGTCCCCTGCCCCAGCCCTTCTTCGTCATCGCCACGCAGAACCCGAGCGACCAGCTCGGAACCTACCCGTTGCCCGAGAGCCAGCTCGACCGCTTCCTGCTGCGCATCACGCTGGGCTACCCCGACCGTGCCAGCGAGCGCGCGCTGCTGGCGGGCGCGGACCGTCGCCAGGCTACGCAACGCCTGGCGCCGGTGATGACCCCGACCGAGCTGGAGGCGGCGCAGAAGGTGGTGATGCAGGTCCACGCGTCGGAGGCCTTGCTGGACTACCTGCAGGCGCTGATCGCGGCCACGCGCTCGGGCCGCTGGTTCGTCGACGGGCTGTCGCCGCGCGCCGGCATCGCGCTGCTGCGCGTGGCGCGGGCCCGGGCGCTGATGTCCGGACGCGATTACGTCGCCCCGGACGACCTGCAGGCCGTGCTGCCGCAGGCGGTCGCGCACCGGCTCACGCCTGTGGCCGGCGCCGGCCGCGGGGCCATCGAGCAGGTGCGGGCCCTGGTCGAGGCCACGCCGATCCCGTGAGCGCGGGCCCGGCCACCGCGGCTCGGCCCCCCGCCGGCGGCGCGGCGGCGGGCCCGCTGGCGCTGCTGCGCCGATGGTGGGTGGATCGGCTGCCGCGCGCCGAGCACTGGACGCTCGGCCAGCGCAACGTCTACATCCTGCCCACGCGCGCGGGCTTCGCCTTCGCCTTCACCCTGGTGCTGATGCTGGTGGCGACCATCAACTACCAGCTCAGCCTCGGCTACGTGCTGACGTTCCTGCTCGCCGGCAGCGGGATCGTCTCGATGCACCTGACCCACACCACGCTGCTCGGGCTGACGCTGCGCGTGCGCACGCCGGTACCGAGCTTCGCGGGCGACGCGATGAAGCTCGAGATCGTGCTCGACAACCCGGGACAAGCCCGCCACGGCGTCGCCCTGCGCTGGCAGGAACCCGTGGCAGGCAGCGGGCTGGCGTGGTGCGACGTGCCCGCGGGCGGCTCGGTGGCAGCACACCTGTCGCTGGTGCCTGCGTGCCGTGGCTGGCATGACGTGCCCCCCATCTTCGTCGAGACGCGGTTTCCGCTCGGGCTCTTCCGCGCCTGGAGCGTCTGGCGTCCGGCCGCGCGGGTGCTCGCCTGGCCGCGCCCCGAGCCCGGTGCACCGGCGCTGCCCGCGGCCTCGCCGAGCGCGGGCTCGCCGACGGAAAGGCGAAGCGCCGCCGGCGGCGAACTGGACGGGGTGCGTCCCTGGCGACGTGGCGACACGCTGCGCCAGGTGGCCTGGAAGAAGGTCGCACGCAGCGGCGAGATGGTCAGCCGCGAAACCACCGGAAGCGCCGGTGCAGAACTCTGGCTCGAGTGGTCGACCAGCGCGGCGCCGGGATTCGACGCCGAGCAGCGCGTGTCGAGGCTGGCGGCATGGGCCCTCGCGGCGGACCGGGCCGGCCTGCGCTGGGGGTTGCGCCTGCCCGGGCTCGAACTCGCACCGGCCGACGGCGACGCCCACCGCCGCGCGGCGCTCGACCTGCTGGCCGAGTGGTCGTGAAGCGGCTGGTGCAGACCCTGGCGAGCCTGCCGCGCGACGCGCGCGACACGCTGTTCCTGCTGGCCGTCATCGGCTGGACGCTCCTGCCGCACCTGCAGCACCTTCCCGCCTGGTGCACCGCGCTGGCTGCCGCCGTGCTGGCGTGGCGCGCACGCCTGGCCTGGACCAGCGGTGCCCTGCCCGGCCGCTGGACCCTCGTGACCGTCCTGGCTCTGGCGGTCGGGCTCACGCTGGTGACCGAGCACACGCTGTTCGGCAAGGAGGCCGGGGTCACGCTGCTGGTCGTGCTGATGGCGCTGAAGACCCTGGAGCTGCGCGCGCGGCGCGATGCGCTCGTGGTGTTCTTCCTCGGCTTCTTCCTCGTCCTGACCAACTTCCTCTACTCGCAGTCGCTGCTGGTGGCGGCGTCGATGATGCTGTCGGTCTGGGGCCTGCTGACGGCCCTGGTGCTCGCCCACATGCCGGTCGGGCGCCCGCCGCTGATGCAGGCCGCAGCGCTGGCCGGCCGCACCGCGCTGCTCGGCGCACCGGTGATGGTGGCGCTGTTCGTGCTCTTCCCGCGGGTCGGCCCGTTGTGGGGGCTGCCACAGGACGCAATGGCCACCACCGGCCTGTCCGGAACGATGCGGCTGGGCGCGGTGGCGGAGCTCGCAACCGACGACTCGGTGGCGATGCGCCTGCGCTTCCTCGACCGCACGCCCAGCCCGGGCGAGATGTATTTCCGCGGGCCGGTGCTGTCGGAATTCGACGGCCGACAGTGGACGCGCGGCGGCGCCAACTTCCCGGCCGAGATGCGGCTGCGCGCCGACACCGAGCTGCGCGGCAGCCCGCTGAGCTACGAAGTCACCCTCGAGCCCAGCCGCCTGTCCCTGCTGCCGCTGCTGGAGCTCACCCCTGCCGAGGCGGAACCGCGCATCGAGGGGCTGCGGGCCTTGGTGCGGCAGGACCTGCAGTGGCAGGCCGACCGCCCCTTGACCGAGCGCGTGCGATTCGAGGCCACGGCGTGGCCCGCCGCACGCCACGGCCCGCGCGAGGCGGTGCTGGCGCTGCGCGACCTCGTCGACCTGCCCCCGGGATACAACCCGCGCACGCTGCAGTGGGCCGCCGAGCTGCGTGCACGGGCGGACATGGCCGAAGCCGACCCGCGCACGCTGGTGGCCGCGGTGCTGGCCCACGTGCGCACGGCCGGGTTCAGCTACACGCTGTCGCCCGGCACCTACGGCGAACACGCCATCGACGAGTTCTGGCTCGACCGGCGCACCGGCTTCTGCGAGCATTTCGCCTCGGCCTTCGTGGTCGTCATGCGCGCGCTCGACGTCCCGGCGCGCATCGTCACGGGCTACCAGGGCAGCGACCCTCAGCCCGTCGACGGCTACTGGATCGTGCGACAGAGCCACGCGCACGCGTGGGCCGAGTACTGGCAGCCTGGCGCGGGCTGGGTGCGCGTGGACCCGACCGCCGCCGTGGCGCCGGAGCGCATCGACCGCAGCCGCAACCTCGCACCCCCGCCCGGGCTGGTGGCCGGCGCGTTCATCAGCGTGAGCCCGGAACTGGCAGCGCAGCTGCGCCTGCTGTGGGAACGCATCGACAACGGCTGGAACCAGTGGGTGCTGAACTACTCGCGCGGTACTCAGCTCGACCTGCTGCGCCAGCTCGGCGTCGCGTCGCCCGACTGGAAGGACCTGGCCTGGGCGTTGCTCTGGCTGCTCAGTGGCTCGGCGCTGGCGGGTGCCGCCTGGGCGCTGTGGGACCGCCAGCGCCAGGACCCTTGGCACCGCCTTCAGCAGAAGGTGGCCCGGCGCCTGGCCCGGCTGGGCGTGGACGTGCAGGCCCACGAGCCCCCGCGGCGCCGGGCCGAGGCGGTGCGGCGGCGCCTCGGCGACGCCGGCGAGGCGCTGGCTGCCACGCTCGACGAGCTCGACCGCCTGCGCTACGGCGCCGGCAGTGCCGCAGGCATCCCCCGCGGCTGGTGGCGGCGTTTCGGCGCCGCAGCGGACGCCGCCCGGGGCGCTCCATAATGGTTCGATGGCGCATGAGAAGTCGATCGCGGGCGCGCGGCGCAGGGTCCTGATCGCGGGGCTCTCGGGTGCCGCGGCAGGGCCCTGGCTCGGCACTGCTGCGCTGCTCGGCGCGCCCGCTGCCCACGGCGCTAACCGCAAGCGCGCGGCCAGCCCGCCACCAGCGACGGAAAGCCCCCACTACGGGCCCGATCCGCGGATCGAGGCCTTCGCTCGGGAAGTGGCCAGCCGGCGCGGCCTGGACGCCGGCTGGGTGACAACGCACCTGGCCCGTGCCCGTCGGCAGGGTGCCGTGGAGCGGGCCATCATGCCCCCGCCAGCCGGCACCGCGAAGAACTGGTTCGCCTACCGCGACCGCTTCGTCGAGCCGCGCCGCATCGGGGCTGGCGCGACCTTCTGGCAGGAACACGCCGCCACGCTCGCCCGCGCCGAAGAGCGCTGGGGCGTGCCGCCGGAGATCGTCGTCGGGATCATCGGCGTCGAGACCCTGTACGGCCGGCACATGGGCAACTTCCGCGTCATCGATGCGCTGGCCACGCTGAGCTTCGACTTCCCCGCAGGCCGCCGCGACCGCAGCCCGTTCTTCCGCTCCGAGCTGGAGGAGTTCTTCGTCCTCTGCGAGCGCGAGGGCACAGACCCGCTGCTGCCCCGTGGCTCGTTCGCCGGGGCGATGGGCCTGCCGCAGTTCATGCCCGGTAGCATCAACCGCTACGCCGTCGACTTCGATGGCGATGGCCACGTCGATCTGGTCGGCAACGCCGTCGACGCGATCGGCAGCGTGGCGCACTACCTCGCGGCCTTCGGCTGGGAGCGGGGCGTGCCGACGCACTTCGACGTCGCCGTGCCGGTGGACGTGAGCGACCGCGCCGTGCTGCTGGGCCCGGACATCCTGCCCAGCTTCACGGCGGCGCAGTTCGCCGAGCGCGGTGCCGAGCTGCCATCGGCCGCACGCGCCCACGACGGCCTGCTGGCCCTGGTGCTGCTGGAGAACGGCGACGCGGCACCCACCTACGTGGCGGGCACGCGGAACTTCTACGCGATCACGCGCTACAACTGGTCGAGCTACTACGCGCTGGCCGTGATCACGCTCGGCGCGGCGGTACGCCGAGCGCGGGGCTGAACACCACGGTCCCGGCCCGCAGCCGGCGCAGGGCGACTCACTCGGTGATGCCGGCCAGACCGAGGAAGAAGACGTACTCGCGCGCCACCTCGTCGAGGGCCTCGAAGCGGCCGGGGCGACCGCCGTGGCCAGCGTCCATCTGCACGTGGAAGAGCAGCGGGTTGGCGTCGGTCTTGCGGGCGCGCAGGCGCGCGACGTACTTCGCCGGCTCGTAGTACTGCACCTGCGAGTCCCACAGGCCGGTCGTCACCAGCATCGCCGGATAGGGCCTGGCGGCAATGTTGTCGTAGGGCGAGTACGAGAGGATGTATCGGTAGTCGCGCGCCTTGCGCGGGTCGCCCCACTGCGACCACTCGTTGGCCGTCAGCGGGATCGTCTCGTCGAGCATCGTCGTCACCGCGTCGACGAAGGGCACGTGCAGCGCCAGACCGCGGTAGAGGTCGCCCGCCATGTTGGCCACCGCGCCGATCAGCAGGCCGCCAGCCGAGCCGCCACTGCCGAACACACGCTTCGGGTCGGCCCAGCGCTCGCGAACCAGGAATTCGGTGACGTCGACGTAGTCGTTGAAGGTGTTCTTCTTGCGCATCAGCCGGCCGGCCTCGTACCAGTCCTGGCCCAGCTCGGCACCGCCGCGCACGTGGGCGATCGCGACGACGAAGCCGCGGTCGAGCAGCGAGACGCGGGTGCTGGCGAAGTGGGGGTCGTTCGAATAGCCATAGGCCCCGTAGCCGTCGATGTAGGCCGGCGCACGGCCGTCGCGTCGTGCACGGTCGACCCGCCAGGCCACCGTGACGGGGATGCGCAGACCGTCACGCGCCGGGGCCCACAGCCGCTCGGTGCGGTAGAGCGACGCGTCGTAGCCGGGCACCGGGCGCTCCTTGCGCAGCGTGCGCTGGCCGGTGGCGAGTTCGAGATCGAACGTGGTCTCGGGGCGCACGAGCGAGGTGGCGACATGGCGCACATGGCGTGCCGCAGGGTCGAGGTTCTCGCCCAGCGAGGTCGCCACGGCCGGCTCGCCGACGGTCACCGCCATCGCGCCGGAACCGGCCAACGGCAGCACGCGCACCCGCGGGTCGGCGTCGACACGCTCCTCGATGGCCACCGCTCCGTGGAACAGCGCAAAGCCGTCGATCGCGGCGTCGCGGCGCGCCGGCACCAGCGTGCGCCAGGTGCGGCGGTCGTCGGGGGTCTTCTCGGGCGCCTCGACGAGGCGGAAGTTGCGCGCACGCTCGTTCGTGCGCACCACCCAGCGGCCGTCGAGGTGGTCGGCGTCGTGGCGCACGCCGGGCTTGCGCGCGAGCACGACGCGCGGCCGCGCCGTGGGCCGGTCGGTGGGCACGGCCCGGGTCTCGGCAGTGTCGTGCCCGCCGATGTGGATCACGACGAAGCGGCCCGAGGCACTGCGCCCGATGGAGACGAACTGCGTCTTGTCCCGCTCTTCGTAGACCTTGACGTCGGCGCCGGCCGCGGTGCCGAGCACATGGCGGAACACCGGCCCGCTCTGCAGCGTGACCGGGTCCTGGCGGATGTAGAAGATCGTCCGGTTGTCGGCCGCCCAGACCACGGGCTCGAGCACGCCGCCAATGGCGTCGGGCAGCAGCTCGCCGGTCTGCAGGTCGCGCACGCGCAGCGTGTGGATGCGGCGGCCACCGGTGTCCTCGGTCCAGGCCAGGTAGCGGCCGTCGGGGCTGACGGCGGTGGCGCCGACGTCGTAGTAGCGCTGGCCCTTGGCGCGCGCCGGCTGGTCGAGCACCACCTGCTCGGGCGCGTCGAAGTCGGGGCCGGCCGGCGTGCCCTTGCGCCTCATCAGCACCGGGTACTCGGCCCCCGGTTCAAAGCGCCGCCACGTCCACCAGCCATGGTCGTAGGCGGGCACCGAGCTGTCGTCTTCGCGGATGCGACCGCGCATCTCGGCGACAAGCTTGTCATGCAGCGCCCGGCCGGGCGCGAGCATCGCCTCGGCGTAGGCGGTCTCGGCCTTCAGGTGCTCGACGATATCCGGCCGCTTGCGCTCGGCGTCGTCGTCGCGCAGCCAGAAGTACTCGTCGACGCGATCGCCGTGCGGGCTCTTGACGACGTGGGGGACCTGCCGCGCCACGGGCGGGCGCGGCGGCGGTTCGGCATGGGCAGTGATCGTGGCGGCCATCAGCAAGGCGGCGATGCAGCGGAACATCGCACCGATGATAGGCGCGACGCTCCCCCTGGCCAGACACCGCTGCAGCCCGTGCCGCCCTGGTTCAGGCCGCCATCGGCACCAGGAAGTCGCGGCTGATGCCCACGCCGAGATCGCCCACGCGGTCGAGGAACTGTGTCAGGTAGGCGTGCAGCCCGGTGGCCAGGATCTCGTCGATGCGACCGTAGCGCAGGTCGCTCTGCAGTCGGCCGGCGCGGCGCAGCGTCTCCGCGCTCTGCTGGTTGGCCACGAGTTGCAGGTTGGCCACCACCTCGTTCATGCAGGCCGCCAGCGAGCGCGGCATGTCGGGGCGCAGGATGAGCAGTTCGGCCACGCGCTCCGGCCGGATCACGTTGCGGTAGACCTTGCGATAGATCTCGAAGCCCGACACCGAGCGCAGCACCGCGCTCCAGTAGTAGAAGTCGATCTCCTGGCTTTCCTTGCCGCCGCTGCCGAAGAAGTCGCCGGCGACGCTCTGGAACTTCACGTCGAGCAGCCGCGCGGTGTTGTCGGCCCTTTCCAGGAAGGTGCCGATGCGCAGGAAGTGCAGCGCCTCGTCCATCAGCATCGTGCCCACCGTCACGCCGCGGCTGAGGTGCGAGCGGAACTTCACCCATTCGAAGAAGGCGCCGGGGTCGCGCTCGAACGCGCCCGCCGCGAGCATGCGGTTGAACTCCAGCCAGGTCTGGTTCTGCGTCTCCCAGACCTCGGTGGTCAGCGCGCCGCGCACGGCCCGCGCGTTCTCGCGGGCCGCCCGCAGGCAGGACAGGATGCTCGACGGGTTGGTCTCGTCGCGCACCATGAAGTCCATGACGTTGCGCGGCGTGACCTCGCTGTAGCGCTGAGAGAAGCTCCAGGTCAGCTCGCTGATCGACAGCATGCCGCGCCAGCTCTGCTCGGCCACGTCCGCCGACTGCGGCAGCAGCGACATCTCGTAGCTGACGTTGAGCATCCGGGCGGTATTTTCCGCGCGCTCCATGTAGCGAGCCATCCAGAACAGATGGTCGGCGGTTCTAGACAGCATGGTGGTCTCCCTCAATCACAGATGCCCACAAACGGCACTGGCCAGGCATGAGTCCGGCACAACCAAGCGACCGCCGCGGAACCGGCCTTGCCGGGCCGCTGGCGGTGCCCCCTGGGGGGGGCGCCGAAGGCGCTTCGGGGGGGTGAAAGTCACTTCAGGCTTCCAGGACCCAGGTGTCCTTCGTCCCCCCGCCCTGCGACGAGTTGACGACCAGCGAGCCCTCCTTCAGCGCCACGCGCGTCAGGCCGCCGGGCACCATCTGCACCTCCTTGCCCGACAGCACGAAGGGCCGCAGGTCGATGTGGCGCGGGGCGATGCCCTTGTCGACGTAGGTCGGGCAGGTGGACAGCGCGAGCGTCGGCTGGGCGATGTAGTTCGACGGGTTGGCCTTCAGCGCGGCGCGGAAGTCCTCGATCTCGGCCTTCGTCGCCGCCGGGCCGACCAGCATGCCGTAGCCGCCGGCACCGTGCACCTCCTTGACCACCAGCTCGCCCAGGTGGTCGAGCACGTAGGACAGATCCCTCTCGTCGCGGCACAGCCAGGTCGGCACGTTCTGCAGGATCGGCTTCTCCCCGAGGTAGAACTCGATCATCTTCGGCACGTACGGGTAGATGCTCTTGTCGTCGGCGATGCCGGTGCCGATGGCGTTGCACAGCGTGATGTTGCCCTTGCGGTAGACGTCCAGCAGGCCGGCGCAGCCGAGCGTGGAGTCGGGCCGGAACACGCTGGGGTCGAGGAAGTCGTCGTCGACCCGGCGGTAGACCACGTCGACCCGGCGCGGGCCCTGCGTGGTGCGCATATAGACGAAGCCGTCGCGCACGAACAGGTCCTGCCCCTCGACCAGTTCCACGCCCATCTGCTGCGCCAGGAAGGCGTGCTCAAAGTAGGCGCTGTTGTACATGCCGGGTGTCAGCACCACGACCGTCGGCTCGTTGACGCCCGCCGGCGCCACCGCGCGCAGCGTCTCCAGCAGCAGGTCGGGGTAGTGCGCCACCGGCGCGACGCGGTGCATGCTGAACAGTTCGGGGAACAGCCGCATCATCATCTTGCGGTTCTCGAGCATGTAGCTCACGCCGCTGGGCACGCGCAGGTTGTCCTCGAGCACGTAGTAGGTGCCGCTGCCATCGGGCTGCGCGGCGCGGACGATGTCGATGCCGGCGATGTGCGAATAGACGTTCCCGGGCACGTCCAGCCCCATCATCTCGGGGCGGAACTGCGCGTTGTTGAGCACCTGCCCGGCCGGCACGATGCCCGCCTTGAGGATCTCCTGCCCGTGGTAGACGTCGTGGATGAAACGGTTGAGCGCCGTCACCCGCTGCGCCAGCCCCGCCTCCATGTCGACCCACTCCTGCTTGGGGATGACGCGCGGGATGAGGTCGAACGGGATCAGCCGCTCTGTGCCGGCGCCGTCCTCGTCATTGGCACCGTAGACGGCGAAGGTGATGCCGACGCGGCGGAAGATCATTTCCGCCTCGTCGCGCCGGCCGCGCATGGCCTCGTCGCTCTGCTGCCGCAGCCAGGCGTCGTAGGTCCTGTAGTGGTCGCGCACCGTCCGGTCGGTCGCCAGCATTTCGTCGAAGGCGGGCTTCATGGGTTCTCTCCTCGAGTGCATTCAGTAGCAACAACCGGGCCGGCTGCGCGCGTCGTGACCGCCACGCTCAGGGTGTGGCGCCCGCCGCCGCGGATGACCCCGCGCAACGGGGTGACGTCGCCGAAGTCGCGGCCCACCGCCACCCGCACGTGCCCCGTGCCGGGGACGAGGTCGTTCGTGGGGTCGAGGTCGAGCCAGCCCGCCGAAGGACCGTCCGCCGGCACGCCCCGGGTGCCAGGACACCACACCTGCACCCAGGCATGGGATGCATCGGCGCCGAGCATGTCCTGCCCGCCCTCGGGCGCGCGCGTCAGCAGGTAGCCGCTGACGTAGCGCGCCGGCACGCCGAGCATGCGCAGCGCACCGGCCATCAGGTGCGCGAAGTCCTGGCAGACGCCGCTCTTCTGTGCGAACACCTCGGCCAGCGGGGTGTCGACCTGGGTGCTCTGGCTGCGGTAGGCGAAGTCGGCGTGAAGACGGTGCATCAGGTCGAGCGCCGCCGCGGCGACGGGACGACCGGGGGTGAACGACCCGGCCGCCCACTGGCGCAGCGACTCCAGCCGCGGCACGTAGGGCGAAGGCATGACGAACTCGACCGCCGGCTCGAGCGGCGCGCGCGCCACGTAGCGCAGCCCGGCCGCGAGCTCGTCCCAGGCCGGGCCGTCGTCTCCCCGCAGGGCAGCGAAGCGCGGCGCGAGCGCGACGCGGCTGCTCGATCGAACGACCAGCCGGTCGTGCGGCTGCGCCAGCGAGAACCAGTGGCAGGCGTTGCCGTGGCTGTCGTCGCCGGTGCGTGAGTGGCCCGGGGCGGGATGCACCTCGAGCGCGAACTCGAGCAGGCGCTGGTGCGGGTCGTCCAGCGGCCGCAGGTGCGCCAGGTGGTGCGACAGCGAAACCGGCGCCGTGTAGCCGTAGCGGGTCTCGTGAACGATCTCGAGTTCCATCGCGATCACACCGCCTGATCGGCGCCCTGGGCGAGCGTGAAGTAGCGCATCCCGATCGCGTCGGCCAGTTGCATCGCGGTGGCCGCCAACGAGCGCGACAGCTCGAGCAGCACCGCCGCGATGCGGGCGTCGTCGGCATCGCGCAGCGATTCCAGCTCGAGGCCGGCGCCCTGGGCTGGCAGCCGTGAGGCCAGCGGCAGCAGCGCGGCGTCCGCGCCCGGCAGCTTCGACAGCTCGGTGCGCAGCCTGCGCAGCACGCCGGCGAAGGCCCGCGGGTTGGAGTCGTCCAGCACGAGCAGGTCGGCCAGGGCCAGCAGCCCCTCGTGGTGCTGATAACGGGCGCGGAAGGTGATGGCGCTATCGAAGAGTTCGAGCAGCAGGTCGATGCCGGCGGCGCTGGCCAGCGCACCGGCTTCGAGGAAGGCCTCGAAGCGGTGCGCCACGCCGATCAGCCGCTCGAGCAGGCGCCCGGTGGCCAGCAGGCGCCAGCCGTGGTCGCGTGTCATGCGGTCGGTCTGCACGCCGGTGACGGCCGCGAGTTCCACCCCCAGACGCTCCAGCGCCGGCAGCACCGCCGCCAGGGTCGGCAGTTCGCCGGGATGCACGCGCAGCGCCGCGGCGAAAGTCTCCTCCATCGAGCGGATCAACCCCCACTGCTCGGAGGACAGCCGCTCCCGCAGCGACTGCGAGGCCCGCGCCAGCGCCTGCAGGTTGAAGGCGACGCTGGTGGCACCCCGCGCATCGCCGAGGCCCGCCAGAATCGCGCGCTCGAACACGTGCGGCGCCTGCGCCAGCGGCGCCACGCCCCATGGCGCCAGTCCGCTGCGCACCGCCAGCTGCGTCAGCGCGCGCTGCACGGGCTCGCCGGCGTCGCTGTCGGCGTCGATGGTCGTCAGCGTGGCGCGCGCCAGCCTGACCAGCTGTTCAGTGCGTTCGGTGTAGCGGCCCAGCCAGAAGAGGTTCTCGCCGGCGCGGCTGGCCACGGGCCGCCGCCGACGTGCGATGTCGTCGACCGACAGCCGTTGCGGCAGCATCGAGAAGGTGTCGACCGGGCCGTCGGTCAGCACCCAGGTATCCAGGCTGGTGCCGCCGCGCTGCATCGAGACGCTGCCGTCCTCGCGTTGCGAGACGCGCGTCATGCCGCCGGGCAGAAGGTGCCAGCGACCGGCGCCGTCGGCGATGGCATAGACGCGCACCATCGCAGGGCGCGGCGACACCACGCCGCCACCCCAGATCGGTGCACGAGAGAAGCGCAGCCGGTCCTGCACCGTCCAGGCGTCGGGGTCGCGTTCGACCAGGGCCGCGCTTGCGTCGAAGACCTGCGAGGTGCGCCCGCCCTGCGGGTAGGTGCTGCGGACGACCTTGCCGCCCAGGCGGTCGCGCACGTCCGACCACGCTGCGGCCTCGCCGCACCACCAGGTGGGCAGCGAAGGCAGTTGCAGCGGCTGCCCCGTGAGCCGCTGCGCGATGCCCGGCAGGAAGCCCTGCAGCGCGGGCGACTCGAGGAAGGCGCTGCCCAGCGCGTTGCCCATCACGACGGTCCCCGCGCGGGCCGCCTGCAGCAGCCCCGGCACGCCGAGCGCCGAGTCCGGGCGCAGCTCCAGCGGGTCGCACCAGTCGTCGTCGAGGCGGCGCAGCAGCCCGTGCACGGGCTCCAGCCCCTCGACAGTCTTCAGGAAGAGCCGGTCGCCGCGCACGGTGAGGTCACCGCCCTCGACCAGTGGCAGGCCCAGGTAGCGCGCGAGGTAGGCGTGCTCGAAGTAGGTCTCGCTGTACGTGCCCGGCGTCAGCAGCACGATGCGCGGCGTGGCCGATCCCGCCACGGCGGCGGCGGCCTGCTCCAGCGTGTCGAGCAGCCGGCGGTAACTGGAGGCGATGTGCTGGACGCGCAGTTCGCGGAACGCGTCGGGAAACTGGCGCGAGGTGACCAGCCGGTTGTGCAGCACGTAGCCCAGGCCCGAAGGCCCCTGCGTGCGCTGCGCGACCACCCACCAGCGGCCGTCGGGCCCGCGCGCCAGGTCGAAGGCCACGATGTGCAGCCGCGGGCCCGCGGCTGGCGCCACGCCGTGCATAGGGCGCAGGTAACCGGGGTGCCGCAGCAGCAACGCCGGGGGCAGCAGCCCTTCCTGCAGCAGGCGCTGCGGGCCGTACAGGTCGGCCAGCATCGCCTCGAGCAGGGCTGCCCGCTGGCGCACACCCGACTCGATGAGTGCCCAGTCCCGCGGCTCGATGATCAGCGGAAGCAGTTCAAGCGACCAAGGGCGCGCGGCCACGCCGCGGGCGTCGAAGACGTTGTGCGTGACGCCGTCGGCGTGGATGCGCTGCACGACCTCGCCGACGCGGCGGTCGAGGTCGGCGCAGCGGTCAGCGCCCTCCGCGGGTGTCGGCAACAGGTCGGAGAAGCGTTGCCACGCCGCCCGCAGCCCGCCCGCGGGCGTGCGCAGCTCGTCCCAGACGCCGGGCTCGGCCGGCAACGCCTGACGACGCAGGACGTCCTCACCGCCGGCGACGCCGGCTCGCCGCACGGGATCGACGTCGAAGGGCAGGCTGCTCTGCGTGGTGGGCACGGGTTGCGGCGAACGTTCGGGAAGCCGGCGGCGCCGTCGCTCAGGCGCGGCGCAGGTCCAGCGTGAAGGGGAACTCGCGGCTCGGCTCGGCCGGCGCGACCTTCATCCGGCCCGGCGTGTGCCCGAAGCGGAAGAACCGCGCCAGGCGCCGGCTCTCAGCCTCGTAGGCGTTGACCGGGAAGGTCTCGTAGTTGCGGCCGCCCGGGTGCGCGACGTGGTAGCGGCAGCCGCCGATCGAGCGCTCGAGCCAGCGGTCGACGATGTCGAAGGTCAATGGCGCGTGCACGCCGATGGTGGGGTGCAGCGCAGACGGCGGCTGCCAGGCCCGGTAGCGCACCCCGCAGACGAACTCGCCGACGCGGCCGGTGGGCTGCAGCGGCGCCGCCACCCCGTTGACCGTGACCACGTGCCGGTTGTCGTTGAGGCCCGTGACCTTGAGCTCGACCCGCTCGAGCGACGAGTCGACATAGCGCACCGTGCCGCCAACCGCGCCCTCCTCGCCCATCACGTGCCAGGGCTCCAGGGCACTGCGAACGGCCAGCGCGATGCCCATCGTCGCGACCTCGCCGATCAGCGGGAAGCGGAACTCGAAGTGCGGCGCGAACCAGGCGGCGTCGAATGCGAACCCGGCCTCGCGAAGCTCGGCCACGACGTCGTCGAAGTCCATGCGCACGAAGGTCGGCAGCAGGAAACGGTCGTGCAGCGCCGTGCCCCAGCGGGTCAGGCGGGTGCTGCCGCGGCCGCGATACGGCTCGCGCCAGAACCACGCCACCAGCGCCCGCAGCAGCAACTGCTGCACGAGGCTCATGCGCGCGTGCGGCGGCATCTCGAAGGCACGCAGCTCGAGCAGACCCAGCCGCCCGGTGGGGCCGTCGGGCGAGTACAGCTTGTCGATGCAGAACTCGCTGCGGTGGGTGTTGCCGGTGACGTCGACGAGCAGGTTGCGCAGCGTGCGGTCGACCAGCCACGGCGGTACGCCCGGGGCGAGGCCCGACTGCCGCTCGAGCTCGGCCAGCGCGATCTCGACCTCGTAGACCTGGTCGTCGCGCGCCTCGTCGAGGCGCGGCGCCTGGCTGGTCGGGCCGATGAACAGGCCCGAGAACAGGTAGCTCAGGCTCGGGTGGTTGTGCCAGTAGGTCAGCAGGCTGGCCAGCAGGTCGGGGCGGCGCAGGAAGGGGCTGTCGGCCGGCGTGGCGCCGCCGAGCACGAAGTGGTTGCCGCCCCCGGTGCCGGTGTGGCGGCCGTCGAGCATGAACTTCTCGGTGCCCAGTCGGGTGCGGTGTGCCGCGTCGTAGAGGAATTCGGTGTGGTCGACCAGCTCGGCCCAGTCGTGGGCGGGGTGGATGTTGACCTCGATGACGCCCGGGTCGGGCGTGACCTGCAGCAGCTTCAGGCGCGGGTCGCGCGGGGGCGGATAGCCCTCGAGCACGACCTTGACGCCCTGTTCCGCCGCAGTCGCCTCGATGGCCGCGAGCAGCTCGAGGTAGTCCTCCAGGTGCTGCAGCGGCGGCATGAAGACGTACAGCACGCCGCTCTTGCCGCCCTGCTCGCGCTCGGCCTTCGGTCCGTTGGCACGCTGCGGGTCGCGCACTTCCACGCACAGCGCGGTGCGCGTGAGCCAGCCGGCCGATTCACCGCGGCCCGGCGCGTGGTCCGGGGCCCGCTCGTGCGGCCGCGCCGGCTGGTGGGGGAGCGTGCGGCCGTCCCCGGGCGTGAGCCCGCCGCCCCAGCCGCCCGCACCGCTGGCGACGCCGGCCTCGCCGAAGCGACCGGGCGCCGACTGTCCCTGCAGCGCGACGGCGCCGCCCTCGGCGAAACCGCCGTCGACGTGGTGGGCGTCGTAGGGCGACTGCGCGCGCAGCGCGGCTGCTGCGGGCAGCGGGGCGCTGGGCGCGAAGGGGTCCTGCAGCTGGGCGAAGGGCCTGTCGGCTGGCGCCACCCAGGGCAGCGAGTCCAGCGGCAACCGGTAGCCCATCGGCGAGTCGCCGGGAACGAGGTGGAGCCGCTCGTCGCGCAGGAACCACGGCCCGCTGATCCACTGGGGTCCGGGCGTTCCCTGGAGCCACTCGCGGCGCAGCGGCAGCAGGTAGCCGACCACGCTGTCCAGGCCCTGCGAGAAGACCCGCCGCAGCCGCGCGCGCTCGAGCTCGTCGTCGAGTCGCGAATCGAAGGGGTCGACGTTCGACGGCAGCCGGCGCTCGCGCCAGAGGTAGTACCACGTGTCCTCGTAGCCGGGCAGCACGTGTTGCGGGTCCAGCCCGAGCCGCCGCGTCAGCGCGCCGATGAAGGCGTGCGCGTCGGCGCTGGTGTAGCGGTGCGGCTCGCGCTCGTCGGCGAAGAGCGACGGGTCGCCCCAGCAGGGCTGGCCGTCGGCCCGCCAGCAGATCGACAGGGCCCAGCGCGGAAGCTGCTCGCCGGGGTACCACTTGCCCTGGCCGAAGTGCAGGAAGCCGCCCTGCCCGTAGCGGGCCATCAGGCGGTGCACCAGCTCGGTGGCCAGGCCGCGCTTGGTCGGGCCCAGCGCGTCGGTGTTCCACTCGGCACCATCGCGGTCGTCGACCGAGACGAAGGTCGGCTCGCCGCCCATCGTCAGCCGCACGTCGCCCTGATCGAGCTCACGGTCGACAGCCTCCCCCGCATCCAGGATCTGCCGCCACTGGTCGTCGGTGTAGGGCTTCGTCACGCGCGGGCTCTCGTAGATGCGCGTGATCTGCATGTAGTGCGAGAACTCCACCTCGCACTCGTCGACCGCGCCGCTGACGGGGGCGGCGGTCGAAGGCTCGGGCGTGCAGGCCACGGGAATGTGCCCTTCCCCGGCCAGCAGGCCCGAGGTCGGATCGAGACCGATCCACCCCGCACCGGGCAGGAACACCTCGCACCAGGCATGCAGGTCGGTGAAGTCGCTCTCCGCCCCCCTCGGCCCGTCGAGCGACTTGACGTCGGGCTCGAGCTGGATGAGGTAGCCGGAGACGAAGCGCGCCGCCAGCCCCATGTGGCGCAGCAGCTGCACGAGCAGCCAGCCGGTGTCGCGGCACGAGCCCGAGCCCTTCTCCAGCGTCTGCTCGGGCGTCTGCACGCCCGGCTCCATGCGGATGAGGTAGCCGATCTCGCGCTGCAGGCGCTGGTTCAGCCCGACGAGGAAGTCGATCGTGCGCTGGGTGCCGCTGGGGATGCTGCGCAGCATCGCCTCGAAGCGCGGCGTCAGCGGCGCCTTCGCCAGGTAGGGCAGCAGGTCGTGCCCGGTCTCGGGGGCATACCGGAACGGGAAGTTCTCGGCGTCGGGCTCGAGGAAGAAATCGAACGGGTTGTAGACCGACATCTCGGCCACCAGGTCGACGGTGACCTTGAACTCGGTCGTCTTCTCCGGGAACACCAGCCGCGCCAGGTGGTTGGCGAAAGGGTCCTGCTGCCAGTTGATGAAGTGCTCGGCCGGCTCGATGCGCAGCGAGTAGCTCAGGATCGGGGTGCGGCAGTGGGGCGCCGGGCGCAGCCGCACGACCTGGGGCGACAGCCCGACCCGACGGTCGTAGCGGTAGTGCGTGACGTGGTTCAGCGCGACATGGATGGGCACTTCGGAAGCTCCTCGACGATGCAGGCAGGCCGTTGCAAGCTCCGGGCCACCCGGAGCGGCCGCCCGCAGCCGCGGCGTCGCGCGACCGTTCAATCCTCTCGATGATGCCAGTAGCGGCGGGCCACTTCGCGCCAGCAAAGGGGCTCGGCATGCGCCGGCCAGACCCAGGCGCCGCAGCGGTCGGTGCGGACCACGGCCGAGCCCTGCGCCTCGTGGCGCTGCACCACGTCGGGGGCCGGGTGGCCGAACCGGCTGCGCCAGCCGGCCTGCACCAGGGCGTAGCGCGCCGACACAGCGGCCACGAAGGCCTCGCTGGACGAGGTTCTGCTGCCGTGGTGGGGCACCAGCAGGGCGTCGCTGCGCAGCGACGCGCCGTGCGCCGCCACCAGGGCCGCTTCCTGCGCTGCCTCGATGTCGCCGGCCAGCAGCAGGCTGCGGCCCGGGCCTTCGACGCGCAGCACGCAAGACAACGCGTTCGGGCGGGCCGGCGGTGGTGCCCCGGGTGGCGGGTGCAGGAACTCGAAGCGCACGCCATCCCAATCCCACTGCTGCCCGGCGGCACAGGGCCGGTGCGGCACGGTGCCGGCGATCAGCGGATGGCCGGGCTCCAGCGACGTCGCCAGCGCCCGCACCCCGGCGTGGGCCAGGAGCGGGCCCGCCCCGCCGACGTGGTCGGTGTCGCGATGGCTCAGCACCAGCAGGTCCACCGCGCGCTCACCGCGCCCGCGCAGCAGCGGCAGCAGCACGCGCGAGCCTGCATCCGACTCGGGCGACCACCTGGGCCCGGCGTCGTAGACCAGCAGGTGCCCACGGGTGCGCACGAGCACGGCGTTTCCCTGCCCGACGTCGGGCACCGTCACCTCGAACTGCCCCGCGGGCGGGTGCGCCGGCGGCGGCGCCAGCAAGGGCAGCATCAAGGGCAGGGCCAGCCAGCGCACGCGCCAAGGCCACGGCAGCACGGCGACGAGCGCGCCCAGCAGCCCGGCCGCGATGGCCCACGGCGACGCGGCAGCCACCGTCCACACCGCGCCCGGCAGGGCGGCGAGGAAGCCCAGCGCGCGGGTCAGCAGGACGACGCCGGCGGCACCTGCGTCCCACAGCGGGGGCAGCACGATGCCGCCCAGCGCGAGGGGCGTGACCACCAGCGTGACCAGCGGGATCGCCAGCAGGTTGGCGACGAAGCCGACGACCGACACCTGCTGGAAGAACACCAGCGTGAGCGGCGCCAGGCCGATGGTGGCGACCGCCTGCGTGCGCAGCGCGGCCAGCGCCGCCGCCTGCCAGCGCCACGGGCCGGCGCCGGTGCCGGCGCCATCGGACGCCATCAGCAGCCCCACCGCCGTGAACGAGAGCCAGAAGCCCGGCTGCAGCAGCGCCCACGGGTCGATACCGACGACCACCACGGCCGCCGCCAGCAGCACCGCGGGAGCCGGCCAGCGCACGCCCGCCACCCGCAGAGCGACCACCACCGCGAGCATCCACACCGTCCGCTGCGCGGGCACGCCCCAGCCCGAGAACACGGCGTAGGCTGCTGCGGCAGCCAGCCCGAGCACCGGCGCGGCCAGCGGCACGGGCCAGCGCCACGCCAGCCAGGTGCTTCGACGCCACAGCGCCGCCGCCGCCAGCCCCGCCAGCCACGCGAACATCGTCACGTGGAGCCCGGAGATGGACATCAGGTGCGCGACGCCCGCGTCTCGGAAGAGGTCCCAGTCGGCGCGATCGATCGCCGCCTGGTCGCCCACCGCCAGCGCGGCCAGCACGCCCGCCGCGCCGGCGTCGGTGACGCGCGCGTCGATCGCGTCGCGCACGCGCTGGCGCGCCCGGTCGACGATGCAGCAGGCGGCCTCGTCGAGCAGCACCGCGACGGCGCCCGGCCGCGCCCTCACGTGGCCGGTGGCACGGATGCCGCGTTCGAACAACCAGAGTTCGAAGTCGAAACCATGGGGGTTGAGGGCACCTCGTGGCGGCCGCAGCCGCACGGGCAGGCTCCAGCGCTGCCCGGCGCGGATCTCCGGCGGCGGGCCCTGCAGCAACGCATCGCCGTCGAAACCCCGGTGCCAGGAGACGAGAACGCGGCCCGGAACGCTCACCATCGAGCCGTCGAGCCGGGCCGACTCGACGGCGAACTCGAATCGCGTCGCCTGGAGCGTGCGCCGCGGCAGCGACGCCACCGTGCCCACCACCACGAGGTCGCTACCGTCGGCCGCCGCGGGCAGGCGTTCGGCCAGCCGCCAGCCCGCGCGCGCTTCGGCCAGGCCAAAGGCCATCACGGCCGCCGCGGCCGCCAGCAAGGCGGGACGGTGGCGGGCGGTTGCGGCCAGGAAGGCAGAGCCCAGCAGCAGCGCGAGCGCCCATCCGGCCGGCCAGATCCCGGTGCCGAGCAAATGCACGGCGTTGCCGGCAAGCCACGCCAGGGCCGGCCAGGCCAGCAGGCGCAAAGCGGCAAAGGACTCGGACATGCGAGCCACTGTAGAAAGCCCCAGAAATTACGGTAACGTCCATAAGTGGGAAGGACGAACCACGAGGCAAGCGATGGCGGGGGTGTCGGTGCGCGGGGGCCTGGGGCGATGGATCGTGGTCGCCATGCTGCTGTTGACGGCTGGCGTGGCTGCGGCACAGGTGCAAGTCAAGCAGCTGGCACCGGGGTTCGCCGGGGTCTCCGCTGCGGACACGGTGCTGGTGATGCCCCTGGATGTCGAGCTCTTCTCGCTGAGTGCCGGTGGTGTCGCGGAGCCGCGAGCCGACTGGACCGCCGCTGCGCGTCAGCACATGGCCGCGGCGCTGGAACAGCGCACGCGCGCCCTGGGACTCACGATGCAGATGGGCACCGAGGATCTCGCCGACGAGTTCGCCGAGCAGGTGGGCCTGCAGGCCGCCGTGGCCGGCTCGATCGCCCTGCACCATGGCGTGGGCGGCATCTGGGCGCTGCCGACGAAGGACGGCCGGCTCAACTGGACCTTCGGCGACGCGATGGCGCCCCTGGCGGCCAAGAGCGGCGCGCGCTATGGCTTGTTCTTCTGGGTGCGCGACAGCTACGCCAGCGCCGAGCGCAAGGCTGCGATGGTGGCGCTGGCCATCATGGGCATCGGCATCACCGGTGGCATCCAGATCGGCTACGCCAGCCTGGTCGACCTGAAGACAGGCCAGGTGGTCTGGTTCAACCATCTCGCGCGCGGCACGGGTGACCTGCGCGAGCCCGAACCCGCCAAGGAAACGATCACCTCCCTGCTGACCGGACTGCCGCCCGCGCGATGAAGCGCCGAGCCTGGCTGCGCTGGGGCTGCGTCCACTGCGCGCTGCTGGCAGGGGGTGCCCGCGCCCAGGGCGACAGCGGCTGGCAGCCGCCCGACCGTTTCACCCGTCCGGAGGTGGCCACCGAGGAAGGCGGGCTTTGGGCCATCATGGACCGCGAGGAGCAGCGGCTTCGGCGCAGCCCGTTCCGGCTGCGCGACGAGTGGCTTGGCGCCTACCTGACCGATCTCGCCTGCCGGCTCGGGGGCACGCACTGCCCAGACATCCGTGTCTATGCGGTGCGGGCGCCTTACTTCAACGCCAGCATGGCGCCCAACGGGATGATGCAGGTGTGGTCGGGCCTGCTACTGCGCGTCGACAACGAGGCCCAGCTGGCCGCGGTGATCGGCCACGAGATCGGTCACTACCTCCAGCGGCACACGCTCCAGCGGCTTCGCGACATGAAGGAGAAGGCGGCGCTGGCGCAGTTCCTGGGCTTGTTCGGCCTCGTCGGCGCCGTGGGCGCGCTGGCGACCCTGGCCTCGGCATTGGCGTTCTCCCGCGACCAGGAACGCGAGGCCGACCGCATCGGGATCTCGCTCATGAAGCGCTCGGGACACGATCCGCGCGAGGCCGCAACGATCTGGGCGAACCTGTTGGAGGAACTGCGTGCGACGCCGGGGGCCGATCCCGCCAAGGACAGCATCATGTTCGCGACGCACCCCTCGTCCGAGGAGCGGCGCTCGACGCTCGAGTCGCTGGCCGCGGGCGCCGATGGCCAGCGCGGCGAGGAGGCCTGGCGCCAGCGCATCGCGCCGCTTCGCCGCGGGTCGCTCGACGACGAGCTCAAGCGTGGCCGCCCGTGGGAGACGGTGGCCCTGACGACGCGGTTGATTGCGCGCGAGCCCGGCCATCCCGACCTGCTGTACGCGCGCGGCGAAGCCTACCGCCAGCGCGCCTCCGACGGTGATGACGCGCTGGCGCTGGCTGACCTGGAGGCCGCCGCGACCACTGGCAAGGCACCCCCGCAGGTCCACCGCAGTCTGGCCGAACTTCATCGCGTCGCCGGGCGCGAAGACGCCGCACGCGACGCGCTGCGCCGATATCTCGAGGCCGCGCCGGACGCCCCCGATGCGGCCATGATCCGCCTGACCCTGGAGTCCAAGAAAGGCTCTACTGAATTTCGAGTGGGTTACCGGGCATGAGGGTTGACCGCTGCGAAGTCGAGCTTGCCGGCGATCAGGAAGATGACGGTCCTGATGGTGTCGAAGCTGGTGAA
>JBILNT010000257.1:0-3704 GCA_044374875.1 Rubrivivax sp.
AGCGTGGCCGACCAGGTGCTGATGCTGCAGTTCTCGGTCTACTCGGTGATCTCGCCCGAGGGCTGCGCCTCCATCCTCTGGAAGACCGCTGAACGCGCGGCCGATGCCGCCGAGGCGCTGGGCATCACCGCGCACCGCCTCAAGGCGCTGGGCGTGATCGACAAGATCGTCAACGAACCCGTCGGCGGTGCCCACCGCGACCCGAAATGGATGGCGGCGCAACTCAAGCGCGCGCTCAACGACGCGCTGCGCCTGGTCTCCGACCTCAAGCCGAAGGAACTGCTGCAGCGCCGCTACGAGCGCCTGCAGGCCTACGGGCGCTTCTCGGACAGCAAGGAACGCTGAAGCGGGAGGCGTGCCTGCGGGCGAGACTCCCGCGGGCCGCATCCTGCCGCCGCTGCCGCATGAATGGCCCCCGGATCGTCGGCGTTGCCGTCAGCGGCGGACTCGACTCGATGGCGCTCCTTCATTGCACCGCGCGCCAGGCCCGCGGGCAGGGCGTCGAGGTTCTGGCGCTGCACGTCCATCACGGGCTGCAGGTCGACGCCGACCGCTGGCTCGCGCAGCTGCGCGAGCGATGTGCGCGCTGGCGGCGTGGCGGCCTGCCCGTGCGCCTGGAAGCGGCGCGACTCGACGGCAGCCCGGCCCGTGGCGAGAGCGTCGAGGCCTGGGCGCGGCGCGAGCGCTACCTCGCGTTGACCGCGATGGCGCGGCAGCGAGGCTGCGGCGTCGTGCTGCTGGCGCATCACCGGCGCGACCAGGCCGAGACCTTCATGCTGCAGGCGCTTCGCGGTGCCGGGCCCGCCGGTCTGGCGGCGATGCCGCGCGCCATCACGCGCGCCGGCATCGAGTGGCTGCGCCCCTGGCTGGACCAACCGCGCAGCGCGATCGAGGCCTACGCGCGGCGTCACCGCATCGCGTTCGCCCTCGACCCCAGCAATGCCGACCCGCGTTTTGCGCGCAGCCGCCTGCGCGTGCGGGTGTGGCCGCGGTTGCGGGAGGCCTTTCCCGATGTCGAGACCACGCTTGCGGCCGCTGCGCAACGAGCCCAGGAGGCGCAGGCCGCGCTGGCCGACTACGTCGCGGGTGACCTGCCGACCGTGTGCGACGGGGCTGCCTTGTCGGTGCCGGCTTGGCTGGCCCTGGCCTCGCCGAGGCGCGCCGCGGTGCTGCGCGCTTGGCTCGACGTCTGCACGCAAGGTGCGGGCACCCCGCAGAGCCTGCTCGATCGCCTGCTGGCCGAGCTGCCCGCGGCGGGATCCTCCTCACGCTGGCCTGCACCCGGCGGGGAGTTCGCGCTGCACCGCGGCCGGCTCGCATGGCAGCCTCGGCCGCCCTCGTGCGAGACGCATCCGCGAGACACCGCGGAAGTGCGGCTCGACCTCTCTCGGCCGGGTGTCGTGCCGGTCTCGGTGTGGCGGGGCGCGTTCCATGTTGCCCCGGCTGGCGCCGGCGTTGCGCCGGAACTGCTGAGCGACGTCGTGCTGCGCCCTCGTCGCGGCGGTGATCGGTTCTCGTTGGCAGCGCTGGCCACGCCGCGCAGCCTGAAGAAGCAGTACCAGACGGTGGGAACCCCAGCCTGGGACCGGGCCGGGCCGCTGGTCTGGGCTGGCGAGCGGCTGGTCTACGTGCCGGGCCTGGGCATCGACGCCAGGGTGCGCACGCCCGGCGAAGGAATGCTCGACATCCGCTGGGTGGACGGCCCCGCGTGAGCACGGCCGCGGAGTCAGGGCGCTGTCGGCGTCGCGGCTAGAATCCAGGGTTTTCCTGCATGGCGGCGTCGTGCCGCGATGCATCCAGCCACGAAAAGCTTCGCGATGGCCCTGATCGTTCACAAGTATGGCGGCACCTCGATGGGCTCGACCGAGCGCATCCGCAGCGTGGCGCAGCGCGTTGCCAAGTGGGTGCGCGCCGGCCACCGGATGGTGGTCGTTCCCTCGGCGATGAGCGGCGAGACCAACCGCCTGCTCGCCCTGGCCAAGGATCTCCAGCCCTCGCAGATGACGGCCGAGGCGCTGCGTGAACTCGACGCCATCGCGGCCACCGGCGAACAGGTCTCGGTGGGTCTGCTGGCGCTGGCGCTGCAGGCCGAGGGCGTGCCGGCTGTCAGCTACGCGGGCTGGCAGGTGCCGGTGGCCACCGACTCGGCCTTCACCAAGGCCCGCATCTCCAGCATCGACGACAAGCGGGTGACGGCCGATCTGGACGCCGGCAAGGTGGTCATCATCACCGGCTTCCAGGGCATCGACCCGCAGGGCAACGTGACCACGCTCGGCCGTGGCGGCTCCGACACCTCGGCAGTGGCCGTGGCGGCAGCGCTGAAGGCAGACGAGTGCCTGATCTACACCGACGTCGACGGCGTCTACACCACCGACCCGCGCATCGTGCCCGAGGCGCGCCGCCTGCACACCATCAGCTTCGAGGAAATGCTCGAGATGGCGAGCCTGGGCTCGAAGGTGCTGCAGATCCGCTCGGTCGAGTTCGCGGGCAAGTACCGCGTGCCGCTGCGCGTGCTGTCGAGCTTCACCCCCTGGGACATCCCGATCGAAGAGGAAGCGCGCTCGGGCACCCTCATCACTTTCGAGGAAGACGAGAAGATGGAACAAGCCGTCGTGTCGGGCATCGCGTTCAACCGCGACGAAGCCAAGATCACCGTCATGGGCGTGCCCGACAAGCCGGGCATTGCCTACCAGATCCTCGGCCCGGTGGCCGATGCCAACATCGACATCGACGTCATCATCCAGAACGTCTCGCACGACGGCAAGACCGACTTCTCGTTCACCGTCCACCGCAACGACTACGCTCGCACGCTGGACCTGCTGAAGAACAAGGTGGCGCCCGCCACCGGCGCCACCTCGGTGATCGGCGACCCGAAGATCTGCAAGGTCTCGATCGTCGGCATCGGCATGCGCAGCCACGTCGGCGTGGCCAGCCGGATGTTCCGCACGCTGAGCGAGGAGGGGATCAACATCCAGATGATCACCACCAGCGAGATCAAGACCAGCGTGGTGATCGACGAGAAGTACATGGAACTGGCCGTGCGCGCTCTGCACAAGGCGTTCGACCTCGATCAGCCGGCGGCTGCCTGAGCGCGCTGGCTCGGGTTAGAATGCAAGCCTTCGTGTTGGAGTCGTGACCGAGAGGCCGAAGGTGCTCCCCTGCTAAGGGAGTATGCGGGCAAAACCTGCATCGAGGGTTCGAATCCCTCCGACTCCGCCAGTAAATTCCCTCACTACGGTGCACCAAGGTGCAAAGCAGTGAGGGATTTTTCTTTCTAAGCTGTTGATTTGACAGCGTTTTTTCCCTCCCTGATAGTCGTCTAGGTGCACGCCGCACCCCTTGCAGTGTTTTCGCAATGCGGAAATTGCTGGGGGAAGAGATGGCGGAAACGGACGTTCCTGGCGGAAAAGCTGGGGGAAAGGAAAAGCGCATGTCAGCGACCGAGAGCACGCGGAGGAAGGCGCCGCGCAGGCCCCTGCACCTGTTGACGGTGCGCGAAGTACAAGTTGCGCAGGACGGCGACCACGCGGACGGTGGCGGCCTGCTGCTGCGGATAGCTGGTGCGCACGCGAGCTGGGTGTTCCGGTTCACGAGCCCGATCGGCCGCCGCCGCGAGATGGGCCTGGGCACGGCGCAGCGCAGCAATGCCAAGCTGACCGGCGACAGCCTCACCACCGCGCGGAATCTGGCCCGCGAGCAACGGG
>JBILNT010000107.1:0-12750 GCA_044374875.1 Rubrivivax sp.
ATCGCGCCGGTCATCGGGCCACCCGAGCCCCCGCCAGCACTTCCGGCGACTGGGTAACTGCCGGATTTAGGGTCAGTCGTGTCCTGCCTGCACACCGGTGCCCCAAACCCAGGGAGCGCCAGCGAACCTGCGGGGCCCGCCAGGGCCCCTATCCAGCCCCCGCCGCGGATCCGGCTCCGCCGGTCCGCCAGCGGGCGGCCCCCCCGGGGGGCAGCGAGCGCCAGCGAGCTTGGGGGCCCGTCAAGCCAACGCCGCAGATCCGGCTTTGCCGGGCTGCTGGCGTGCGGCCCCCTCGGGGGGTAGCGAGCGAATGCGAGCTTGGGGGCTCACGTCTAGTACATGATGTGCCCCCCGTCGACCACGATCGTCTGCCCCGACACGAACCCCGCCAGGTCCGACAGCAGGTACAACGCCGTGCCCACCAGGTCGTCGGGCTTCTGCTCGCGCGAGATCGCGCGTGCCTTGAGGAAGCTCTGCTGCCACTCGATCGGTCGGTTGCGGGTGGCATCGGTGATCACGAAGCCCGGGGCGATGACGTTGACGCGCACGCCCGCCGAGCCGCACTCCTTGGCCAGGCCCTTGGTCATCGACAGCACCGCGCCCTTGGTGGCCACGTAGTGCAGGTAGCCCGGCTGCCCGGCCACCGCCACCACCGAGGCGATGTTGACGATCGAGCCGTTGCCGCGCTCGCGCATCGCCGGCATCACGGCCTTGCAGCACTGCCAGACGCCCTTGACGTTGACGGCGAAGATGCGGTCCCACTGCGCGGGGTCGAGGTCCTCGAACGGCGTGAGCCTGACCTCGCGGAAGTAGGCCGCGTTGTTGACCAGGCCGTCGATGCGGCCGAAGCGCTCGAGCGCGGCGCGGGCCATGGCCTGCACCGAGTCGTTGTCGGCGACGTCGACCCTGACCGCCAGGGCGCGGCCGCCCGCGGCCTCGACGGCGGCCACCGTCTCGTCGGCGGCGTTGAGGTCGGCGACGACGACGTTGGCGCCCTGCGCGGCGCAGCCGACGGCGAAGGCCTGGCCGATGCCGGTGGCGGCCCCGGTGACGATGACGGTGCGCTCGGCGAGCAGGTCGTGGGCAGGCATGGAGTGTCCTCCGCGGAATCGGGTTGGAAGGCGTGACGCGGCGCACTGTCGGGGCGCTTCGTCCCACCCGCTGCCCTGGGGGCGGCAACGGGCTTGCGGTGGCGGCGGACTGTGCGCCCGGCCCGCGGTGACTGACAATTCCAAAGACGTTCATGCAGCCTTGCAGCGGCGGCAACGGGCGTCTTGCCGGCGGCTCAACTCAGGTTTCGCGCAAAAGCAATGGCTCGGCGGGCATGCCGTTTCGACAATGCCCGCCCAGACCCGTCCTTCCAGGAGTTGCCATGTCCCGCCCCGATGACCGGCCCGAACACGCCGCCATGCGCCCGCTCGACGGCGTGCTGGTGGTGGCACTCGAGCAGGCCGTGGCGGCACCCTACTGCAGCAGCCGGCTGGCCGATGCCGGCGCCCGCGTCATCAAGATCGAGCGCCCCGAGGGCGACTTCGCCCGCGGCTACGACCGCGCGGTGTTCGGCGAGTCGTCGTACTGGGTGTGGATCAACCGTGGCAAGGAGTCGATCGCGCTGGACCTGAAGGCCGCGGCCGACCTCGCCGTGCTCGAACGCATGCTCGCAAAGGCCGACGTCTTCATCCAGAACCTCGCGCCTGGGGCGACCGAGCGCCTGGGCATCGGCTCGGCGGCGCTGCGCGAGCGCTTCCCGCGCCTGGTGACCTGCGACATCAACGGCTACGGCGACGACGGCCCGATGGTCAAGGCCAAGGCCTACGACCTGCTCGTGCAGGCCGAGAGCGGCCTGGTCGCGATCAGCGGTGCGCCGGGCCAGGGCGTGGAGTCGCTGGGCCGCATCGGCGTGTCGCTGTGCGACATCAACGCCGGCCTCAACGCCCTGGTGGGCATCCAGCAGGCACTGATCCAGCGCGGGCGCACGGGTCGCGGCTCGGGCGTGCAGGTGTCGCTCTTCGGTTCGGCCGCCGAACTGATGAGCGTGCCCTACCTGCAGACCCGCTACGGGGGCCAGGCGCCGAAGCGAGTCGGCCTGAAGCACCCCACGATCGCGCCGTACGGCGCCTTCACCTGTGCCGACGGCCGCGACATCCTGGTGTCCATCCAGAACGAGCGCGAATGGAGCGATTTCTGCCGCCTGGTGCTGCGCCGGCCCGCGCTGCTCGAGGACCCGCGCTGCGCCGGCAACGCGGCGCGCGTGGCCCACCGCGAGTTCGTCGACGGGGTCGTGGCCGAGGTCTTCGCCTCACTAGCCAGCGGCGCCCTGGTCGACCGGCTGATCGAGGCCCAGACCGCCTACGGCAACGTCAACTCGGTGCAAGACCTGATCGAGCACCCGCAGTTGCGTACGCGGCCGATGCCGGTGCACGGCCGCCAGGTCGAGGTGCCTGCGGTGCCTTGGGGCGTGGAATGGGATCCCGGCTGCTTTGCCGCCGCCCCCGGGCTCGACGAGCACGGCGCGGCGCTGCGCCAGGAGTTCGCGGCGCAGCCGGTGCGGGCCTAGGGAAGGTGGCCAGGGCGCGCCAGCCCGGGCGGTGCCGCGGGGCGCCGCTTCAGGCACCACCTCCTCGGGACATGTCCGGTCGGCGGATGGCCGGCGGACCTTCAGGCGCCGACGAGACGGCGCAGGGCCTCGCGCAGCGACTCTCCCGGCACGATGCCCAGCGCACGCGCATGGGCGTTGACGTGGGAGATCACGCCGTGGTCCCACATGTCCCGAGAGTCACCGATGCGCGCACTGGTGTGCGAAACGGTGCCCGCGGCCACGCCGCGGCGCTCCAGCATCGCGAGCGACGCGATGCCCGCGTCGTCCTTGCCGACGCCGGCGTCGTTGAAGAAGGCCGCCTTCAGCGGCACCTCGAGCGCGAACTCGCCCGAGCTCTGTCCGCCGTGCGAGGCCGACACCACCACGGTGCCTTCGTCCTCGGGTGCGACCTTGGTGATCGAGTCCATGATCAGCACGCGGCCACCGGGGCCACGGGCTGCCTCCTTCTTGAGCATCGGATGTCTCCTGGATGAAATGACGGGTGACGTTCAGCCCGTGAGCCAGCGCGCGGGCACGGTGACGAGCGAGGGGAAGAACACCAGCAGCAACAGCACCGCCGTCTGCGCCACGACGAAGGGCCAGACGCCGCGCGTGACCTCGCCGATCGAGATGCGCGCCACCCCGGCCACGACGTTGAGCACGGTGCCGACGGGCGGCGTGACCAGGCCGATGACGTTGCAGATCATGAACAGCACGCCGAAGTAGATGGGATCGATGCCTGCGGCCTTGACCACCGGCATCAGCACCGGGGTGAGGATGAGGATGGTGGGCGTCATGTCCATCGCCGTGCCGACGAGCAGCACCAGCGCCATCAGCGTCAGCAGCAGCAGCGTCGGGTTCTCGACCAGCGGCTCGAGCAGGCCGACCAGGGCCCCAGGGAGGTCGGCGATCGTGATCAGCCAGCCCACCACCAGCGCCGCCGCCACCAGGAACATCACCACCGCCGTGGTCTGCGCGGCGCGCACCAGCAGCGGGTAGATGTCACGCAGCTTCAGCTCGCGGTAGACGAAGACCGCGATGAAGAGCGAATACACCGCCGCCACCACGCCCGCCTCGGTGGGCGTGAAGATGCCGAACTTGAGGCCGAAGATGATGATCAGCGGCAGCACCAGCGCCCACACCCCCTCGCCGAGCGCGCGGCGAAACGCCCCTGCCGGGGCGCGCGGCGGCGGCACCACGTCCTCCTTGCGGACGCACCACCACCAGGCCACCATCAGCGCCAGGCCCATGTACAGGCCGGGCGCGATGCCGGCGAGGAAGAGCTTGGTGATGGAGAGGTTGGCCGCGACGCCGAAGATCACGAATCCGATCGACGGCGGGATGATGGGCCCGATGATCCCCGCCGAAGCCACCAGTCCGGCCGAGCGGGCGCGGTCGTGGCCGGCCCGCACCATCATCGGCACCATGAGCGCGGCCAGCGCGGCGGCATCGGCCAGCGCCGAACCCGACAGCGCCGCCAGCACGCACGCGGCCACGACGGTGACGTAGCCCAGCCCGCCGCGCACGTGGCCGACCGCCGCGAGTGCGACCGCGACGATGCGGCGCGACAGGCCGCCGGCATTCATGATCTCGCCGGCCAGCATGAAGAAGGGCACCGCCATCAGCGCGAAGCTGTCGGCGCCGTTGATCACGTTCTGCGCAATGATCTGCGCGTCGAACATGTCCAGGTGCGCCATCAGCGCGATGGCCGAGACCAGCAGCGCGTAGGCGATCGGCATGCCCAGCGCCATCGCGCCGAGCAGCGAACCGAGAAAGATGGCGACGGGCATGGGCGGTTCCTCCAGCCTCAGGCCGCGTTGCGCTCGAGGCGCTCCTGGGCCTGTGCTTCATCGTTGGCGGCGAAGCCCGTCGCGTCGTCGGTGTAGCGGCCCAGCAGCATCAGCGCCAGTTCGTACAGCAGCAGCAAGCCGACCGCGACGCCGAAGACCACGCCCACCGCGTAGACCACCGCCACCGGCAGCCCCGAGGCCGGAGCGCTGGTGCCGAGGTTGATCATGGTCTGCGACCAGCTGCCGCGCAGCAGCAGCCAGGTCGCCCACAGCATCAGCACGTGACTGGCCAGCAGGCAGGCGCGGCGTGCCGGCGGCGGCAGCCGGCGCACCAGGGCATCGACGCCGAGGTGCCCGCGCTCGTGCATGGCCACCACGGCGCCCAGGAACACCAGCCAGACGAACAGCCAGCGCGAAAGCTCCTCGCTGAGCGTCAGTCCGGTGTTGAACACGTAGCGCAGCACCACGTTGCCGAACACCAGCACCACCATCAACGCCAGGCAGGTGGCGATCAGCACGCGCAGCAGGCGCAGCCAGGCATGAACCAGCTTTGCGTGCATGTCAGTGGCTGGGTTGAGTGATCTGAAGGATGCTCTCGCGGATCGCGTCGGGCTCGAAGACCTTCTTCCAGTCGGGCGCGAAGATCTCCTTCTTGGCGCGCTCGACGGCGCGGTTGGCCGCATCCGACATCCGCACGCCGGGCAGCTGGTCGAAGAGGATCGCCAGCTCGACGTTCAGGTGGCCGAGGATGAAGTCGTGGGCGATCTCCTTGGGCACGCCGCGGCGCACGGCCTCGTCGGTGGCCTCGCGGATCACGGTCAGGCAGGTGGCGCACACCGTTTCCGAGAGCACCGGCTCCAGGATGGCCATCTGCTCGACCGTGGCGCGGTGCGAGCGCACCACCGGCGCGTACATGCGCCGGGCGACGTCCTCTGCGAGGTCGAAGTGCGCCTGCGGGCCGCGCAGCAGTGCGCAGACGATGCCCTGCCGCGCCTTGACGCCTCCGAAATGGTCACGGCGTGCCTCGGGGTCGGACTCGTCGTTGAAGATCGGCGGGTGGCAGGGGTGCGCCACGAAGATGGTGAGGTCGTCGCGCTCGGGCAGTTCGCCGGCAAAGGGCGCGGCTGCGTCGAGCGCGATCAGGATGGCGCCCGGCTTGAACAGCGGCTCGAGCTGCCGCGTGGCCTTGCCGATGACGTGGTCGGGAATGGCCAGCACCACGACATCGGCCTGCGGGATCGCCGCCTCGGCCGTCGTGCAGTCGATGCCGATGTCCCTCAGGCGGGCACGGCCAGCGTCGCTGACCTCCACGTGCAGCATCTCGTAGGGCGAACCGCGCAGGTTCGTCGAGCAGCGAACGCCCATCTTGCCGCCGGCGCCGAGCACCACCACCTTCTTCATGTCGTCTCTCCTCGTGGTGCCGGCTCAGCGTGCCGCGGCACGGTGCGCTTCCAGCGCGGCCAGGGTCTGGCGCACGACGTCCTCGCCCAGCGTGCGGGCGTACTTCTCGTAGACGGGCTTGAGGTGCTCGCGCAGGCGGTTGCGCTCGGCCGGCGTGATCTCGGTGAAGGTGATGCCCTTGGCCCGGATCTGCGCCAGCAGCTTGGGATCGAGCTCGCGGTTGTGGCGGCGCTCGAAGTCGCGCGCGGCGTTGCACGACTCCTGCAGCGCTGCCTGCTCGACGCCGCCGAGCTGGTCCCAGAACTTGCGGCTCACCAGCACCACCGCACCGCCATAGATGTGGCCGGTGTTGCTCATGAACTTCTGCACCTCGTAGAACTTGTTGCCCCAGATGTTGCTGTAGGGCGTCTCCTGGCCGTCGATGGCCCTGGACTCCAGCGCAGTGAACACCTCGGTGAAGGGCATCGGCAGCGCGTTCGCACCCAGGGTGTTGAAGATGTCGATGAACACCGGGTTCTGGATGGTGCGGATCTTCAGGCCCTTGAAGTCCTCGAGACGCGCCACCGGGTGGCGGCTGTTGGTCAGGTGACGGAAGCCGTTCTCGAAGTAGCACAGGCCTACCAGGCCCTTCTCGGGGAGCCGGTCGAGCAGGCGACGGCCGACCGGCCCGTCGAGCACGAGGTCGGCTTCGCGGTGGTCGTTGAACAGGAAGGGCAGGTCGACGACGCCGAACTCCTTGACCACCGAGGCGGTCGCGGCGGTGGACACCAGTGCCATCTCGAGCACCCCGCCCTGCGCGGCGGAAATCGACTGCAGTTCGGCCCCGAGCTGCCCGTCCGGGTAGCCGCGCATCTTCATCTTGCCGCCCGAGCGCTGCGCCAGCAGCTCGGCGAACTTGTCGATGCCGACCTGGAACGGGTGGTCCTTGGGCACGACGTGGCTGACGCGGATCGTGCGCTCCTTGAACTCGCCGGCCGCGGGCGCGGTCTGCGCCGTGGCGGCCAGGCAAAGGCCTGCCGCGGCGATGGCCGCGGCGATGCGGGAAAGGGGCTTGAACATGGTCTGTCTCCTTGCAGGTTGTGGGTGTTGCGCTGTGCGCTGTGGATCACTCCCGGCCGCGCCGGGCTTCGTCGAAGAACTGCGGCCCGCCCATCTGGCCACCCTTGAGGGCGATCTCGATCCCGTCGAGCCAGGGCTGCGACGCCAGCGCGCGGCACAGCGGTGCCCCCGGTGCCAGCCGTGCGGCCAGCACCAGCGCGTGTGGCCCGAGGGCCTGGACCAGGGCGCTGGAGGTGTCGCCGCCGGAGACCAGCAGGCGCTCGACCCGCTCGGCCTGCAGCAGCGCGCGGGTGAGGTCGCCGAGGTGGCGGCCGAGCCGGCGACCAGCTTCCCGACGCGCCTCTTCGTCGGTCATTCCCAGGGCGCGCATCGCGGCCGCAGCGGCTGCGATGCGCTCGTCGCCCGGGCCGCGGGCGGTGTGCAGCATCACGCTGCGACCCGCCCGCAGCGCAGCCAGCGCGCGGGTGAACAGCGCGTCGGCCGTGCTCGCGCGGCGGTGCTCGTCGAGCAGCGCGGCCGCATCGACACTCACGTCCTCGAAGCCGGCGGCCAGCGCGGCGTCGACCTGCTGCGCGCTCAGCGCCGAGGCGCTGGCGGAGATGGCCAGCACGCGGCGCGCACGCGCGGGCGGGGGCACCCCGGGCGGCTCGGCGGCAAGCTGGCCGCACTCGCGCCACCACTGTGTGAGCGCGTACTCGACGCCGGAGGGACCGACCACGAACAGCGGGGCCGCCGCCGAGCCCTCGCCTGCCAGCACCTCGCCGATGCGCGTCATGTGGGCGGCGTTGAGCCCGTCGAGCACCACGGCCTCGGCCCCACCGGCGAGCCGGGCGTCCAGTTGCGCCACGAGCGCGGCGCGGCCGGCCTCCAGGGCGGTGAACGACAGGCCGGCCATGCGCGGCGCGCCCTGGGCCGCGAGATGCCGCAGCAGGTCGCTCTCTGACATCGGCGTGACCGGGTGCACGCTCATGATCGGGTGGCGGTCGATGCGGTGCACCTCGTCGTCGGTGGCCGAGCGCGCGAAGAGGTGGCCGAAGGCGCAGTAGCGGCGCAGCGCCGGCGTGGCGCCAACCACCGGCATCCAGCGCCGCCGGAAGGCGCTGCGGGCCAGCGTCATCGCGCGGCCGATACTGCCGACGCCGGGCGCGCTGTCGAAGGTCGAGCAGACCTTGTAGTGCACGATCGGCGCACCACTGGCCGCCAGGGCCGAGAACACCGCGGGCAGCGCGGCGTCCATCTCGGCGGGCGTCATCGCGCGGCTGTCACCGGCCACGCCGAAGGCGTCCAGCGGGCCCAGTGCCGCCAGCGCCTGCGGCGTCGGGGGGGCGAGGAACAGCGCACAGCGCAGGCCGGCGAAGGCCAGCACCTCGAGCGCGTCGGTCGAGCCGGTGAAGTCGTCGCCGTAGAAGGCCAGCCTCACGCGAGGCCCCCGAACTTCTCCAGCGCGGCGCGCAGTGCCGGGCGCTGCTCGGCCCAGGCGGCCAGCGGCGCGCCGGCGGCGGCGGCCTCCCAGGCCTCGCGCATGCTCTGCACGCCGGCGGCCACGCCGCCCGGGTGGCTGACGATGCCGCCACCGGCGAGGTGCAGCACGTCGGTGCTGCGCACGGCCGCGAACAGGTCGGGCGCGTGGCCCGCCCATTGCCCCGACGAGACCACCGGCAGCAGCGGCGCGTGGCCCGCCCAGGATGCGAGGCATGAGCGTGCGGCATCGGCCACGCCGGCGTCGCTCTCGGCGAACTTGCTGCGCAGCCCGCCGACGTGGAGCTGGTCCACGCCGGCCAGCCGCCAGAGCTTCTGGTAGGCCGGGAAGGCCATGCCCAGCGCCGGGTGGCGGCTGAGCATGCCCCAGCCGTTGCGGTGGGCGTGGATGGGCAGTTCGCAGGCCTGGCGCAGGTGCTGCACGGCAGCCAGGCCGGCGGTGTTGACGCTGACCATCACGCAGGTGCCGCCGGCCCGCAGCACTGCATCGTGGCGGCGGCGCATCTCGTCGACGGTGCCGGTGATGTTGATCGCGTACATCGGCATGCGGCCGAGGCGGTCGGCGTGGCGCTGCAGCACCGGCATCACCGCGGCCAGCCGGTCGTCGAACGGCGCGTGCGCCGGGTCGGCAGTGAGCTCGTCGTCCTTGACGAAGTCGATGCCGCCGGAGGCCAGCGCATCGACCAGTTCCGCGATCTCCACCGGCCGCAGGCCGATGCTCGGCTTGATGATGGTGCCGACGAGCGGGCCCCGACTGACGCCGGCAAGGCGGCGCGTGCCCTCGATGCCGAAGCGCGGGCCGGCGAAGGTGCTCGCGTAGTCTGCCGGCAGGTCGAGGTCGAGCAGGCGCACGCCGGTGAGTTCCCCGAGCTCGAAGAGGTTGCCGGCCACGGTGGTCACCAGCGCAGGCAGGTTCGTGCCGACATTGGCCACCGGGAACGCGACCTCGATCTCGCCGCGATGGAACACGCCGCCGTGGCCTCGGCGCTCGACCAGAGCGCTGGGCAGCGAGGGCACCAGCGAGGGGCCGTGCGGCTCGATGCGCGTGACGCGGGCCCGGGCACGCTGCTTGAGCTCATCGGTCTCGCCAGGCAACTCGAGGAAGGTGCCCGATGACTGCTCTCCGGCGGCGATCTCGGCCACCTTCTGCAGCGGATCGGGGCTCTCCACGAAGTAGCGGGCCGTGAACTCCGCCCGTTGCCCCTTGTCCTCGTTCAGCATGACCAAGATCGTCCGCTCCGTGTTGCCTGCGGCGACTATGAGCGCGTGCGCGACGACCGGCAAACGATTTAGACTCCCATGGCTGTGACTTGAACTCACATCGTGGCCCAACCTCGCCTGCCCTCCTTCAATGCGCTGCGCGCCTTCGAGGCCACCGCCCGGCTGGGCAGCATGACTGCCGCCGCCGACGAGCTCTCGGTGACCCACGGCGCGATCAGCCGGCACGTGCGCGCGCTCGAGGACGAACTCGGCGTGCAGCTGCTGCGGCGCGGCCCGCACGCCTCTGAACCCACGCCGGAAGGCCAGCGTCTGGCCGAAGGCGTGGCAGCCGCGATCGGGGTCATGCAGGCGGCGGTCGAGCAGCTGCGCCCGGGGCCGCTGACCTTGTCGTGCTCGGACTCGATCCTGACCCGCTGGCTGATCCCGAGGCTGACGCGCTTCCACGCCCGCAACCCCGCGGTGGAGCTGCAGTTCAACGTGAGCTACGGTCACGTCGACGTGGTGCGCGAGAACATCGGCGTGGCGATCCGCAACACGATGATCGAGCCGCCGGGCGACGTCGTCGTGCGCGAGCTGGCCACCGAGTGGATCGGCCCGGTGTGCGCGCCCGAGTACCTGCGCACGCAGCGCATCCGCAAGCCGGCCGACCTCGCGGGCGCGCGCCTGCTGACCACGAAGACGCGCCTGCAGGCCTGGGCCGAGTGGGCTGCGGCGGCGGGCGTCCAGGGGCTGGAGCTGCGGCCGCGCGAGCGCTTCGAGCACTTCTACGTGCTCATCCAGGCGGCGGCTTGCGGGCTGGGCGTCGCGACGGTGCCGCGCATGCTCGTGCTCGACGACCTGCAGTCGGGAAAGCTGGTGGCGCCCTTCGGCTTCGTGCCGGGCCCGCACCGGCTGGCGCTGTGGATCGCGCCGCACCTGCGCTCGCGCCCCGAGACCCAGGCGCTGGCGACCTGGCTCACCGACGAACTGAAGGAGACCGCCGGGCCCGCCGCGGCGCCAGGGTCCTGAGGGCACGGCGGCCGCAGGCCCGCGGGCCCGGCGTCAGGCCGCGGCGCCGGTGACCGCGCCCTGCGAGGCATCGGACACCAGGCGCGCGTACTTGCCCAGCACACCCGAGCCGGCCGCGGCCGCGGGGCGTTTCCACGCGGCCAGCCGCGCCTGCAGTTCGCCCGCAGGCAGCTCGACGTCCAGGCGGCGGTGCTCGACGTCGATGACGACGGTGTCGCCGTCGCGCAGGACGGCGATCGGTCCGCCGTCGACGGCCTCGGGCACGACGTGGCCGACGACGAAGCCGCGCGTCGCGCCGGAGAAGCGGCCATCGGTCACCAGGGCCACCGTCTCGCCGAGCCCGGCGCCCTGCAGCGCGCCGGTGACGAGCTGCATCTCGCGCATGCCGGGGCCGCCGCGCGGCCCCTCGTTGCGCAGCACCAGCACGTCGTGCGGCTGCACGAGGCCGTCGCGCACGGCACGGAAGGCGTCCTCCTCGCGCTCGAAGACGCGCGCCGGCCCGCGGTGCAGCCTGCGGCCCTCGCCGCTGAGCTTGACGACGCAGCCGCCGGGCGCCAGGCTGCCGCGCAGGATGCCCAGACCGCCCTGGGGCTTGATCGGATCGGCCAGTGCACGGATCACCTGCTGCCCGGCGGTCTCGCTGGCGCGCGCGATCTCCTCGCCGATGGTGCAGCCGCTGACCGTGGCCTCCCCGGCGTGCAGCAGGCCCGCCTCGTGCAGGCGGCGGCCGACGACGGCCATGCCGCCGGCGGCGTGCATCTCGGGCGCGGTGAAGCGCCCCCACGGCCGCAGGTCGGCGAGCACCGGGGTGCGCCGCGAGATGACATCGAAGTCGTCGATGGCCAGTGGCACGCCGAACTCGCGCGCCATGGCCAGCAGGTGCAGCACGGCGTTCGTGGAGCCGCCGGTGGCCATCACGCCGGCGATCGCGTTCTCGAAGCTGCGGCGCGTGACCAGGCTGCGGGGGGTCGCGCCACGGCGCAGCAGGTCCATCACCAGGCGGCCGCACTCGCGGGCGGCGTCGGGCTTGGCACCGTCCACCGCCGGGATGCCGCCCGCGCCCATCGGCGCCAGGCCCAGCATCTCGCAGGCGGTGGCCATGGTGTTGGCGGTGAACTGGCCGCCACAGGCGCCCGCGCCGGGGCAGGCGTGGTCCTCGACGTCGCGGAACTCGGCCTCCGAGATGCGGCCGGCACCGAAGGCGCCGATGGCCTCGTAGACATCCTGGATCGTCAGCTTGCGCCCGCCGAACATCGCCGCGGGCTCGCGACACTCGCCCGGCAGGGTCGAGCCGCTGTAGAGCAGCAGGCCCGGCAGGTCGAGACGGCCGAGGGCCATCGCCATCGCGGGGATGGTCTTGTCGCAGCCGGCGATGACGACCAGCGCATCGAAGGCGTGGCCGCGGGCCACCAGTTCCACCGAGTCGGCGATGACTTCGCGACTGACCAGCGAGGTCTTCATGCCCTCGGTGCCGGTGGTGATCCCGTCGTTGATGGAGACGGTGTTGACTTCCAGCGGCGTGCCGCCGGCCTCGCGGACGCCTTCCATCACGCGCTCGGCCAGCGCGCGGTGGTTCCAGTTGCAGGGCATGGTGCCGATCCAGCAGTGCGCCACGCCGACCTGGGGGCGCCGCAGGTCGGCATCGCTGTGGCCGATGGCCTTCATCATGCTGCGCGCCACCGCGCGCGACGGGCCGTCGAGCAGCGCGCGGCTGCGGTGCCGCGTATCGAAGGGCGCCCCGCCGCTCACTGCGCCTCCAGCGGGTGGCGGCGATGGAAGGCGTCGAGCTCGGCCAGCGTCTCCCGCGGCGCTTCCTCGGGGATGAAATGCCCGCAGGGCAGTGCGCGCCCGGTCACGTCGGAGGCCACCGCGCGCCAGTCGGCAAGGCAGTCGAACATCCGGCCCACCACGCCTTCGCTGCCCCACAGCGCCAGCAAGGGCATCGCCAGCTTGCGGCCCGCCGCGCGGTCGGCGCGGTCGTGCTCGAGGTCGATGGTGCCGGCGGCACGATAGTCCTCGCAGCTGGCGTGGATGGCTGCGGGGTCGGCGAAGCAGCGCACGTACTCGGCCACCGCGGCCGGGTCGAAGCGGCTGAGAGCCTGAGAGTTTTTCTCGCCATCTTGGTAATTGGCATGCAACTGGCTAATCTTTGACCATGAGCGAACCCCAGCACCAAGGCGAGGCGCCGGTCGGCCTGTTCGAGGACCTGCCGGC
>JBILNT010000258.1:0-3685 GCA_044374875.1 Rubrivivax sp.
GACGTAGGCCGAACCCGGGCGCTTCTCGAAGCGCTTGGGCGCGGGCAGCATCACCGCCAGCCGCGCCGCCTGCTCGGGCCCGAGCCGGGCGGCGTCGACGCGGAAGTAGTGGCGCGCGGCGGCCTGCGCGCCGAAGATGCCTTCGCCCCACTCGACGTTGTTGAGGTAGATCTCCAGGATGCGCTGCTTGGACAGCAGCGCCTCGAGCATCAGCGCCAGCAGGAACTCCTGGCCCTTGCGCAGCACGGTGCGCTCGCCCGACAGCAGCAGGTTCTTGGCCAGCTGCTGGGTGATGGTGGAGCCGCCGACCACCTTCGGCGTGACCTGGCGCCCGGGCTGGCGCTTCTCGATGCGCTCGGCGCGGGCCTCGGCACGCTGGTTGCGCTCCCAGGCCTGCTCGATCGCGTCCCACTCGACGCCGCTGTGCTCGGTGAAGCCGGCGTCCTCGCTGGCGATCACGGCGCGCTTGAGGTGCGGCGAGATGCGGTCGTAGTCGACCCACTCCTGGCTCCACGGGATCTGCCGCTTGTCGACTGCCAGCCGCCACGCCTCGCTGCGCTGGAAGGTGGTCGACTGCGGATCGACCGCCATCATCAAGGCGATGCGGCCGAGGAAGAACAGCTGCAGCGCGACGAAACCGATGGCCAGCAGCGCGACGAGACGCGCGGCGTGGCGCCAGACCCGCCCGGTGGTGCGCTTCACCTGCCGGCCGCCAGCAGCCGCTGGCGCAGCGCGCGCAGCACCGGCGCGGTGTCGGGCCGCACGCCGCGCCAGACGTGGAAGGCCTCGGCGGCCTGCTCGACGAGCATGCCCAGGCCGTCGCAGGCCCGGGCACCGCGTGCCCAGGCGAGGAAGGGCGCGGCGGAGGCGCCGTACATCAGGTCGACCGCCAGCGCCCCGCCTGCCAGCACCGTGGCCGGCACCGGCGAGCCGCCGCCTTGCAGGCTGCTGCTGCTGGCGTTGACGACGACGTCGAAGTCGCGGCCCGGGTCGGCCAGCGGCGCGGCCGCGAGCGCCACGCCGCGGTCCGTCGCCAAGCCACGGTGGCGGTCGACCAGCTCGTCGGCCCGCGCCGCCGTCCGGTTCGTCACCACCACCTGCGCCGGCCTGGCGTCGATCAGCGGCCCCAGCACGCCCGCGGCCGCGCCGCCGGCGCCCACCAGCAGCACGCGCCGGCCCGCCAGCCGAACGCCTTCGTTGGCCTCGATGTCGCGCACCAGGCCGACGCCGTCGGTGTTGTCGGCGAACCAGCCGTCGGGGTCGAAGCGCAGCGTGTTGGCCGCGCGAGCCAGTGCTGCGCGCGGCGTCAGGCGCGCCGCGAGGGCGGGCACCTCGAACTTGAAGGGCACCGTGACGTTGCAGCCGCGCGCACCGGACGCCGCGAACGCACGCACCGCCTCGGCGAAGCCGTCCAGCGGCACCAGCACGCGGTCATAGGCCAGCGCCTCCCCGGTCTGGCGCGCGAACTCGGCGTGGATGAAGGGCGACTGGCTGTGCGCCACGGGGTTGCCGATCACGGCGTAGCGGTCGGCGGCCGGCGGGGCGTGCGGGTCGGCGGGGCTCGGGGCAGGGGACGTCACGGTGAGCGGAGCTGCGTGGTCTCGAGGTTGTCGTCGCGGGTGAACCGAAAGCGCGAGGTGACGACGATCTGGTCGGTCTCGCGCCGCATCGCGCTGCTGAACGCGCCGAAGGGGGACGCCGCCTGGACGATGGTCAGGGCCTGCCGGTCCAGCAGCCGCGAGCCCGAGGACTGCACGATCTCTGCGTCGACGAGCCTGCCGGCCGCGTCGACGGTGACGTTCATCGTCAGCTCGCCGTAGAGCTTGCGGCCACCGGACTCGGGGAAGTTGCGCGTGCCGCGGTCCTCGATGCGACGGCGCAGCTCGTCGTAGTACATGGCATACGCTGCCTCCCGCGTGGCCGGGCTGATGTAGCGCTTCTTCGGCCGGGCGTTCTCGTCGTTGATGCGCTTCTCGATCTCGGCGAGCATCTTGAGCAGCTGGCGGCGGCGTTCTTCCTGCGCCTGCTCCTCGGGGCTGCCGGCATCGCGCGCCGGATCCGGCGGCGGCAGCGCAGCCATTTCGCGGCGGATCTGCGCCAGCAACTGCTCCTGCTGCTGCTGCAGGCGCTCGATGCGCCGGTGCGCCTGCTCGGTGGCGTCGCCAAGCTCGATCGTCGCGGCTGCCGGCAGGGGCGACGTGGCGCGGCCGCTTTCAGCCGTGCCGCCGCCTGCCAGGTTGGCCTGCGCGATGGCCTGCGCCTGATCCGCAGGCTCCTGCGAGCGTGCGTTGACCAGGATCACCTCCAGCGGGGTGTCGCGGAAGAAGCGCTCGAAGCGCTCGGGGTCGGCGAAGCGCACGAGCAGCAGTGCCGCGTGGACGGCGAGCGAGAACAGCAGCGCCCACTGCAAGGGCGTGGGCTGCCATCGGGCGGGAGAGGGCCGGTTCGGCAGGCGCAGCGCGCTCATGGGTGGCGTGGGGGCGCGTCAGGCGGTGGCTGCTGCCGCCTCGGCCGGGGGTTCGTCGACGTCGATGGCGAGTTGCAGCGGGCCGCTGGCCTCCACCTCCTCCTCGCCCTCCAGGGTCGCCGCATCCTCGGCACCCGCGGCATCCTCGCCACCCAGGCGCAGCAGCAGCTGGGCGTGCAGGTCCAGCGTCAGCAGGTCGGTGCCGGCCACGCGCACGCGCACCCGCGTGCCGCGTGGCATGCCCTCGGTGCCCGGCACGCGGAACACCAGGGGCAGGGTCTCGGCGCGCACCAGGCCGTCCTTCATCACTGCCGCCTCGAGCTCGCCGACCGAGTTCTGCTCCAGCCAGCGCAATGTCCAGAAGCGCTCGATGCCGTGCTGGAAGTCGTTGTACGCGGCATAGGCGGCGTCGAAGGCCGAGATCACCGAGAACAGCGATGCGTCCTTGGGGCGGAACGGCGCCGCCAGCGCCGCGGTGCGACCATGCCGCGCGCAGGCGATGATCTGCCACTGGTTGGCCAGGTCCACATAGCGGCGCAGCGGCGAAGTGGCCCAGCTGTATTGCGGCACACCCATGCCGGCGTGCGGCAGCGGCTTGGTGCCCATTCGCACCTTCACCCCCGGCAGCATGCTGGCCTGGCTGCGGTAGATGGCCGGCACGCCGCACTCGGCGATCCAGCCGCCCCAGGTGCAGTTGGCCAGGATCATGGCCTCGGCGACGATCAGGTCCAGCGGGGCGCCGCGCCGACGCGTGGCGATGGTCACGCGCTCGCGGCCGTCGGGCTCGCCGGCGTTCCCTTCGAGCCTGAAGGTGTAGTCGGGACGGTTGAAGGTCTCGGGCTTGCCGCGCACCTGCTCGCGGCGCGCCTTGAGCGCACGGGCCAGGCGCCAGCAGAACGCCAGCTCGGCGGCGTGCGGATAGTCGGCGCTCGCCTGGCCCTCCAGCGTGGCCTCGGTGATGACGTCGTCCAGCTGGTCGTGACGCAGGTTGCTGGCGATGCGCACCCGCTCCAGCCGCGTCTCGAAGGACTTCTGCTCGAGCGTGGCCTCGTCGAAGGTGACGTACAGGCTCACGGCAGGGCAGTCGCGGCCCTCCAGAAGGGTGTAGGCCTGCACCACCTCGTCGGGCAGCATCGTCAGCTTCCAGCCCGGCATGTAGACCGTGGACAGGCGTTCGCGCGCGATCCGGTCGAGCGGGGAGTCCGGCGCGATGGCCAG
>JBILNT010000013.1:0-40335 GCA_044374875.1 Rubrivivax sp.
CAGCGGTATCGCCGTGCGCTTCCCGCGCATGCTGCGCATCCGCCGCGACAAGCCGCTGCACGAGGCCGACTCGCTGCCGGTGCTGCGCGCGCTGGTCTCGTCTGCTTGAGGTGTGTCAACTCCTGTCTCCATACCCGTAGCAGCATAGGCACGTGGCTGGCAGCGGCTCGCCGCCGGACCACTGCAGTTCCCGGGACTCGAGATGCCCCGGGACCCTATTCGGACGAGGAGCAGACGATGACGAAGAAGATCAATGCGGGTCTTGGCGCAGCCCTGGCGCTGCTGTCGGTCGCGGCATGGGCACAACAGGGCACGGTCGACCTGGGCCGGCTCGAGTACGAGAGCAACTGTGCCACCTGCCACGGCATCACCGGCAAGGGCGACGGGCGCCTGCGGCAGTTCCTCACCAAGGCGCCTTCGGACCTCACCACCCTGGCCCAGCGCAACGGCGGCGCATTCCCGACCCAGCTGGTGTGGGAGATGGTCGACGGTCGCAGCTCGACCGACATCGGCCCGCACGGCTCGCGCGAGATGCCCATCTGGGGCGCCGACTACCGTGCCCAGGCGCTGTCCCAGCCGTCCACGGCGGCGCAGCCCGAGTGGTACGTGCGCGGGCGCATCGTCGCGCTGCTGGACTACATGGCGCGGATGCAGGGCAAGTGAGGCCGGCGCGCGCGCCGTGCCCCCGGCCGGGGACGCGGCGTGCGGCCTCAGAGCCTGAGAGTTTTTCCGCCGTGGCCGAAAGGCGCGCCAAGACGCCCCGTATCTAGGCGCAAACCACAGCCATAGCTCGGGCTATGGCGCGGATTTGCAACGACGAGACGGGGTGTTTTGGGGTGCAAGGCGGGCATGGGGGAAAGACTCTCAGGCTCTCAGCGGCCGAACATCGCCTCCATCTCGCGGCGCAGGGCGTAGGCGCGCGTCGTGGTGTCCACGGCCACGTCGTCCCAGGACAGGCTCTGCCCCTTGCGCACCGGGCGCAACACCTTGATGCCGTGCGCCAGCCCGAGCGGCAGCCCGCCGCTGCCCCCCACCGCCAGTGACGTCGTGGCCGGCAGCAGCTTGCCCCAGACCGTGTAGCCGCCTTCGCCGTCGAGCATCTCGCCGGGCTCCAGGTCGCGCTTGGCCGTGGCCACCACGTCGGCGTTCCAGCACGTGGCCACGCCCGTGGGCTCGCCGCGCAGCGCCACGCTGGCCACAGAGACACCGACCTCCAGGCCGATCAGGTGCCAGCGCTTGTAGAGCGTGAAGTAGCGGCCGCTCGGGTCGGTGTGGGCGTTGTACTCCTCGAAGCAGTTGCGGATGTACTCGGTCTCGCCTTCGACCGTCACCCACACGCCCATGCGGATGTCGTAGCCGATGCGGCGGCCGTCGGTCTCCAGCGAGCTGACGACCTCGACCATGCCCTTCTTCTCGAGGTGGCCGCCCTCGCTGCGCGGGCGCGTCACGAAGGGGATGTCCTCGACGCTCGCAGGCGGGTAGGTCAGGCCGTCGGAGGGCACGTCCAGTCCGGTGGCGTTGGCCACCGCCGTGCTCTCGATGGACGGCTTGCTGCCGTCCAGGAAGCTGTTGAACATCTTCGGGTTCAGGCCGCCGCGCGCCGCCTGCTCGGGCGTCAGGCCGTAGTGGCCCCACACCGTCTCGGGGGTGCTTTCGCTGAAGTGCGGCAGCCACTTGTGGCCGCGCCCGGCGGCCACCACCGGGAAGCCGCAGGTGCGCGCCCAGTCCACCAGGTCGCAGATCAGCGCCGGCTGGTCGCCGAAGGCCAGCGAATACACCACGCCCGCGGCCTCGGCGCGGCGCGCCAGCAACGGGCCGCAGAAGGCGTCGGCCTCGACCGTCACGTTGACCACGTGCTTGCCGTGCGCGAAGGCCTCGAGGATGTGGTCGACGGCCGCGATCGGCGCGCCGGTGCACTCGACCACGACGTCGATCGCCGGGTGGCGCACCAGCGCCTGCCAGTCGTCGCCGACGTGAGTCGTGCCCTCGTCCAGCGCCTGCTCCAGGCTTGCGGCGCGCACCCGGGCCGGCTCCCAGCCCACGCGCTCGAGGTTGCGGCGCGCGCCGTCGGGCGAGAGATCGGCGATGCCCACGAGGTGCACGCCCGGGGTGCGCGGCACCTGGGCGAGGTACATCGAGCCGAACTTGCCGGCGCCTATCAGGCCGACGCGCACGGGGCGCCCTTCGGCGGCGCGCTGGCGCAGCTTGGCGTGCAGGTTCATCGCGGGTCTCCTTGTCGATTCGTCCTCGGGTGCGGCGCATTTTGCTCTCGCGGCCCGCGGCCTTAGCATGCGGCGCATGGCCGATCGGGAACTCCTCGCACGCCTGCGCGAAGGGCGCCGCAGCTGGAACTCGTGGCGGCGCGAGCGCCGGGCCGCCGGCGAGGACGTCCGCCCCGACCTGCGCCGCGCGCGGCTGGAGCGGCTGGACCTGCACGGCTTCGACCTCTCCGACGCCGACCTGCGCGAGGCGCGCATGTACAAGGTGCGCCTGTCCGAGGCCAGCCTGCAGCGCGCCAGGCTGGCGGGTGCCGACCTGCGCGGGGCCAGCCTGCGCAAGGCCGACCTGCGCGACGCCGACCTGACGGGTGCCGTGCTGCGCCACGTGGCGATGGCCGGTGCCGACGTTTCCGGTGCCGTGCTCGACGCCTGCGAGCTCTACGGGGCGGGGCTGTGGGGCCTGAAGGGCACGCCGCGCAGCCAGCGCGGCATGCTGGTGCAGGCCGACCCCGGCGCGCCGGCGATCACCGTCGACCGGCTGGATGCCGCGCAGTTCCTCTTCGTGCTGCTGGACAACCCGCGCATCGGCGACGCCATCGACGGCATCTCCGACCGCACCGTGCTGCTGCTCGGCCGCTTCACGCCCGGCCACAAGCGCGTGCTGGAGGCGCTGCGCCGGCACCTGGTGGCGCGCGGCTTCGTGCCTATGCTGTTCGACTTCGACCGCCCGGGCTCGCGCAGCCTGACCGAGACCGTGGGTGCGCTGGCGCACATGGCCTGCTTCGTGGTGGCCGACCTGAGCGACGCCCGCAGCATCCCGCAGGAACTCTCGCATATCGTGCCCTTCCTGCCCTCGGTGCCGGTGCTGCCCATCCTGAAGGAGGGCACCCGGGGCTGGGCCATGTTCGAGCACTTCCAGCGCTACCCGTGGGTGAAGCAGGTGCTCACCTACCGCGATCTGGACCACCTGCTGGCCGTGTTCGACGAACAGGTGCTGGCCGTCGGCTGGGCCGAGGCGATGCGCGCGCGGGGGCGGGCGGGCGAGGTGCTCCCGCTCGCGGCTGGGCGGTGAGGGCGAAGCGTCCGCTTCGCCCGTCCGGGACGTGGGGGGTGGGCGATCGACGACGAAGGGCAGACGTGACCGTTTGACGTTTAACGTCTGGCGTTATATCGTGCCCGTGTGATCAAGGCGTTCAGGTGCAAGGACACTGCGGCGCTGTTCGCCGGGCGACCCGTGGCGCGCTGGGTTCACGTGCGTGGCGTGGCCGAGCGCAAACTGCAGATGCTGCACCGGGCCACCCGGCTCGACGACCTGCGCGTGCCGCCGAACAATCGCCTGGAGTTGCTCAAGGGTGACCGTGCCGGGCGGTACAGCATCCGCGTCAACGACCAGTGGCGGGTGTGCTTCCGGTTCGAGGACGGCAACGCCCTGGACGTGGAGATCGTCGACTACCACTGACAGGAGCCCGCCATGGATGCCCCCCCCAGCGGCATGCGCCCCATCCACCCGGGCGAGGTGCTGCGCGAAGAATTCCTGCAGCCCATGGGCTTGAGCGCGCATGCGCTGGCCCTGGCGCTGCACGTGCCGGCCCCGCGCATCAACGACATCGTGCGCGAGCGACGCGCCGTGACGGCCGACACCGCCATGCGTCTGGCGCGCTACTTCGGCACCAGCGCCGAGTTCTGGATGGGCCTGCAGGCGGATTACGAGATGGCCCGCGTCCGCGACGTCCTCGCGGCGGAACTGGCCGCCATCACCCCCTGGCAGCCGGCGCTGGCGCGCTGATCGGCCGGAACTGGGCTGGGGGGCGCGTCGGCACCCCTCCAGCGGGCTGAGCCGGAGCTGCGCGCCTGGGAGATTCCAGCGGCTCCGCCCCGGCGTTGTCTGAGCAAGCCCCGATCAGCGGGCCATTCCCCCCGCTGTTGCGAGCTTTGCCCGCATGGCCCCTGCCTAGGATCGGACATCCCCGTCCAGATCCGCCCGGAAGGCTCCCGCATGGATTCCGCCACCGCCGTCCGCACCGCCGCCTCGCCTGCGTCCGACCTCGCCCCGCTGCTCGACGCCGCCCGCGGTGGCCGGCTCGCCATCCAGGACCTGCTCGAGCGCGCCGCGCAACTGCAGGCCGCCGGCCGCACCGAGGCCGCGGTCGACCTCTACGGCGCCTGGATCGAGGGCAGCGACTCGCCGCTGCGCCACGTCGCCTGCTTCAACCGCGGCACGCTGCTGGGCGGGCTGAACCGCCACGCCGAGGCCGAGGCCTGCTACCGCCAGGCGCTGGAACTGCGCCCCGGCTTCCCGCCGGCGCGCCTCAACCTGGGCCACCTGCTCGAGCGCCGCGGCGACGGCGCCGGCGCGCTGGCCGAGTGGGCGCAGGTCATCGCCGACACGGCGTCCGGCAGCGACAGCGACCTCGACCTGCGCCTGCACGCACTGAACAACAGCGCCCGCCTGCTGGAGTCGCTCAAGCGCTACCCCGAGGCCGAGGCCATGATGCGGCGCAGCCTGGAACTGCGCCCCAGGCAGTACGACGTCATCCAGCACTACGTGCACGTGCGCCAGCGCCAGTGCGCCTGGCCCTGGTACCAGCCGGTGGGCGATGTCACGCCCAACGACCTGCTGGTCGGCACCTCGCCGCTGGCGATGATGAGCGTGACCGACGACCCGGCCGTGCAGCTGATGGCGGCGATGCGCTTCGTCCACGAGCGCGTGCCCAAGCCGCCCGCGAAGCCGCTGCACTCGCAGATGCCGCCGCGCAGCGGCCGCATCCGCATCGGCTACCTCTCCGGCGACCTGCACCACCACGCCGTGGGCCTGCTGACCCCCGAGCTGTTCGAGCTGCACGACCGCAGCCGCTTCGAGGTGCACGCCTTCTGCTGGACGCCCGAGTCGAACTCGCCGCAGCGCCAGCGCATCCTCAGGGCGGTGGACCACCACGTGCGCCTGGCCGGCGTCGACGACTTCACCGCCGCCCGCCTCATCGCCCAGGCCGGCATCGACGTGCTGGTGGACCTGCAAGGCATCACCCAGGGCGCGCGCCCGGCCATCCTCGGCCACCGCCCGGCGCCGGTGCAGGTGGGCTACCTGGGCCTGCCCGGCACCTCGGCGCTTCCCGGCGTGGACTGGATGATCGCCGACCGCTTCGCGATGCCCGAGGCCCTGTTGCCCTACTGCACCGAGAAGCCGATCTACCTGCCGCACTGCTACCAGGTCAGCGACCGCCAGCGCGAGGTGGCGCCACGGCCGCTGCGCGCCACCTACGGCCTGCCCGAGGACGCCTTCGTCTACTGCTCGTTCAACAACAACTTCAAGTTCACCGACGAGATGTTCGACGCCTGGATGCGCATCCTGCGCCAGGTGCCGGGCAGCGTGCTGTGGCTGCTGGCCGACAACGACACGGCGCGCGCCAACATGCTCGCGCGCGCCGCCACGCACGGGGTCGAGCCGGCGCGACTGATCTTCGCGCCCCGCGTCTCGCCGGCCGAGTACCTGGCCCGCTTCCAGCTCGCCGACCTCGTGCTCGACACCTTCCCGTACAACGCCGGCACCACCGCCAGCGACGCGCTGTGGATGGGCACGCCCATCGTCACGCGCGCCGGGCGCACCTACATCTCGCGCATGGCGGGCAGCCTGCTCAACGCCGTCGGCCTGCCCGACCTGGTGACCGACAGCCTGGCCGACTACGAGAAGCTGGCCGTCGACCTCGGCCGCCAGCCGCTGCGCGTGGCCTCGTACAAGCGCTACCTCGCCGAGCACGGCCGCCAGACGCCGCTGTTCGACATCCCGCGGATCGTGCGCGACATCGAGGCCGAGTTCGAGCGCCTCGCGCTCGCGCACCGGGCGGGCTGACCACGGCGCCACGATCGTGGATCCGCTCGCCGCCACCGACGAGGCCGCCGCCCAGGGCGCGGTGCCGCCGCGCGCCGAGGACCAGCCGCTGGCGCTGGCCATCGCCTGGCTGACGCGCCACCACGGGCGCGAGCGCAGCCCCGGCGCGCTGCTCGCGGGCCTGCCGCTGGCCGGCGCCCTGCAGCCCGCCCTGGCCGCGCGTGCGCTGGCCGAGGCCGGCTACGACGCGGCCGTGCTGCGGCGTGGCGTGGCCGAGCTGCACCCGCTGCTGCTGCCGGCCGTACTGCCCACCCGCGACGGCGGAGCGCTGGTCGTGGTGTCGCGTCACGACGCTACCCCTGCCGACGAGGGCAAGCCCGCGACGCAGTTCGAGGTGCTGGTGCCGGGTGCCGACGCCGTGCCCTGCCTCGTCGGCGCCGATGCACTCCAGCGCCTGGCCACCGGCGAGGTGCTCGTGGCCACGCCGCGCCTGGTGGCCACTGGCGGCCTCGACGGTGCCTCGGCGGACGAGCCGGCCGCGCACTGGCTCTGGGGCACGCTGCGCCGCTTCGTCCCCTACTACCGCGCGGCGCTGCTGGCGGCGCTGCTGTCGAACGTGCTGATGCTCGTCACCGGCCTGGTCACCTCGGTGGTGTTCGACAAGGTGATCCCGCACAAGGCCTGGGTCACGCTGTGGACGCTGGCTGCGGCCGGCGGCATCGCGGTGGTGTTTGACCTGCTGGCGCGACAGCTGCGCGCCTACCTGATCGACGTCGCAGGCCGCAAGGTCGACCTGCTGCTCGGCTCGATCCTGTTCCGCCACACCCTGGCGGTGCGCATGGAGCACCGGCCGGCGTCGGCGGGGGCCTACGCGCACACGCTGGCGCAGGTGGAGGTCGTGCGCGAATTCTTCGCCTCGGCCACGCTGTCGGCACTGTCGGACCTGCCGTTCATCGTCATCTTCATCGCGATGGCCTTCGTGATCGGCGGGCCGCTGGGCTGGGTGCTGGTGTTCGCCGTGCCGGCACTGCTGGTGGTGGCGCTGGCGATCCAGGGTGCGCTGCGCCGCGCGATGACGGCCAACATGAAGCAGCAGGCCGACCTGCAGGGCGTGCTGGTCGAGGCCGTCGAAGGCATCGAGGACCTGAAGGCCGCGGGCGCGCAGGGTCGCTTCCTGCGCCGCTACGAGCAGACCACCGCCGCCGCCGCCGAGACGGCGCTGCGCTCGCGCACCATGACCAGCTGGGCGATGAACATCTCGTCCGTCTCCCAGCAGCTCGTCACCCTGGTGATGCTGGTGGTGGGCGTCTACCTGATCGACCAGAAGCTGGTCACCGCGGGCGCGCTGATCGCCTGCGTCATGTTCGGCGGGCGTGCCGTGGCGCCGCTGGCCAGCGTGGTGATGCTGGCGATGCGCTACCAGGGTGCCCGCGCCGCGATGAAGGCGCTGGACCGCGTGATGCAGCAGCCCACCGACCGCGACGCCTCGCGCAGCTACGTGGTGCGCCCTCAGGTCTCGGGCCGCCTGGCGCTGCACGAGGTGGGATTCGCCTACCCGCACGCCGACCCGGCGCAGGCACCGAAGGTGCTGCGGGCGGTGACGCTGGCCTTCGAGCCCGGCGAGCGGGTCGCGATCCTCGGGCGCATCGGCTCGGGCAAGTCCACCATCCTGCGCCTGGCCGCGGGCCTGTACCAGCCGACCGAGGGCCGTGTCGACGCCGACGGCGTCGACCTGCGCCAGATCGACCCCGCCGACTGGCGCGCCGCGGTGGGCTTCGTCGGCCAGGACCCCCGCCTCTTCGACGGCACGCTGCGCGACAACGTGCTGCTCGACCGCCCGGCCGCCGACCCGGCACGCCTGGCCGAGGTCGCGCGCCTGACCGGCCTGGACCGTCTGGTCGCCGCGCACCCGCTGGGCTGGGACCTGCCGGTCGGCGAGGCCGGCTCGCTGCTGTCGGGCGGCCAGCGCCAGCTCGTGGCGCTGACGCGCTGCCTGGTCACCGAGCCGCGCATCCTGCTGATGGACGAGCCCACCAGCTCCATGGACGCGCAATCCGAGAACGCCTTCCTGCGCCAGCTCGACCGTGCAAGCGGCGGGCGCACGCTGGTGATGGTGACGCACCGGCCCGCCGTGCTGGAACTGGTGCGGCGGATCGTGGTGGTGGACGGCGGTCGCGTCGTGCTCGACGGCCCCCGCGACCAGGTGCTCGCGGCCCTGCGCGGCGTGCCTCCGGCGGCCACCCAGTCCGGCAATCTCGTGATGCACCCCAGCGCGCAACCCGTCGCTCGCGACGCCACGGTGTGACCCCCGGATGAATCTGCTTCGCCGCTCGCCAACCTCCGCCGCCGCGCTGCAACCCGGCGATCTTGCCTACGTCAGCCCGCTGGCCGGCGCGCGGGTCGTCGAGCCGGCGCCGGCTGCGATGTGGGCCGTGTACCTGATGCTCGCCTTCCTCGTGGTGGCGGGCATCTGGGCAGGTTTCGCGAAGCTCGACATCGTCGCCAAGGCGCCGGGCCGCATCGTGCCCGACGGGCGCGAGCAGGTCATCGCGAGCCTGGAGGGCGGCATCCTGGCGCAACTGCACGTGCGCGAGGGCGACGCGGTGGAGCCTGGCCAGGCGCTGGCCACGCTGGACCCGACGCGACTGGGCTCGCAGCAGGCCGAGACGCAGGCCCGGCGCATCGCGCTGCGTGCTGCCGTGGCGCGCCTGGAGGCCGAGTCCGGCGGCGGGCCGCTGGCCTTCCCGCCCGACGTGGCTTCGGCGCGCCGCGTGGTCGAGGCCGAGACCACCGCCTGGCGCGCACGCCAGCGCGCGCTGCAGGAGGCCGTCGAGAGCCAGCGGCGCAGCATCGAGCTGGTGCAGCGCGAGCTTGCCGTGGCCGAGGGCATGTCGGCCCAGGGCCTGATGAGCGAGGTCGAGGTGATGCGGCTGCGCCGCCAGGTCAACGAGCTGCAGCTCGGCGTCCAGGAACGCATCAACCGCTTCCGCCTGGAAGCCAGCAGCGATCTGGCGCGCCAGCGCACCGAGCTGTCGGTGCTGGACGAGCAGCTCGTCGCCAGGGAAGACGCCGTCGAGCGCACGGTGCTGCGCTCGCCGCTGCGCGGCGTGGTCAAGCAGGTTCGCATCGGCACCACCGGCGGCGTCGTGGCCCCGGGCGCGCCGGTGCTCGAGATCGTGCCGCTGGGCGACAAGGTGCTGGTCGAGGCCCGCATCCGCCCGGCGGACATCGGCTTCGTCCAGGTCGGGCAGGCCGTGGAGGTCAAGCTCAGCGCCTACGACTACGTGAGCTACGGCGGCCTCAAGGGCACGGTCGCCTCGATCAGTCCCGATGCCCTGACCGACGGCGACAAGGCCGGCGGCGAGACCTGGTACCGCGCCCTGGTGCGTGCCGACGCGCCGGTGCTGCAGGCCGGCGAACGCAGCCTGCCGCTGATCCCCGGCATGACCGGCAGCGTGGAGATCCGTACCGGCCAGCGTTCGGTGCTGGACTTCCTGCTGCTGCCGATGGTCAAGAGCCGCGAGGCGATGCGCGAGCGCTGAGAAGCCGCGAGGGCGGGGCCGCCGGGCCCGGCTGCATGTGCTGCAGGCAAAGCTGCTTCGACGTGGCGCGCGCCGCTGTCGCCGCGGCGCGCTCCCGATAATGGGGAGATGAACACCACCCGTCCCGTGCCCGCGCCTGCGACCGACCCGCGTGGCTTCCTGCGCGCGCTCTACGACGCCGCCGTCGCGCGCGCGCTGCCGGCCGAGGTGATCGGCAGCCACCTGCCGCCACCGCCCGCGCGTGGGCGCACCGTCGTGATCGGTGCCGGCAAGGCCGGCGGTGCGATGGCGGCGGCGGTCGACGCGCTGTGGCCGGCCGACGCACCTTTGTCGGGCCTGGTGATCACGCGCTACGACCACGTGCCGCCGGCCTGGCGTGCGCGGCCGGGACGCATCGAGGTCGTCGAGGCCGCGCATCCCGTGCCCGACGCCGCCGGGCTGCAGGCCACGGCCCGGATGGCCGGGCTGGTCCGCGGGCTGGGCCCGGACGACCTGGTGCTCGCGCTCGTCTCGGGCGGCGGCTCGGCGCTGCTGACCATGCCGGCCGAGGGCCTGACGCTCGACCAGAAGCAGGCCGTCAACAAGGCGCTGCTGGCCAGCGGTGCGGCCATCGACGAGATGAACTGCGTGCGCAAGCACCTCTCGGCCATCAAGGGCGGCCGGCTGGCGGCGCTGTGCGCCCCCGCCTGCGTGGTCACTCTGCTGATCAGCGACGTGCCGGGCGACGAGCCCGGCGTCATTGCCAGCGGCCCCACGGTGCCCGATGCCACCACCTGTGCCGACGCGCTGGCGATCTGCCGGCGCTACGGCATCGCGCTGCCGCCGGCGGCCGAGGCCGGCCTGGCCAGCGGCGCCTTCGAGACCCCGAAGCCGGGCGACCCGGCTTTCGCCGGCCACGAGGTGCGGATGATCGCCACGCCCTGGGGCAGCCTGGAGGCGGCGGCGGCGCTGGCCCGGCAGGCGGGGCTGCAGGCGCACATCCTGTCCGACGAGATCGAGGGCGAGAGCCGTGAGGTCGGGAAGGTCCACGCGGCGCTGGCGCGCGCGGTCGCGCGGCGTGGCCAGCCGTTCACGGCGCCGTGCGTGATCCTCTCCGGCGGCGAGACCACGGTGACCGTGAAGTCCCGCGGCGGGCGCGGCGGCCGTGCCACCGAGTTCCTGCTCGGCTGCGCCATCGCGCTGCAGGGCGAGGCCAGGGTGCACGTGCTGGCGGCCGACACCGATGGCATCGACGGCATCGAGGACAACGCCGGCGCGATCGTCACGCCCGACACGCTGGCGCGTGCCGCGGCGCTGGGCATCAAGCCGGCCGAGATGCTGGACCGCAACGACGCCTACCGCTTCTTCCAGGCGCTGGGTGACCTGGTGGTGACCGGGCCGACCTTCACCAACGTCAACGACTTCCGGGCCTTGCTGGTGACCTGACCGCATCTCGCGAAGCGGGCGCGCAGCCTGCGCGCGATCTGTGCTGACTCAAGCCTTCGCGTCGGCGCCGCCCGGGGGCGGGGTGCCCGTCCGAGGGGCTTGATCTGGCGCAAGCATGTCTGCGGTGCTCTGGGGGACAGTGCAGTGGCCATCAGGGCTGATGCCCCACATGCCCATGCAACACCACTCCCACCCGCAGGATGTCGGCGTCATCGTCGCGGAGCGGCCGCCCCAGGCCGGCGCTCACCGCCGGCTCGAACCCTTCGCCACCCTGGCCCGCCGCAGCCTGGGCGATGACCCCGCCAGCGCAGAGGCCCGGGTCTGGAACACGCTGCTGGGCACGCCAGCGCTGAGTGCTGCCGAACTGCAGGTCCTGGCCGCCGTCGCGCGCGTGCGGACCGTCGTCTCCGGCGACGCGATCTTCGGTCATGACGAGATGGCGGCTTCGCTGGTCGCGCTGCGCAGCGGCGAGGCGGCGCTGGGCTACCGCACCCCCGATGGCGTCTTCCACGTCGAGCGCCCCGTGCGCTCGCCGGGCTGGCTCGATCTGGCCTCGGCCTGGCTCGAGGGGTGCCACGCCATCGACGCGGTGGCCACCGCCGAGTCGGTGGTCGTCGAGTTGCCTCGCGAGATGCTCGGGCAGCACGTCGCGGCGTACCCGCAGCTGGCGCAGCGGCTGATCGTCCGTCTCGCGCGCGAGGTGCAGCGTCTGTCGGTCAACACCCACGAGCTGATGCACAAGGACGCGCCGGCGCGCTTCGCGGCCTGGCTGCTGCAGCGCTGCACGCCCACCGATCCGTCCGGGCGATGCGGCGTGGTCCGCCTCGGCGAGCGCAAGCGCGACATCGCCTCTCAGCTGGCGATCACCCCCGAGACGCTGTCGCGCCTGATGCGCACGCTGTCGCGGCGCGATGTCATCGCCGTGGCCGGCTACACCGTGCAGGTGCTCGACCTGCCGGCGCTGCGCGAGATCGCCGGCGGGGCCTGAAGACCCGTGAAGACGGGTATCGCGGGCGCGATCCCTCGCTTCACCGGTTCTGAGTTCGCCCGGGGCGCAGCCGCCGCCTGCGTTCAGCGGCCGCCACCCGCCGCAAGCAGCAGCTGCGCCACCACGGCCACCGCGATCACCTCGGGTTCCTTGCCCTCGATGCCCGGCACGCCTATCGGGCAGGTCATGCGCGTCAGCACCGCGGGCGCGATGCCCCGGGCCTCGAGGCGGTGGAGGAAGCGCGCGCGCTTGGTCCGCGAACCGATCAGCCCCAGGAAGCCGAAGTCGCCGCGCCGCAGCACGGCCTCGGTGATGCGCAGGTCCAGGTCGTGGCTGTGCGTGAGCACGAGGAAGAAATCGCCAGGCGCCGCCTGGCGCACCTCGGCCTCGACCGGCTCGACACACAGGCGCTCGACGTGCGGCGCCGTGGCTTGGTGGGGGAACTCGTCCTCGCGCTCGTCGATCCAGGTGACGCGGCACGGGATGCCCTCGAGCAGGTGCACGATGGCCCGGCCGACGTGGCCGGCGCCGTAGAGCTGCAGCGCGAAGCGCGGCGCCGGTGCGCCCCAGGCCGCGGGGTCTGCCTCGGCCAGCGGCTGCAGGCGCAGCGTCACCGCCCCGCCGCAGCACTGGCCCAGCGCCGGCCCGAGCGGGAAGTGCGGCTGGCGCGGCACGTCCTCGCCGGCCAGCAGGCGGCGCGCCGACGCGATGGCCGCCAGTTCGAGGTGGCCGCCGCCGATCGTGCCCCGCACCTCGTCGGCCGCCACCAGCATGCGCGTGCCCGCCTCGCGCGGGACCGAGCCGCGGGCCTCGGCGACCTCCACCACCACCGCCGGCCGGCCCGCGGCGCGCCACGCCCGCGCGGCCTCGCGCAGGCCGAGGGTCATCCGCCGGCGCCGTGGCGCACGGCGTCCAGGGCGTCGAGGATGGCCTCGCCGGTGGCCGGCGCGCGCAGCGGAGGGTCGGCGCGGTGGCCGCCCGCCGCCGAGATCGCGTCGCGGATCGCGAAGAACACCGAGAACGGCAGCAGCAGCGGCGGCTCGCCGACCGCCTTGCTGCGGTGGATGCTGTCCTTCGCGTTGGGGCGGTCGAACAGGCGCACGTCGAACACCGGCGGGCAGTCATTGGCGGTGGGCACCTTGTAGGTGCTGGGCGCGTGCGTCCACAGCGCGCCCGACTTCGGGTGCCAGACCAGTTCCTCCATCGTCAGCCAGCCCATGCCCTGGATGAAGGCGCCCTCGACCTGGCCGATGTCGACGGCCGGGTTCAGCGAGGCGCCGACGTCGTGCAGCACGTGCGCGGCCAGCAGCTTCCACTCGCCGGTCAGCGTGTCCAGCAGCACCTCGCTGCAGGCCGCGCCGTAGGCGAAGTAGTAGAAGGGCCGCCCCTGCATGGTCTCGCGGCTCCACGACAGGCCCGGAGTGGCGTAGAAGCCGTCGCTCCACAACTGCACGCGGGACAGGTACGCCTGGTTCACCAGGTCGGCGAAGGGCAGGCTGTGGCCGGCCACGTGCACGTGGCCGGCGGCGAAACGCACCTCGGCCGCCGTGCCGCCGTGGCGGCCGGCAGCGAATTCGGCCAGGCGCTCGCGGATGCGGCGCGCCGCGTCCTGCGCCGCCTTGCCGTTGAGGTCGCTGCCGGTCGACGCGGCCGTGGCCGAGGTGTTGGCCACCTTCTGCGTGTCGGTGGCCGTCACGCGCACGGCCTCGAAGGGCAGGCCGAGCTCATGCGCCACCACCATGGCCACCTTGGTGTTCAGGCCCTGGCCCATCTCGGTGCCGCCGTGGTTCACCAGCACCGAGCCGTCGGTGTAGACGTGCACCAGCGCGCCGGCCTGGTTCAGGTGCACCACGTTGAACGAGATGCCGAACTTCACCGGCGTCAGCGCCAGGCCTTTCTTCAGTACCGGGCTGGCGGCGTTGAAGGCCGCGATCGCCGTCCGGCGGGCCCGGTAGTCGCAGCTGCGCTCGAGCTCGGCGACCAGCGGCTCGATGACGTTGTCGTCGATCGTCTGCCCGTAGGGCGTGACGTTGCGCTCGTGGGTGCCGTAGAAGTTGAGCCGCCGAACGTCCAGCGGGTCGCGGCCCAGGCGGCGGGCGATGGAGTCGATCAGGTACTCCGCGGCGAATGCGCCCTGCGGGCCGCCGAAGCCGCGGAAGGCGGTGTTGCTCTGCGTGTTCGTGCGCCCGCAATAGCCGTGGATGGCGACGTCGGGCAGCCAGTAGGTGTTGTCGAAGTGGCACATCGCCCGGGTCATCACCGGGCCCGACAGGTCGGCCGAGTGGCCGGCGCGCGAGACCATGGTCAGCTCGGCGCCGAGGATGCGCCCCTCGCCGTCGTGGCCCACCTCGGCCTCGTAGTGGAAGCAGTGCCGCTTGCCGGTGACGACGAAGTCGTCGTCGCGGTCCAGTCGCAGCTTGACCGGGCGCCCGAGCCGCGCTGCCGCCACCGCCGCCACGCAGGCGAACAGGGCCGACTGCGACTCCTTGCCGCCGAAGCCGCCGCCCATGCGCCGGCATTCCACGTGCACCGCATGCGAAGGCCGGTGCAGCGCGTGCGCGACCAGGTGCTGCATCTCGCTGGGGTGCTGGGTCGAGCACCAGACCTTCATGCCGCCGTTCTCGGTGGGCACCGCGTACGAGACCTGCCCCTCGAGGTAGAAGTGCTCCTGGCCGCCGACGTCGAAGGTGGCCGCCAGCCGCATGGGCGCGCGATCGATCGCCGTGCGCGCGTCGCCGCGGGTCATGTGCATCGGCGGCACGACGTACTGCCCGGCGGCGTGGGCCTGCTGTGGCGTCATCACGGCCGGCAGCGGGTCGGCGGCGATCACCTCGCGCGCCAGCGCGGCGGCGCGCCGGGCCGCCTCGCGCGTGCGCGCCACCACGGCGAACACCGGCTGGCCGGCGTGGCGCAGCGTCGCGCCCGGCTCGCCGGCGAGGATGGGGTCGTCCTTGACGATCGAGCCGCACTCGTTGTCGCCCGGGATGTCCTTCGCCGTGAAGACGTCGACCACCCCGGGCATCGCCCGGACGCGATCGAGGTCGACCGACTTCAGGATGCCGTGCGCGACGGGCGACAGCCCGAGTGCGCAGTGCAGCGTGCCGGCGAGTTCCGGCAGGTCGTCGCAGTAGGGCGCGGCACCGGCGACGTGCAGGTGCGCCGACTCGTGCGGTCGCGACAGGCCGACCTGCGTGAACGTGGCACCGGCCAGCGGCGCGTCGACGGGCTTGTTCATGCGGCGTGCTCCCCTGAGTGGCGATCGGGCTGCGGTCAGGCGCCGGCGCGCGCCGGCGTGACGAAGACGCTCAGTGCCTCGGCCGCCAGCGGATCATCGGGCCGCGTCTCGAGCCAGAAGCGCTCGAGCAGGTTGCGCGCCACGCGGGCGCGGAAGGCGGCGCTGCCGCGCATGTCCGACAGCGGGGTGAAGTCGGCAGCCAGCGCGGCCTGCGCCGCCTCGAGCGCGGCGCGGTCCCAGCGCCGGCCGGTGATCGCTGCCTCGGCGCCGCGGGCGTGGCGCACCGTGGCCGCCATGCCGCCGAAGGCCAGGCGCGCCGCCGTGACCGTGCCGGCGTCGTCCAGCGTCACCGCCAGGCCGGCGCACACCGCCGAGATGTCGCAGTCGAAGCGCTTGCTGATCTTGTAGGCACGCACCGTGGTCGCCGCGTCCGGCAACGGCACCTCCAGCGCCTGCACGAATTCGCCGCTCTCCAGCCGGTTCTTCATGTAGTCGACGTAGAACTCGGCCAGCTTCATGCGCCGCACGTGAGTGCCCTTGCGCAGCACGATGGTGGCGTCCAGAGCCATCAGCACCGGCGCCGAGTCGCCGATGGGCGAGCCGTTGGCGACGTTGCCGCCCATCGTGCCGGCCTCGCGCACCGGCAGCGAGGCGAAGCGCAGCCACAGGTCCTGCAGCGGCGGCCACTCCCGCACCAGGGCGCGCCAGGCCTCCTCCAGCGACGCCCCGGCGCCGATCGACAGCACGCCGTCACGCCGCTCGACGCGGCGCAGCGCCTCGACGGCGCCGATCCAGACGATGTCGCCGAGCGGGCGGAACTGCTTGGTCACCCACAGGCCGACGTCGGTGCTGCCGGCCAGCAGCCGCGCGTCGGGCCGGGCCTCGCGCAGCGCGGCGAGATCTTCGAGCGAGCGCGGCGCGTGGAAGTGTGCGCCGCCGGCCTCGTAGTGAAGTGGCGGGTCGCGGCGCAGCACCTGCAGCGACGCCGCCACCGCCTCGCGGTCCAGCCGCACCGGCTCGGCGGCGAACATCTGCTCGCCCGCGTCGAGGATGGGCCGGTAGCCGGTGCAGCGGCACAGGTTGCCCGAGAGATCGTCGGCGAGCTGCTGGCGCGAGGCGCGTGTGCCGCAGGCCTGGTGGCGCTCGTAGGTGGCGAACAGCGACATCACGATGCCGGGGGTGCAGAAACCGCACTGCGAGCCGTGGCAGTCGACCATCGCCTGCTGCACCGGGTGTGGCCGGCCGCCGGCCAGCGGCGCGAGGTCCTCCACCGTGAACAGCGCCTTGCCGTCGAGCGTGGGCAGGAACTGGATGCAGGCGTTGACCGGTGCCAGTCGCAGCGCGCCCTGCGCGTCGATTTCGCCGATCACGACGGTGCAGGCACCGCAGTCACCTTCGGCGCAGCCTTCCTTGGTGCCGGTGCAGCGGGCGTCCTCGCGCAGCCACTCGAGCACGGTGCGCGTGGGCGCGGCGCCGCCGACCTCGACGGTGCTGCCGCGGTGGAGGAATCGGATCGGGCGGGGGGTGTTCATCGATGAGGTCCTGCCAGGGGCCGGGGGCTCGGTGCTTACCCGTAAGGTAGCGCGCCCCTTCGTGGAGGGTATACGTCGCGCGCCATAATGGCTATGAGAAGAAGCATATGGCGACGCGCGGCGAACTGGACACCATCGACCTCCACCTCGTGAGGGTCTTGCACACCGTGATCACCGAACGCAGCGTCTCCCGGGCGGCGATGCGGCTGGCCAGCACCCAGCCGGCCGTCAGCGCGCAGCTGCGCCGGCTGCGCCGCCTCACGGGTGACCCGCTGCTCGTGCGCGCCGGCCAGCAGATGCAGCCCACCGAGACGGCGTTGCAGCTCGTGGCGCCGGCCGCCGAGATGCTGCAGCTCTCCGAGCGCATCTTCGGCCCGCGCCGGCGCGGCGCCGGCTTCGATCCGGCCACCAGCACCGCCACCTTCCGTGTCGCTGCCAGCGACTACCTCGACCCGCTGTTCCTGCCTGCGCTGGTGGCGCGGCTCAAGCGTGCAGCCCCCGGCGTGCAGGTCGAGCTGCTGCCGCTGTCCCAGCAGTACGACTACCGGCGCTCGCTGGCCGGCGGCGAGGTCGACCTCGTCATCGGCAACTGGCTGCACCCGCCGGCCGAGTTGCACCTCGGGCGGCTGTTCTCCGACGAGATCGTCTGCCTGGTTGCCGAGAAGCACCCCGCGGTGCGGCTGGCCGCCGGCCGCGGCTGGACGCCCGAGAAGTACCTGGCGTGCGAGCACGTCGCGCCCACGCCGCTGCACCCCGGGGCGCTGGGCGTGATCGACGAGCACCTCGCCGCCCAGGGCGCACGCCGACGCATCGCGGTGCGCGCCTCGCACTTCAGCCTGATCCCGCTGATGGTGGCCGACAGCCTGCTCGTGCTGACGACCGGCCGGCTGTTCTGCAGCCGCTACACGGCGCAGCTGCCGGTGCGCGTCGTGCGCTGCCCGCTGCCGTTCCCGCCGCTGGCCTACTACCAGCTGTGGCACGACCTGACCCACGCCAGCGCCTCGATGCGCTGGCTGCGCGAGCAGGTGCGCGACGTCGCCCGCGAGCTCGGCGCCATGAGCGCGCCGGGCACGGCGCCCCGGGCCGTCGCCTGAACCACCAGCACGACGCCGCCCGATGCTCGCCCTGCGCGCCGACCTGCTCGACTTCACCGCTGCCCCAGCCTGGGGCGACACCGGCCTCGAAGCGGTGCGCTGGCGCCCCGACCACTGGCTGCTGGTGCACGACGACGGGCGCATCGCCGACGTCATCCCGGGCGATCAGGAACCGCCGCCGGGCTGCCTGCGCGAGGACCACCGCGGCCGGCTGCTGATGCCGGGCTTCGTCGACACCCACGTCCACAGCCCGCAGCTCGACGTCATCGCCAGCTACGGCACCGAGCTGCTCGACTGGCTGAACACCTACACCTTCCCGGCCGAGCGCGCCTGGGCCGACCCGGAAGTCGCGGCGGCGGGCACCGCGCGCTTTCTCGACGCCCTGCTGGCCCACGGCACCACCTCGGCGGTGGTGTTCCCCACGGTCCACAAGACCTCGGCCGAGGCGCTGTTCGCCGGTGCGCACGAGCGCGGCATGCGCATCGTCGGCGGCAAGGTCCTGATGGACCGCCACGCCCCCGACGGCCTGCGCGACGACGTGGCCCGGGCCGAGCGCGACTGCGCCGACCTCATCGCGCGCTGGCACGGCCGCGGCCGCTGTGCCTACGCGGTGACGGTGCGCTTCGCGCCCACCAGCACCCGCGAGCAGCTGGCGATGGCCGGCGCGCTGTGCCGCGCCGACCCCTCCCTCTACATGCAGACCCACGTCGCCGAGAACCGCGCCGAGGTGCGCTGGGTCGCCGAGCTGTTCCCCGAGGCTCGCAGCTACCTCGACGTCTACGACCGCGCCGGGCTGCTGCACCCGCGTGCGGTGCTGGCCCACGGCATCTGGCTCGACGAGGACGACGCCGCGGCGCTGCGCGCCAGCGGCGCGCAGATCGCCTTCTGCCCCAGCAGCAACCTCTTCCTCGGCAGCGGGCTGCTCGACTGGCCGGCGCTGCTGCGCGCCGGCGCGCGGGTCAGCGTGGCCAGCGACGTCGGCGGCGGCACCAGCCTGTCGATGTTGCGCACGCTGGCCGACGGCTACAAGGTGCAGGCCCTCGCCGGCAACCGCCTGACCGCCTGGTGCGCGCTGCACGCCGCCACGCGCGGCGCCGCCGAGGCGCTGCACCTGGGCGCCGAGATCGGCACGCTGGAGCCCGGCGCCTTCGCCGATCTCGCCCTCTGGGACTGGGCGCGCGGCCCGGTGGACGCGCACCGCCAGTCGGTGGCGCGCGACTTGCATGAGAAGGTGTTCGCCTGGATGACGCTGGCCGACGAGCGCCACCTGGCCGGCACCTGGGTGGCCGGCCGGCGGCTGTACGCCCGGCGCCAGGGAGAATAGCCCGATGACCCCGCTGCGACTCGAACTGACCGGCATCAGCAAGCAATACCCCGCCGTCAAGGCCAACGACGGCGTGAGCCTGCGCGTCAAGCCCGGCGAGATCCACGCCGTGCTCGGCGAGAACGGCGCCGGCAAGAGCACGCTGATGAAGATCATCTACGGCGCGGTGCAGCCCGACGAGGGGGAGATCCGCTGGAACGGACGCCCCGTGACGGTGCGCAGCCCCGCCGAGGCTCGCCGGCTGGGCATCAGCATGGTCTACCAGCACTTCTCGCTGTTCGACACCCTGACCGCCGCCGAGAACGTCTGGCTGGGGCTGGGCAAGGGCACCACCCTGGCCGAGGTCACGCGCCGCATCACCGAGGTGGCCCACACCTACGGCCTGGACATCGACCCGCAGCGCCCGGTGCACACGCTGTCGGTCGGCGAGCGCCAGCGCGTCGAGATCGTGCGCTCGCTGCTCACCGACCCCCAGCTGCTGATCCTCGACGAGCCGACCTCGGTGCTGACCCCGCAGGCGGTCGACAAGCTCTTCGTCACCCTGCGCCAGCTCAGCGAGCGCGGCACCAGCATCCTCTACATCAGCCACAAGCTCGACGAGATCCGCTCGCTGTGCCACCACTGCACGGTGCTGCGCGGCGGCCGGGTGACTGGCGAGGTCGACCCGACGCAGGAGACCAACGCCAGCCTGTCGCGGCTGATGATCGGGGCCGAGCCGCCGCAGCTGCAGCACCAGGCCAGCCGCGCCGGCGACGTGGTACTGGCGGTGCGTGACCTGAGCCTGCCCAGGCAAGACCAGTTCGGCGTCGACCTGCAGGGCAGCTCCTTCGAGGTGCGCGCCGGCGAGATCCTCGGCGTGGCCGGGGTCTCGGGCAACGGGCAGCAGGAACTGATGGCGGCGCTGTCGGGCGAGGACCGGCGCGCCGCGCCCGATGCGATCCGCCTGTTCGGCAAGCCGATCGGCGACCACTCGCCGCGCCACCGTCGCAGGGAGGGCCTGCACTTCGTGCCCGAGGAGCGCCTGGGCCGCGGCGCGGTGCCGACGATGACCCTGGCGTCGAACACGCTGCTCACGCGCACCGCGGCGGTCAGCCGGGCGGGCTGGGTCGACATCGGCGCCACCGCGAAGCTGGCCGCGCACGTCATCGAGCGCTTCGGCGTCAAGGCCGGCGGACCGCAGGCGGCGGCGAAGTCGCTGTCGGGCGGCAACCTGCAGAAGTTCATCGTCGGCCGCGAGATCGACGCCGCACCCCGGCTGCTGATCGTCAGCCAGCCGACCTGGGGCGTCGACGTCGGCGCCGCGGCGCTGATCCGCGGCGAGCTGCTGAAGCTGCGCGACGCAGGCTGCGCGCTGCTGGTGGTCAGCGAGGAACTCGACGAGCTGTTCGAGATTTCCGACCGGCTGGTCGTCATCGCGCGCGGCTGCGTCTCGCCGTCGATCCCGGTGACCGAGGCGACGGTCGAGCGCGTCGGCGAATGGATGAGCGGCCTGTGGCCCGGCGGGCCGGCATCGACCACGAGGGAGGCCGCACATGCTGAGGCTTGAAGCCCGGCCCCAGCCGTCGCGTGCGATGGCCTGGGCCTCGCCGGTGATTGCGCTGTCGCTTACGGCGCTGCTGGCGGCGGTGCTGTTCGTGGCCCTTGGCAAGGACCCGCTGCGCGGGCTCGAGGTGTTCCTCGTCGAGCCGCTCAGCGGCCGGCGCGCCGTCAGCGAGGTGCTGCTCAAGGCGACGCCGCTGATCATCATCGCGCTCGGTCTCGCGCTGTGCTATCGCGCCAACGTCTGGAACATCGGCGCCGAGGGCCAGTTCCTGCTCGGCTGCGTGGGCGGCGGCGGCGTCGCGCTGTGGCTCACCACGCAGGGCATCGTGCTGCCCAGGGTGGCCGGGATCACGCTGGTGCTCGCGGGCGGCGTGCTCGGCGGCATGCTGTGGGCGGGCATCGTGGCCGCGCTGCGCGACCGCTTCAACGCCAACGAGATCCTCGTCAGCCTGATGCTGGTGTACGTCGCGCAGCAGCTCGTCAACTGGCTCGTCTTCGGCCCCTGGAAGGACCCGCAGGGCTTCAACATGCCGCAGAGCCGCACCTTCGACGCCAGCGTGCTGCTGCCGCCGCTGCTCGAGCGCACGCGGCTGCACGTCGGCGCGCTGGTCGCGGTGGCGGCGGTGGCGGCGATGGCGCTGTTCATGTTCCGCACCTACCGCGGCTTCGCGCTGCAGGTCGGTGGGCTGGCGCCGGCGGCGGCGCGCTACGCCGGCTTCTCTTCGCGCGGCGCGCTCTGGACGGCGCTGCTGGTCTCGGGTGCGCTGGCCGGCCTGGCCGGGGCGATGGAGGTCGCCGGTCCGGTGCGCCAGGTGACGCCATACCTGTCGATGGGTTACGGCTTCACCGCCATCATCGTCTGCTTCGTCGGCCGGCTGCATCCGGTGGGGGTGGTGTTCGCCGGCATCCTGCTGTCGATGCTGCTGATCGGCGGCGAGCTCGCGCAGTCGCGGCTCGGGCTGCCGAGCGCGCTGTCGAGCGTGCTGCAGGGGCTGCTGCTGCTCGTGCTGCTGGCCTGCGACACGCTGATCAATTACCGCGTGCGATGGGTGTCCTCGCGCGCCACCAGGACCGCCTCATGAACGAGACCGCTCTGCTCGTCAACACCGCGCTGGCCAGCGGCACCACGCTCGCGCTGGCGGCGCTGGGCCTGCTGATCAACGAGCGTGCCGGAGTCCTCAACCTTGGCGCCGAGGGCATGATGCTGGTCGCCGCGGTGGCCGGCTTCGCGGTCGCGCTGTTCACGGGCAGCGACCTGCTTGCCTTCGGCGCCGCCGCGCTCGCCGGCGCCGCGCTGGCTGCGGTGTTCGGCGTGCTGGTCATCTGGCTCAACACCAACCAGTACGCCACGGGTTTGGCGATCAGCCTCTTCGGCTATGGCTTCTCTGCCTTCGTCGGCGTCGGCCTGGTCGGCCAGAGCCTGGGCGAGCGCGTGCGTTTCGAGGTGCCCTGGCTGGCCGACCTGCCGCTGCTCGGGCCTGCGCTGTTTCGTCATCACCCGATGGTCTACGCGGCGATGGCACTGGCCGTTGCGCTGACGTGGTGGCTCTACCGCAGCCGCTCGGGCCTGCTGCTGCGGGCCGTCGGCGAGAACCCCGAGCCGGCGCACGCGCTGGGCTACCCGGTGCGCTGGATCCGGCTCGGCGCGGTGACATTCGGGGGCGCGCTGTGCGGGCTCGCCGGTGCGTACATCTCGCTCGTCACCGCCCCGCTCTGGGTCGAGGGGCTGACGGCCGGCCGCGGCTGGATCGCGCTGGCGCTCACCGTCTTCGCCACCTGGCGGCCGATGCGCGCGCTGCTCGGCGCATACCTGTTCGGCGGCATCACGGTGCTGCAGCTCAACCTGCAGGCGCAGGGGGTGCAGATCGCGAGCCATTTCCTGACCATGCTGCCCTACGTGGCCACGATCGTCGTGCTGGCGCTGATCAGCCGCAACGCCGACTTCATCCGCATCAACATGCCGGCGTCTCTCGGCAAGCCTTTCCACCCGGGCGGATGAGCCCATAATCCGGCGCAGTTCTGCAGTCCCCTGTTCCATCAGCCCCCAAAGGAGTGTTCCGATGACCGATCTCTCGAAGCGCCGCTGGCTGTCGCTGGCCGGCTTCGCCACCGTCGCCGCTGCTGCCGGCCTTGCCGGCTGCGGCAAGAAGGAGCCCGCGCCTGCGCCCGCCCCGGCGGCCGCTGCCAGCGCGCCCGCGCCCAAGCCCGCGCCCCTGAAGGCCGCCTGGATCTACATCGGCCCCGTCGGCGATGGCGGCTGGAGCTTCCAGCACGACCTCGGCCGCAAGGCCGTGCAGACCGAGCTCGGCGACCGCGTCGCGACCTCGTTCGTCGAGAAGGTGGCCTACGGCGACGCCGAGCGCGTGATCCGCGACCTCGCCACCCAGGGCAACAAGGTGATCTTCGCCACCAGCTTTGGCTACATGGACGCCATGGCCAAGGTCGCCAGCGAGTTCCCCGACGTCAAGTTCGAGCACGCCACCGGCTACAAGACCGGGCCGAACCTGAACGTCTACGACGCCCGCTTTTACCACGACACCTATGTCAGCGGCATCCTCGCCGCCGGCATGACGAAGACCAACACCCTGGGCTTCGTCGGCAGCTTCCCGATCCCCGAGGTGCTGCGCAACATCAACTCGTTCACGCTCGGCGCGCAGAGCGTCAACCCGAAGATCAAGGTCCGCGTCGTCTGGATCAGCAGCTGGTTCGACCCCGAGAAGGAAGGCGCCGCCGCGCAGGAGCTGATCAACCGCGGTTCCGACGTGCTGCTGCAGAACACCGACAGCACGGCGGTGCTGCAGACCGCGGCCAAGAACAAGAAGTTCGCCTTCGGCTGGGACAGCGACATGAGCGCCGTGGCGCCCGAGGCGCACCTGGCCAGCAACATCGTCGACTGGGCCCCGTACTACAAGAAGACGCTGTCGTCCGTGCTCGACGGCAGCTGGAAGGGCGGCCAGCGCACGATCTGGGGCAAGCCCGAGGGCGCCAACGCGGTGATCAAGATCAACCCGGCGATCCCCGAGCCGATCCGCAAGAAGGCCGAGGAGGCGGCCGCCGGCATCAAGGCCGGCACGTTCGACCCCTTCACCGGCCCGATCGTCGACAACACCGGCAAGGAGCGGCTGGCCAAGGACACCAAGGCCGACCAGGCTTGGAAGGACAAGGTCGACTTCTACGTCAGGGGTGTCGAGGGCAAGGTGCCGGCCAGCAAGTAAGCCGCTGACGCGCCGATGAACGAACGCCGCCGCGAGCGAGAGCCCGGCGGCGTTCGGTCTTCCGGGGCCTGCCCGCAGGGGGAGCGTTCGCGATGATCGAGAAGAAGTGGTGGTGGCCGGTCGCCCTGGAGAGCGACGGGATGGCAGGCCCGGTGGCCCTGGAGCTGCTGGGCGAGCGGCTGGTGCTCTGGCGCGACGCGGCAGGCCAGCCGGTGCTGATGACCGACCGTTGCCCGCACCGCGGCGCGCAGCTCTCGATGGGCCGGGTGGTGGGCAGCGAGCTGCAGTGCCCTTATCACGGCTGGCGCTTCGACGCTGCCGGCCGCTGCGTGGCCGTCCCGGCCGTGCCGGGCTTCGAGCCACCGGCGTCCAGCAGCGCCTGCCGCCATGGCGTGCAGGTGGCGCACGGCCTGGTCTGGGCCGACCTCGGGGGCGCCGAGCACGGCCCGCCGGCGCTGCCGGGCGTGGCTTCGCGGCGCCTGGTCTACGGGCCGTTCGACGTTGCCACCAGCGCGCCGCGCGCGGTCGAGAACTTCCTCGACACCTCCCACTTCGCCTTTGTCCACGAGGGCTGGCTCGGTGACGCCGCCCACCCCGAGGTGCCGCATCACGAGGTGGGCCGCACCGCTGACGGCCGGCCGACGATCGAGCGCTACCGCGCCTGGCAGCCGCGCGCCAGCGCCACGGCCAGCGGCGGCGACTGGGTCGACTACCGCTACGAGGTGCTGAGCCCCTACGCCGCGCTGCTGACCAAGCAGGGCAGCGGCAGCGGGCCCGAGGACAGCTACGTGATCTGGGCCTGCCCGCAGACGCCCGAGAGCTGCCGCCTGTGGTTCGCGCAGTACACCACCGACGAGGCCACGCCGGCCGAGCAACTGCGCGACTTCCAGATCGAGATCTTCGGCCAGGACCAGCCCGTGCTGGAGTCGCAGCGTCCGCGCCGGCTGCCGCTGTCGGGGGGCGAGGCCATGAGCGCGGCCGACCGCCTGAGCGCCGCCTACCGGCGCTACCTGCGCGAGGGCGGCATCACCTTCGGGGTCTGTTGATGAACGATTCGATCGACTTCGCCCGCATCCCGCGCGAGCGCCTGCCGGCGCTGCTGCGTGCCATGCCCAAGGCCGAGCTGCACATCCACGTCGAGGGCTCGCTCGAGCCCGAGATGATCTTCCGCCTCGCCCAGCGCAACGGCGTGAAGCTGCCGTACGCCGGCGTCGAGCAGTTGCGCGCCGCCTACGCCTTCACCGACCTGCAGAGCTTCCTGGACCTGTACTACGCGGGCGCGAGCGTGCTGCGCACCGAGCAGGACTTCTTCGACATGGCCTGGGCCTACCTCGAGCGTGCCGCCGCCGACAACGTCGTCCACGCCGAGATCTTCTTCGACCCGCAGACCCACACCGCGCGCGGGGTGCCGATCGGGGAGGTGATCCAGGGCCTGCACCACGCCTGCCAGCGCGCCCACCAGGAGTGGGGCCTGTCGGCGAAGCTGATCCTGTGCTTCCTGCGCCACCTCCCCGAGGACGAGGCCCTGGCCACGCTGGAAGCAGCCCTGCCGTGGCGGCACCACTTCATCGGCGTCGGCCTGGACAGCAGCGAGCGCGGCCACCCGCCGGAGGACTTCGCGCGCGTGTTCGCCAGGGCACGCGAACTCGGCCTGCACGTGGTGGCGCATGCGGGCGAGGAAGGGCCGCCGGCCTACGTGGCGGCAGCGCTGGACGTGCTGAAGGTCGAGCGCGTCGACCACGGCGTGCGCGCGCTGGAGGACGCGGCGCTGGTCGCGCGGCTGGCCGCTGCTCGCGTGCCGCTGACGGTCTGCCCGCTGTCGAACGTGAAGCTGTGCGTGTTCCCCGAGCTCGCCCGCCACAACCTGCCGCAGCTGCTCGCCGCCGGGCTGGCGGTGACGATCAACAGCGACGACCCGGCCTACTTCGGCGGCTATGTCGGCGAGAACTGGCTGCGCACCTTCAGGGCGCTGCCCGTGCTGGGCGCGGCCGAGGCGTTCGCGATCGCGCGCAACGGCTTCGAGGCCAGCTTCGTCGAGCCCGCGCTCAAGGCGCGGTGGGCGGCCGCCCTGGAAGCGGCGTTCCGCGAGGCGGCCGCCGGCTGAGAGCCTGAGAGGCACCGATCCCTGCCCGTCGCCGCGAGCGGCGGGCAGGCTCCTGCGATGCGCAGGCCTACTTCGTCTGCAGGCGGTTGAGGTACTCCACCAGCGCCAGGATGCGGGTGCGGACGTAGGCCTCGGGGTTGTAGGGCACGTCCATGTAGTACTCGGCGGCCTTGACGTTGTAGTCCTGGCCCCAGATCGGCATGTCGCGCGTGCCGTGGCCGACGCCGGCGCCCTCGATGACCTCGTAGGCGCGCGACATCGGGAACACGCCGCCGTTGCGCTTGGCCATCATCGTGAGGTCGGGCGGGCTCTTCCTCAGCAGCTCGGCGTAGGGGCCGTTGCCCTTGCCGCTGCTGCCGTGGCAGGCGGCGCAGTTGTTGTCGTACTCGCGCTTGCCCATGTCCACCCGCTGCTGGGCCATCACGCCGGCCGAGGCCAGGGCCAGGGCCGCCACCAGCGCTCGGCGCACTCCAGGTTGCATCTGCATGTCCATCTCCAGATTCGGTCGCGAAGAGTGGGGACGCTGCCGTGCTCGCGTGGTGCCACGCCCATGTCGTCCCCGGAGGACAGTGTGGTGGACCGCCCGTGCGGCGGGCATTGATCGATGTCAATGCTGGCCCGCGCCCCCCCTGAGTCCGGGGAGTCCGGCCGACGCGGCCGCCGCGCGGCGCTGTCGCCCTCAGGCTCTCAGTCCGGGAACACCAGCGGCCGCCGCCGCGGCACGGCTGGCGGGCGCAGCAGCACCACCAGCAGGCTGAAGAAGGCTGCCAGCAGCACCAAGGCAGTCGTGCCCGCACCCCACAGCACCCAGGCGAGCGACGGTGCCGAGTCCCCGACCCAACCCAGCACGGCCTGCGCGAATCCCGTCGAGGACTGCAGCAGTTCCCGCCAGCCCGGCATCCAGTCGTCGAGCGGGGTGCCGGCAGGGACGCGTTCCACCACCGCGCCCAGGTGGTCGAGCGACCCCTTGTCCACCGACATCAGCGCGTGGAGCATCCATGCGCACAGCAACCATGCGCCCATCAGCAGCACGGCGACAACCCAGATGAAGACCAGCATGGCGTGCGGGTGACGACGGCAGGAAATCGCGACGCCGGAGACGGTAGCGCGCCGCGGACACCCGCGCGCGGCGCGACGGTCCGGCTTCGTGCAGTGCTGCACGAAAGATCGGTTTGCCCCGGGGCGGGGCCCTTCGGTTTGGGGCCCGATCAGGCCGCGCGTGGCGTCGGCTTCGGCCGCAGCAGCACCACCACGAGGGTGAGGAACCCCGCCAGCAGCACGAGCCCGGCCGCACCGGCGCCCCAGACCAGCCACGCCAGCCAGGGCGCGGCGCCGCCCAGCCAGCCGAGCACGACCTGCGTCAGGTCGACGGTGGCCTGCAGCAGCTCGCGCCAGCCCGGGATCCACTGCTCGATCACCGCACCGTAGGGGATCTGGTCGATCAGCGGGCGGATGTCGCCGACCCACGACGGGTCGAGCGACAGCAATGCGTGGATGCCCCAGGCAGCGAGCGACCACAAGCCCAGCAGCACGGCAGTGACGATCCAGATGAAGACGAGCATGGCAGCGGTTCCTCGGCGCCGCGGCAGGGCGCGGCCGGGTGCGGTTGAGCAGCTGCGCAGGTTAGCCTGCCGCTGCAGGCCCCTGCGCGCGAGGGTCCTTGGCAGGTGCCAGGTGCTCAGGCGGCGAGCGCCTCGCGCAGCGCCGCAGCCCCGGGGCCGAAGGCGTAGGCGTCCATGGCCAGGCAGCCGTAGGTCACGCTGTCGTGAAGACGCAGCCCTGGGGCGTCGTCGCCGCCGGCGCCGGCAGCCACGTAGAAGGGCAGCCAGTGCTCGTCGGTGGGATGCATCAGCGCGGCGTGCGGGGCGCGCGTGCGCCAGGCGTCCAGCGCATCCCTGTCGCCGGCCTCGGTGCGGCCCGCCACCCAGTCGCGGAAGGCCCGCGACTCGGCGACCTCGGGCGCGTCGACGTCGCGCATGCCGCCGCCGAACACCATGCGCAGGTTGTGCGTGATGCTGCCGCTGCCCATCACCAGCACGCCTTGGGCCGCCAGCGGGGCGAGCGCCCGGCCGAGCTCGCGCAGCCGTGCCGGCGTCCACTGCGGCGGCCAGGCCAGCGGCAGCACGGGGATCGAGGCATCGGGGAACATGTAGCGCAGCGGGGTCCAGATGCCGTGATCGAGCCCGCCCTCGGCCAGCACGTGCACCGGCAGCCGGGCGTCCGTCATCAGCGTTCGTACGCGCTCGGCGAGTTCCGGTGCGCCCGGCGCGTCGTAGCGCAGCGTGTAGAGCTTCGGATCGAAGCCGCCGAAGTCGTAGACCGCCTCGTGCCGCGGCGCCGCCAGCAGCGCCGGCTCGCGCGTCAGGCTGTGCGCCGAGACCGCGACGATGGCGCGCGGCCGGCCGAAGGTGGCCTCGATGGCCGGGCCCAGCCGCTGCATGAAGTGCCCGGCAGCACCGGGCTCGAGCGCCGTCATCGGCGAGCCGTGGGAGATGAAGAGCGAGGGCAGCGTGTTCATGCGGCGATTGGAGCACCGCGGTCGTTGCCGCGGCTTCAAGCGTCTTGCACGGTCAATTCGAACTCGGCGCGAGCGGGCTTGCCGCTTCCGCTACCGTGTGGGGGATGAGCGCTTCGAACATTCGCCCGCCCGCCGTCCACGTCCTCGCCTGGCGACAGCTGCTGCGTGACTTCCGCGCCGGCGAATTGCGCCTGCTGGCGTTCGCCGTCCTGCTGGCGGTGGCCGCGCTGACGGCCGTCGGCTTCTTCGCCGACCGGCTCGAGTCCGGCCTGGCTCGGGATGCCCGCGCCCTGCTGGGCGGCGATGCCATCGTCGCCAGCGACCGGCCGACCCCCGACGAACTCGCCGTGCTCGCGCGCGACGCCGGGCTGCGCAGTGCCCGCACCGTGAGCTTTCCCAGCATGGCGCGCGCGCCCGACGAGCGGGGCGGCGCCAGCCGGCTCGTCGCGGTGAAGGCGGTCAGCGACGGCTACCCGCTGCGCGGCCAGCTGCAGCTGCGCGACGCGCCCGACGCGCCCGTGCAGGTGCTGGCCGGGCGGCCCGAGCGCGGCACGGTCTGGGTCGACGCGGGCCTGCTCGACGCGCTGCAGCTGGCCGTCGGCGACGACGTGCTGCTCGGCGATGCGCGCCTGAAGATCACCCGCATCATCGTCATCGAGCCCGACCGCGGCGCCGGCTTCATGAGCTTCGCGCCGCGCGTCATGCTGCACGAGGCCGACCTGGAAGCCACCGCGCTGATCCAGCCGGCCAGCCGGGTGAACTACCGGCTGGCGGTGGCTGCGCCCGACGATCGCCAGGCGGCGGTGCGCGACTTCGTGCGGCGCGTCGAGCAGCGCATCGAGCAGGCGCCGCTGCGCGGCGTGCGCGTCGAGGCGCTGGAGAGCGGCCGCCCCGAGATGCGGCAGACGCTCGACCGCGCCTCCAAGTTCCTCAACCTGGTGGCCCTGCTGGCGGCGCTGCTGGCGGCGGTGGCGGTGGGCATCGCGGCGCGCGACTTCGCGCAGCGCCACCTCGACGACTGCGCCATGCTGCGCGTGCTCGGCCTGTCGCAGCGACGCATCGCCGGCGCCTACGCCATCGAGTTCGGGCTCGTCGGGCTCGCGGCCAGCGTGCTGGGCGTGCTGGTGGGCCTGGCGGTGCACATGGTCTTCGTCTGGCTGCTGTCCGGTCTGGTCAACGCCACGCTGCCGCCGCCCGGCGTCTGGCCTGCCGTCTTCGGCATCGGCGTGGGCCTGACGCTGCTGCTGGGCTTCGGCCTGCCGCCGGTGCTGCAGCTCTCGCGCGTGCCGCCGCTGCGCGTGCTGCGCCGCGACGTGGGCGCGCCCAAGGCCTCCTCGCTGCTGGTGCTGCTGGCGGCCGCGGGCGGCTTCGCCGGGCTGCTGCTGGCGGTGGCCGACGACCTGCGGCTCGGCGTGATCGCGGTCGGCGGCTTCGCCGCGGCGGTGGCCGTCTTCGCCGTGCTGTCGTGGCTGGCCGTCAAGCTGCTGCAGCGCGCCGTGCCCGAGGCCGGTGCACCGCGCTGGCTGGTGCTGGCGACGCGGCAGATCGCCGCCCGCCCGGCGTTCGCGGTGCTGCAGGTCTCGGCGCTGTCGGTGGGGCTGCTGGCCCTGGTGCTGCTGGTGCTGCTGCGCACCGACCTCATCGCCAGCTGGCGCCAGGCTACCCCGCCCGACGCGCCCAACCGCTTCGTCATCAACCTGCAGCCCGAGCAGGCCGAGGCCTTCCGCGGCGCTCTCACGGCGGCCGGCGTGCAGCGCTACGACTGGTACCCGATGATCCGCGGCCGGCTGGTGGCGATCAACGGCACCGAGGTCAACCCGGCCACCTTCGAGGGCGACCGCGCGCAGCGCCTCGTGGACCGCGAGTTCAACCTCAGCCACGACGCCCGCCTGCCCGCGCACAACGAGGTGGTGCAGGGCCGCTGGACGCCCGACGAGGCCGACGCGCTCTCGGTCGAGGAAGGGCTGGCCGAGACGCTGGGCCTGAAGCTCGGCGACCGGCTGCGCTTCGACATCGCCGGCCAGATGCGGGAGGGCAGGATCACCAGCCTGCGCAAGGTCGACTGGGGCTCGATGCGGGTCAACTTCTTCGTCATGTTCCCCACCACCGCGCTCGAAGGCGTGCCGCTGACCTACATCAGCGCCTTCCGCACCCCGCTGGCCAAGGGCTTCGACAACCAGCTCTCGCGCAGCTTCCCCAACATCACCAACGTCGACGTCTCGGCGTCGATCGGGCAGGTGCAGCGCGTGCTCGACCAGGTCACCCGCGCGGTCGAGTTCCTCTTCGGCTTCACGCTGGTGGCCGGCCTGGTGGTGCTGTTCGCTGCCATCAGCGCCACGCGCGAGGCGCGGGCGCGCGAGTTCGCGATCATGCGTGCGATGGGCGCGGGCAGCCGCCTGCTGACGCAGGTGCAGCGCGCCGAGCTGCTGGGGGTGGGCCTGCTGGCCGGCGTGCTGGCCTCGGTGGCGGCGGTCGTCGTCGGCTGGCTTCTGGCGCGCTACGCCTTCCAGTTCAACTGGAACCCGCAACCCTGGGCGCCGCTGGCCGGCGCCGCAGGGGGCGCGCTGCTCGCGCTGGCCGCCGGCTGGTGGGGGCTGCGCGAGGTGCTGCGCCGCCCGGTGCTGGAAACGCTGCGCCGCAACGGCGCGGTGTAGCGGGCCGGGACACCGGGGGACGCCCGCCTCGCAGCGGGCGCCGTCCCCCGGCTCTCAGGCTCAGAACGTCTCCCAGTCCCCGTCGTCGCCCACCTTGGCGGTCGGGCGGGGTGCAGGCGGCGTTGCCGCCGGGCGTGCAGCCGCGGGGCGCCGCGGGGGCCATGGCCGGCGCCGAAGGCCGCTTCGGCGTCGCCGCCGCGGTCTTCGGCGCCGCTGGCGTCGCGGCTGCGGGCCGGTGCGCCGGGGCTCTCACGTGACCGTGGCTCGGCAGGGTGAAGCGCGACACCACCGATGCCAGCTTCGTCGCCTGCTCGCGCAGGCTCTCGGCGGCGGCGGCCGACTCCTCGACGAGCGCCGCGTTCTGCTGGGTCATCTGGTCGAGCTGGTTGACGGCGCTGTTGACCTGGCCGATGCCCTGGGACTGCTCGGCGGCGGCGGCGGAGATCTCGCCGATGATGTCGGTGACGCGCTGGACCGAGGCGACGATCTCGCCCATCGTGGAGCCGGCATCCTGGACGAGGCGGGAGCCGGACTCGACCTTGCCGACGGAGGCGCCTATGAGGGACTTGATCTCGCGGGCGGCCTCGGCCGAGCGCTGCGCGAGGGAGCGCACCTCGCCGGCGACGACCGCGAAGCCGCGGCCCTGCTCGCCGGCGCGAGCGGCCTCGACGGCAGCGTTGCGGGCAAGGATGTTGGTCTGGAAGGCGATGCCGTCGATCACGCCGATGATGTCGGCGATCTTGCGCGAGGCGGCGGAGATGTCGTTCATGGTCGAGACGACCTGGGAGACGACGGCGCCGCCGCGCTGGGCGACCTCGGAGGCGGAGGCGGCGAGCTGGTTGGCGGTGCGGGCGGAGTCGGCGGTCTGGTTGACGGTGTCGGTGAGCTGCTCCATGGAGGAGGCGGTCTGCTGCAGGCTGGAGGCGGTCTGCTCGGTGCGGCCGGAGAGGTCCTGGTTGCCGGTGGCGACCTGGGTGCTGGCCACGCCGATGCTGTCGGCCGACGAGCGCACCTGCACCACCACGCGCTGCAGCCACTGCTGCATCTGGCGTAGCGACTGCAGCAGCTCCGCCGCCTCGTCGCGGCCCTCGACGCGGATCTCGCGGGTGAGGTCGCCTGCGGCGATGTCCTGCGCCACCATGCGCGCATAGGCGATGGGCGTGGTGATCGAGCTGGAGTTCACCAGCGTCAGGGGCACCGCGAGGACGACGGTGAGCGCGAGCACGCCGACGAACACGCCACCGATCGTCAGCATCGCCGACTCTATCTCGGCCTTCGTCGCCTCGGCCTCGCTGGCGACGATGCTCGCGATCTTCGCCGCGCGCTGCTCGGCCTGGGCGATGGATTCCTGGGCCTTGCCCAGCATGCGGTCGGCGGCGCGCGCGTTGTCGTAGCCGCCGTTCTGGATCTGCTGCAGCACGAGCTCGGTGGCCTTGGCGTAGGCGTCGATCGCCGCCACGGCCTCGCGGGCGAGTGCGTTGTCCTCGTCCTGCTCGCCCTCGAGCAGGCTCGCGAAGGCCTTGCGAGCTGCGGCCGTCTCGGCGAGCCACTTCTCGCGGTGCGCCAGCACGGCCGTGCCGTCCGCGTGGTCGATCACCATCTGCTTCTCGTGCAGCCGCACCCGCGAGAGGTGCCGCTCGATCGCCGTGACGTGCGCAGCCTCGGCGATCGAGTGCGCCATGAAGTGCTCGGTGAGTTCGCCTAGCCTGACGCCGCCGGCCAAGCCGGTCAGGCCCACCAGCGCGAACAGCGCCAGTACGACCGCGATCGCGCCGCGCATCCGGGTGCGGATGCTGAAACGGCGCATCAGGGAATGCAGTGCCTGCATGTTCGTGTGTCCTTGGTCGCTGCCGTCAGTGGCGCGAGCGGCGCACCAGCGCGCCGATGTCGAGAATGAGGGCGACGCGACCGTCCCCCAGGATCGTGGCACCCGAGATGTCCTCGACCTTGCGGTAGTTGGCCTCGAGGTTCTTCACCACCACCTGCTGCTGCCCGAGCAGCTCGTCGACCAGCAGGGCCACACGCCCGCCCTCGGCCTCGACGACGACCATGATGTTGGTCTGGCGCTCGAAGTCGAAGCGCGGCACGCCGAAGACCTTCTCCAGGTCGATCACCGGCATGTACTCGTCGCGCACGTCGACCACCCGGCCCGTGCCCCCGATCGTGCGGATCATCCCCGGTTGCACCTGGAACGACTCGACCACGCTCGACAGCGGCAGGATGTAGCACTCGTCGCCCACCCCCACGGACATGCCGTCCATGATGGCCAGCGTCAACGGCAGCCGCACGCGCACCGTCATGCCGTGGCCTTCGGCGGAGTCGATCTCCACCGTGCCGCCCAGCGCCGTGATGTTCTTCTTCACCACGTCCATGCCCACGCCGCGGCCGGAGACGTCGGTGACCTGCTCGGCCGTCGAGAAGCCGGGCGCGAAGATCAGGCCCCAGACCTCAGCGTCGCTCATCGTGTCGGGCGCGTCGATGCCGCGCTCGCGGGCCTTCTTCAGCAGCTTGCCGCGGTTCAGGCCGCGACCGTCGTCGCGCACCTCGATGACGATGCTGCCGCCCTGGTGGCTGGCGATCAGCGTGATCGTGCCGTGCTCGGGCTTGCCCTTGGCCAGGCGCTCGTGCGGCAGTTCGATGCCGTGGTCGCAGCTGTTGCGCACCAGGTGCGTCAGCGGGTCGGTGATCTTCTCCACCAGCCCCTTGTCGAGCTCGGTGGCCTCGCCCTGCGTCACCAGCTCGACCTTCTTGCCGAGCTTGCCGGCCAGGTCGCGCAGCATGCGCGGGAAGCGGTTGAACACCAGCGACATCGGAATCATCCGGATCGACATCACCGCTTCCTGCAGGTCGCGGGTGTTGCGCTCCAGGTCCGCCAGGCCAGAGGCCAGCTGCTGGTACAGGCCGGCGTCCACCGCCTTGCCCGTCTGCGCCAGCATCGCCTGCGTGATCACGAGCTCGCCCACCAGGTTGATCAGCTGGTCGACCTTCTCGACCGAGACGCGCAGCGTGCTCGACTCGGGCGGCGAGGCCGGCTTGTCGGCCGTGGCGCGAGGTGCCGAAGCCGGGGCGGCGCCCGTGGCCGACTGCGCGGACTGCGCGGACTGCACGGCCGCGCCTTCGGCGGGCGCGGCCGGGGACCCCGGCCTTCCCGGAGCGTCGTCGAAGAAACCGTAGCCCGGGTCCCTGGCCGGCGGTTCCGCGGCCGGGGCGCCGGGCGCGCCCTCGTGGAAGCCGTAGCCCGGGCCCAGCGGTGCCAGTCGCACCTGCTCGCGGGCGACGTGAAAGCTCAGCAGGTCGATCAGCTCGCCGTCGGTGCTGGCCGTCACCACCTTGTAGCGCCGCAGGCCGTCGGCGTCGCGCCCGGCATCCAGCGGCTCGATGGTGCCAAGGTCCGTGATCTCCTTGAACAGCTCGACCACGTTGTCGACGATCGACGGGTCCGGCAGCGGTCCTATCGTCAGCTCCAGCGCGCGGGCGCCCCACGTCTCGGGCGCCGGGGCCGTTGCGGCATTCGCGTCGGCGGCCGGGGGTGCAGGCACGGCGGTCGCGGCGGCCACGGTGGCAGCCGGGCGCGCACCTTTGCCCAGCGTGCCGCCGGCCACCAGCGTGCCGATCTGCTGCAGCAGCCGCGACGTGTCCACCACCTCGCCACCATGGCCCTGGTGACGCGCCAGTTGCGCGCGCAGCGCGTCGCCCGATTTCAGCAGCACGTCGACCATCTCAGCGGTGGGCGCGAGCTCGTGGCGGCGCAGCTTGTCCAGCAGCGTCTCCATCTGGTGCGTCAGCTCGGCCAGGTCGTTGAAGCCGAAGGTCGCCGCGCCGCCCTTGACCGAGTGCGCGCAGCGGAAGATCGCGTTCATCTCCTCGTCGTCGGCGTTACCGACGTCGAGTTTGAGCAGCATGCGCTCCATCTGTTCCAGGTTCTCGCCGGCCTCCTCGAAGAAGACCTGGTAGAACTGGCTGAGGTCGATGCCTGCGGCCAGGTTCGCGGATTCGGTGTTCATGTCGGCCATGAGCGGTTCCTTCCTCTTCGGCGAGTCAGCGGATCACCTTGCCGATCACCTCGATCAGCTTGGCCGGGTCGAAGGGCTTGACCAGCCAGCCGGTCGCGCCCGCGGCGCGACCGGCCTGCTTCATCTGGTCGCTCGACTCCGTGGTCAGGATCAGGATCGGCGTGGCCTTGAACTTCGGGTTCTCGCGCAGCTTCCTCGTCAGCGAGATGCCGTCCATGCGGGGCATGTTCTGGTCTGTCAGCACGAGGCTGAAGTCCCGGCTGTTGGCCTTCTCCCATGCGTCCTGGCCGTCGACGGCCTCGACGACGTTGAAGCCGGCGTTTTTCAGCGTGAACGACACCATCTGGCGCATGGAGGCCGAGTCGTCGACGGCGAGGATCGAATGCATAGGGATTCTCCGGTGGCGCTTGGGCCTGTTCGTTTTTGCCGGGGGTCAGAAGAGCTCGATGGAGCCGGCATCCATCTCGTCCTGGGTGACGGGGTTCGGGCGCAGCGGCGCGGCCTCGATGACAGCCTCGCCGTCGTCGTCGCCGGCGAAGGCGTCGGCGGCCAGGCGGTCGGCGCGGTTACGCAGGCGGCTCGTGGTGTGCGTGATCAGTTGCGTCGCCATGTCCTGGAACGGCAGGGCCGTGACGGCCTGCCCGAGCGGCAGGTATGCCTCCTGGACGGCCGCGGCGTCGGCACCCTGCATGCGCTCGATGTCGCGCAGCGCGGCCACCATGTGCGCGCTGGCGCCCCTGAAATGCCCCAGCAGCGCCTGGGTGGCGTGGTCGAGCAGGCGCTGCAGGCGGTCGAGGTCGTTGCTCGCCACGAGCAGGCGGTCCTGCAGGTCGGCCGTCGCGGCCAGGGGCAGGCCCTCGAGCGGTGCCGTGGCTTGGGCTTCCAGGTTCGTCATCGTGGCTCCGTAGGGGTTTCCCGACATGGTCGATGCAGCCGTGGTGCGTCCCCGTGGCCGCACTTCGACTGCTCTTTCAATGTATTGTCGGCAGCGCCTCGCGAGGCATTTAGCCGAAGACGAACGGTTTCCCGGCCCTATTCGGCGTCTTTCGGGCCGCCCCGGCGCGTGCCGGCCCCCGGGCCAGTCGCCGCCACCGCGACTGGGCCATACTGCGGGGATGACCACCTCGGTGCCTGTCATCCGCATGCTCCACCTGGAGGATTCGGAGCTTGACCACGCCCTGGTGATGGCCGTGCTGCGCCGTTCGGGGCTCGAGGTCGACGCCGTTCGCGTCGAGACCCGCGACGAGTTCGCCCGCGCGCTCGGCCGCCCCTGGGACCTGGTGCTCTCCGACTACAACATGCCGGGCTTCTCGGGCCTGGAGGCCTTGCAGATGCTGCGCGCCGGCGGGCGCCCCTTGCCGTTCATCCTCGTTTCCGGCGAGATCGGCGAGGACACCGCGGTCGAGGCGATGCGCAACGGCGCCAGCGACTACCTGCTGAAGAACAACCTTGCCCGCCTCGCGCCGGCCATCGAGCATGCGCTGGCGGCGGCTCGCGTGCTGCGCGAGCGCCAGGCCGCCACCCTCGAACTGCAGGCCTCGCGCGAGCGCCTGCGCGAGCTGGCCCAGCACCTGCAGGCCAGCATCGACAGCGAGCGCGCGGCCATCGCCCGCGAGATCCACGACGACGTCGGCGGCTCGCTGACGGCGCTGAGCTACGACCTGCACTGGCTGCGCAACCGGCTGGCGGAGCCCGAGCTGCGCCAGCGTGCCGAAGCCGCGCTGGAGACGCTCAGCCACGCCATCGAGGCCAGCAAGCGCATCATGCACAACCTGCGTCCGGCCATCCTCGAGCAGGGGCTGGTGCCGGCGCTGCAGTGGATGCTGGGCAACTTCGAGAAGCGCACCGGCATCGAGACCGTGTTCCACGCCAGCCACGAAGCGCCCCAGCTGCCGCCGGGAGTGCCCCTGGTGGCCTACCGCACCGCCCAGGAGGCGCTGACCAACGTCAGCAAGCACGCCCAGGCCACCCGCGTGACGGTCGAACTGCAGATCGGCGCCGGTGTGCTGTCGCTGGAGGTCAGCGACAACGGGCGCGGCCTGTCGCGGGACGACCTCGCCAAGGCGCGCAGCTTCGGCATCCGCGGACTGCACGAGCGTGCCTCCACGGTCGGTGGCTGGGTCGACCTCTCCAGCGGCCGGGGCGGCACCACGCTCATCCTTTCGGTGCCGCTGGAGGCCGGGGCCCTCGCGGGCGACGGCGAGGCGGGCGACAATCGCGACCATGATCCATCGGCCTGGTCGGACCTCTGAACCATGATCCGGGTGCTGCTCTGCGACGACCACGCGCTGATCCGGCGCGGCATCCGCGACACGCTGGCGGGAGAGCCGGGCATCGAGGTCGTCGGCGAGGCGGGCGACTACGGCGACCTTCGCGCCATCATGCGAACGCAGCCCTGCGACGTGCTGGTGCTGGACATCAACCTGCCGGGGCGCAGCGGCCTGGACGCGCTGCACGCGCTCAAGGACGAGGGTTCGCCGGTGCGCGCGCTGGTCGTCAGCATGTACCCGGAAGACCAGTACGCGATCCGCGCCCTGCGCGCCGGCGCCTTCGGCTACGTGAACAAGGGCGGCGACCCGGCGCTCATCGTCCAGGCCGTGCGCACGGTGGCGCAGGGGCGCAAGTACGTCACCCCCGAGATCGCGCAGATGCTCGTCGAGAGCCTGACCGCGCCTGCCATCGAGCAGCCTCACCAGAGGCTCTCCGACCGCGAGCTGCAGACGCTGGTGATGATCGCCAGCGGCAAGCGCCTGTCGGACATCGCCGAGGACCTGAACCTCTCGCCCAAGACCGTCTCGGTCTACCGCGCGCGCGTGCTCGAGAAGCTGCAACTGGCCAACAACTCCGAGCTCACGGTCTACGCCATCCGCAACGGGCTGGTCGGCGATGTCGCTCCGTCCTGACACCGCGCGGCTGTTGACCGGCGCCGCCATCGACGATCCGGCGGCCATCCGCCGTGCCGGGGCCGACGTCCTCTCGCTGGCCCTGATCGACGCCCGCAACGAACTGCTGCGCTGGCTGGCCGCCTTCGAGGCCGGCGGGATGCTGGATGCCCGCCATGGCAGGCCGTCGCCGCTGCGGCGGGCTGGCGGATGCGGCTGGTACCAGGAATACTGGATCTCGCGGCACGTGCAGCGCCAGCGCGGCGAGCACTGCGACGCCGGCGGGCTGCGACTGGCGTCGATCGAGCCTCGCGCCGACGCCTGGTTCGGCACGGGCGCGGCACAGTCGCCGGGGCCCGACCCCGATGCGGTGCGCAGCTACCTGGCCGACACGCTCGAGACCACGCTGGAACTGCTGTCCACGACCGGCCCCGGCGACGATGCGCTGCACTTCTTCCGCGCCGCGCTGCTGCACGAGGACCGCGCCTGCGAGTCGCTGGCCGAGCAGGCCGCCGCGCTGGACCTGAAGGCCGAGGCGGGCGCCCCGTGGCGGCCGCTGCCGGCCCGGCCGCCGCGCGAGGCGCTGTGGCTGCCGGCGAGCCGGCACGTCCTCGGCTCGGTGCCGGGCGGGTTCGTCCCGGACAACGAGCGCTGGGGCCACGAGGTGCAGTTGCCCGAATTCGAGATCGACGCCCAGCCCGTGGACTGGGCGCGCTACGTCGAATTCGCCGAGGACGCCGGCTACGACCGCCGCGAGCTCTGGAGCGAGGCCGGCTGGGCCTGGCTGCAGGCCATGGAGCGGCGCGCGCCGCGGGGCGTGGAACAGCTGCGTGGCGGCGCCATCGTGCTGCGCGAAGGCCGGCTGCAGCGCGCGCCGGCGCAGCAGCCCGTGCTGCACGTCACCCGCCACGAGGCCGAGGCCTGGTGCCGCTGGGCCGGCCGCCGCCTGCCCACCGAGCCCGAATGGGAGCTGGCTGCCACCACTGCCGCCACGCGCGGCTTCGCCTGGGGCGACGTCTTCGAGTGGGTGGCCGGCAGCGCCCGCGCGTGGCCCTGCCACGTCGAGACCCCGGGCACCCTCGACCGCATGCCGGCACCAGGCACCGCCGGCGTGCTGCGCGGTGCCTCGTGGATGACGCGCCGGCGCTGGCGCCACCCGAAGGCACGCCGCTTCGCGCCGGTGGCGGCCGACGCGATGTTCTGCGGGTTCCGGAGTTGCGCGGTGTAGGGCAGGAAATGGTGGGGCGGGGCGGGGTGGCATGGGCGCAGCCTGCCGACGGCAGGTCGTCGACGGCCGGTCTTCGGACTCGCGCGCCCGTTGGCGCAGAATCGCTGCATCGCGGGCCCGGAATCACGGCGCGGGCACCGTTCTCGACGCCCTTGTCGGAAGCCGACCATGAATGACGGCAGATACCCTTGGCAGGTCCCGACCCGGTCATCGCAGCTTGCACGGCCCATCGTGCTCTGGGCGCGCCCCGGGCAAGGCCACTTGAACTGGCCGGTTCAACCCGTCGACGGTGAGCGTGGAACGCTTGCCATGACCGAAACGCCCTTGAGCGCCTTTGCCGAGCGCTACGGTGGCGCAGGCCTGGGGCCCAACGGCGGCGGGGTTCGATGCCTCGACATCGACGGTGTCCAGTACAAGGGTATAGGGGCCAACCTCCTGGCGGGTTCGACGACCGACAGATGGCATCGCCACGGTGCGCTGTCTGCACAGGACGCCGTGCGTGAGGTGATCTGGGGCGAACTGTTCGACCGTGCGCTGCCGTATGGCGCTGTGCGCGCCCTCGCGCTCACCGCGACCGGGACCCAGTTCGCCGTCGAAGTTGGTGAGGCGAAGGCGCCGGGATGGGCGTCCCGGGCAATCGTGGCGCGAGAACCGGTGGTGCGGCCAGCCCACTTCATGCGTTCAATCTTCTTCGAGCCCGGTGCGGACGCGCGCTTGCTGCCCCCTGATGCGCAGCGAACCCGTGAAGCGTGTTGCCTATCCCACTCCGCATTGATCGATGCGCTGAAACATCGTCCATGGACAGTCGCGGCCACCGAAGCAGCCCGGCCGACCTTGGGGGAGTGCTGGCGCGAAGCCCTGGGGGGAAGTCTTTTCCAATCCAGGTATGAGCCTGGAGCCGCCGGGTCGATGGACGCCGCGCGCGGCGATCCGTTGTAGTCATCGCGAGTGTATTTGGCTGCCCTTTTTCCCATCGCCACAGGCTGTGGGCAAG
>JBILNT010000259.1:0-3668 GCA_044374875.1 Rubrivivax sp.
AAGCTGCAGTACGTGGTCATCACCAGCGTCGACCGCGACGACCTGCGCGATGGCGGTGCGGCACACTTCGTCGAGTGCATACGCCGCACGCGCGAGCTGTCGCCGGCCACGCGCATCGAGATCCTCGTGCCCGACTTCCGCGGCCGCGACGACCGCGCACTCGAGATCCTGAAGGCCGCGCCGCCCGACGTGATGAACCACAACCTCGAGACCGTGCCCCGCCTGTACAAGGAGGCCCGCCCCGGCAGCGACTACGCCTTCAGCCTGAACCTGCTGAAGAAGTTCAAGGCCCTGCACCCTGGCGTGCCGACCAAGAGCGGCCTGATGGTGGGCCTGGGTGAGACCGACGACGAGATCCTGCAGGTCATGCGCGAGATGCGCGCGCACGACATCGACATGCTCACCATCGGCCAGTACCTCGCCCCCAGCGGCCATCACCTGCCGGTGCGACGCTACGTGCACCCCGACACCTTCGCGATGTTCGAGCGCGAGGCCTATGCGATGGGCTTCACGCACGCCGCTGTCGGCGCGATGGTGCGTTCGAGCTACCACGCCGATCAGCAGGCTCACGCCGCGGGCGTGGCCTGATCAGGCCGGCGGCCGGGTCAGGCAGCCTGCTGCGGCCCCGGAAACTGCTGCCAGGCCTGCAGCGCCTCGGCGGCGTACATCAGCGCCGGGCCGCCGCCCATGTAGACCGCCACGCCGAGCGTTTCCTCGAACTCGGCCTGGGTTGCGCCGAGCCGGCGCAGCGCCTTGACGTGAAAGCCGATGCAGCCGGCGCAGCGCTGGCTGACGCTGATCGCCAGCGCGATCAGTTCCTTGTGCTTCTCGGACAGCGCGCCTTCGGCCATCGCGCCGGCGGCCATGGCGCCGAAACCCTGCATGGTGGCGGCCTGTGACTTGCGGAAGGGGGCGAGCTGCTGGCCGATGGCCTGGGTCAGTGTCGGGTAGCTGGTCTCGTGCATGGGGCCCTCGGGCAACCTTCGATGTCCCTCACGGTAGTGCAGCCCCGAGGGTCGCTGCTTGACTGCCATCAAGCCGGAAGGTCGCGGCGCTGCAGCGACCCGCTCAGGTTTCCGCGATCAGCTTCTCGACCAGCGCGTGCAGCGCGGCGAAGTCGGGCTCGCCGACGTAGCGCTTGACGATGCCGCCGCGCTTGTCGATCAGGAAGGTGGTCGGCGTGAGCTTGACGTCGCCGAAGCCGGTGGCGATGGCGCCGGTGTTGTCGATCACCACGCCGAACGGCAGCTTGCGCGTCTCGGCGAAGTTGGCCACGTAGGCGGGCGGGTCGTAGCTCATGGCCACGGCCAGGGTCTCGAAGCCACGGGCGCGGAATTTCTCGTGCGTGGCGACGAGCTCGGGCATCTCCTTGACGCAGCTGACGCAGCTGGTCGCCCAGAAATTCACCAGCACGACCTTGCCGCGCAGGTCGCGGGTCGAGCCCTTGCTGCCGTCGAGCAGCGTGTAGCTGAACTCGGGCGCAGGGTCGCGCCGGCTGCAGCCGGCGCCTGCGAGGGCCGCGCCGGCCGCGGCCATTGCCAGCAGCGTGCGACGGCGGGCAAGATCGGGGCTGGTCTTCACGTCAGGGATAACTCGATGGATCGAAGGCAGTTTACTGCAGGGGTCGCGGCGACGGGCCTGCTGACCGCGTCTCCCCACGCGCTGGCGGCCCTCAGCCAGGCAGACGCGGCCTCGGGCATCCGCATGGCGCTCGAACGCGGCGCGCGCTCCGCCGTCGATCTGCTCGGCCGCAGCGATGGCTTCCTTGGCAACCCGAGGGTGCGCATTACCTTGCCCGGCTACCTCGAGGACGCGGCGAAGATCCTGCGCATGACCGGCCAGGGCCCGCGGGTCGACGAGCTGGTGACGGCCATGAACCGCGCCGCGGAGGCGGCCGTGCCCGAGGCGAAGGCGCTGCTTGTGGACGCCGCGAAGTCGATCACCCCGAAGGATGCGCTGCGCATCGTCCGCGGCGGCGACACTGCCGTCACCGAGTACTTCGCGTCGCGCACGCGCGAGCCTCTGGGTGTGAAGTTCCTGCCTATCGTCACCCGCGCCACCGAGAAGGTGCAGCTCGCCGAGCGCTACAACGCCGTGGCCGGCAAGGCCGTGGGGCTGGGGCTCGTGAAGAAGGAAGACGCCACCATCCAGCAGTACGTGACCCGCAAGGCGCTCGACGGCCTGTACTTCATGATCGGCGAGGAGGAGAGGAAGATCCGCGCCGACCCGGTCGGCACCGGCAGCGACCTGCTGCGCCGCGTCTTCGGTCGCTGACGCCGGCGCGGTGGCCTCAAGCCGTTCATCGTAGCCGCGCCAGCTCGAACACCGGCGCCGCGGGCAGCGCTCCAGGATCGCGTCGCGGCCCACGCTGGCGTACTGGTGGTTGCCCAGGGTGTGCAGCGCGAACGCCTTGCCGTGGTCGGCGATCTCGATGAACGCGACGTTCGGCGCCTGCTCCAGCAGTTCGCGCCGCAGCGACCCGAACGCTTCGCTGCCGAGGATGCCTTCGTACAACACCGCGTGTGGCAACGCCTCGCGGCAGAACTCCGCGGCTGCCTCGACCGATGTGACGTCGTCGACCACCATCCCCATCGCCCGCGTCACGTCCCGCACCAGGTTGCGAACCTCTCGCCGTGACGAGACCACGAGCAGGTGGCTGCCGGCCAGCGGCCGCGAGTTCAATCCCACGGCCTCGGGGTCGTCGAGGGCGGTCGCCGTCAGCCCCTCGACACTGTCGCCGACGGTCTTCGGGAACTCGATCGTCAGCCGGGTGCGCGCCGCATCGTCGCGCCTGTCCACGGTGAACCCCATCGTCAGCGCGGTGAGTTCCAGCAGGTGCCAGTCGACGTTCTCCAGCGCCGCGGCGGCCTTCGACAGGCCGGGATCATCGGCCGCCTCGTCCCGCGGCCCATGCCAGAAGGCGCAGTGCAGACGGGCATGCGCCGGCCACGGGCGCATGTCGATCGAGAAGTCGATGCGCGAGGCCGCGTCCCTCGATCTCTCGGCTGCGCTGGACCAGCGCGTCGCGCAGCATGTGCGTCAGGTCCAGGCGCTCGGCGGCCACGCGCACGCGGCCGCGGGCCAGCCGGCTGATCTGCCGGGCCATGATGCCCACCCGGCGGGCGGCCTCCACTTCCGACCGCAGCGCACGCAGTCCCTGCCTGTCGATCTGACCGGTGGCCCCCAGCGCGTGGATGCGCTCGAGGGCCTGCGTCAGCAGTTCGGCCACCTCGCCGCCGACCTCGGCGACCGCTGACGCGGGGTCGAATGCCGCGCGACGGCGCGCGGCGAACGGCTTGCCGCGCGGCGCCATCTCGCGCAGCCCGAGGTCCATCGAGTTCATCGTCGCGCTCCGACCGTTGCGGGTGCGTCCGGTCACGTGCTCCCTGGGCGAGTTGGTGCCACGCAGCGGCGTCCACGGCCACCCCGCGTTCCCGGGATGGGACCCGCAGGCCGGTTCAGCCGGGCGCGCACTCATGCGCGACGGTGTAGGGCTTGAACGCCCGCGGGGGGCGGGCTGGGCGTAGCCCGGCCCTGGAGTGCTCAGAGCCCGAGAGGCATTTGATTTGCGCCGCCGGCTGTGCTTCGCGCGGCTGACACGGCGATGCAAGCGCCGCGAAGCGAGTCGCCGGCGCGTGAAGTGCCATCTGGGACGTTCTGGGGTCTTG
>JBILNT010000108.1:0-12452 GCA_044374875.1 Rubrivivax sp.
AAGACCCCAGAACGTCCCAGATGGCACTTCACGCGCCGGCGACTCGCTTCGCGGCGCTTGCATCGCCGTGTCAGCCGCGCGAAGCACAGCCGGCGGCGCAAATCAAATGCCTCTCGGGCTCTGAGACCTTCGTCGTCGTCACCCTCGCACCAGGCGTGCGCCGCCCGGTCACGGGCATCCAGCACCCCGCCAGGGAACACGGCCGCGCCGCTGCGCAGGTCACCGTCGCGCTCGGCCCGGCGCAGCATCAGCACCTCCAGGCCCGCATCCCCGTCGCGCAGCAGCAGCAGCGACGCCGCGGCCCGGGCGTCGGGCGGAATGCGGTGGTGCACGGTGCTGCTCATCGTGCCCCCGCCGCAGCGCCCGCCGACATCAGGGCATCGACCTCGGCCGCGCTGAAACCCGCCTCCACCAGCACCTGCGCGGTGTGCTCGCCGATGCCCGGCGCGGGCCGCGGCGCCTCGGGACGGCTGCGCGAGAAACGCGGCGCCGGGGCCGGTTGCATGACGCCAGCGACGCTGACGAAGGCCTCGCGTTCGCCGGCATGGCGGTGCGCCGGTGCTTCGTCGAACGAGAGCACGGGCGCGAAGCAGGCGTCGGTGCCCTCGAGCAGGGCGCACCACTCGTCCCGGGTCTTCGAGCGGATGATCGCCGCGATGGCGCCCCGCATCTCGGGCCACAGGCCGCGGTCGTACTGGCGCTTGACGAAGCGCTTGTCGAGGCCGATGCGGGCCGCCAGCTCGGCGAAGAACTTGGGCTCGATCGGACCGAGCGCGACGTGGCGCCGGTCGGCGGTCTCGTAGGTGCCGTAGAACGGCGCGCCACCGTCGAGCAGGTTCTCGCCGCGCGGCGCGCCCCAGGCGCCGCCCGCCTGCAGGCCGAAGAAGATCGAGGCCAGCGAGGCGGCGCCGTCGACCATCGCCGCGTCGACCACCTGGCCCTGGCCGGAGCGCTGGCGCTCCCACAGCGCCGACAGCAGCCCGAGCGCCAGGTAGAGCGCTCCGCCGCCATAGTCGCCCACCAGGTTCAGCGGCGGCACGGGCGATCCGCCTGCAGGCCCGATGGCGTGAAGGGCACCGGTCAGCGCGATGTAGTTGATGTCGTGCCCGGCGGCACTGGCCAGCGGGCCGGTCTGGCCGAAGCCGGTCATGCGGCCGTAGACCAGCCGCGGGTTGCGCCCGAGGCAGGCGTCGGGGCCCAGGCCCAGGCGCTCGGCCACCCCGGGTCGGAAGCCCTCGATCAGGACGTCGGCCCCTTCCACCAGACGGAGCACGGCATCCCGGCCCGCGGGCAACTTCAGGTCCAGCGCCACCGAGCGGCGGCTGCGCGCGTTGACGTCGAAGCGCTTGTCCATCGGCACGCCCAGCCCGCTGGGCTCCAGCCGGTCGACGCGCACCACGTCGGCGCCGAGGTCGGCCAGCAGCATCGCGCACATCGGCCCGGGGCCGATGCTCGCCAGTTCGATCACGCGCAGTCCTTGCAGCGGTCCCATCGACGTCGAGTCTCCTTCGCACGGCCGCAGCTCGATGGCCGCGTGCACCAGCGCGAAGTGTGCCCGAGTCGGCGCAGACCTCAGGTGCCGCCGCGGGCGGCCAGCACGTGGTCGACCAGCATGTCCAGCGTGGACAGTCGGGCGGCGTCGGCGTCGGAGACCTCGACACCGAGCTGCTGCTGGATGCCCACCAGCACGTTGAGCCAGTCGGCGGAGTCGAGGTCGACCTGGCGGCGAAGCGCCTTGCCGCGCACGATGGCCGCGCCGTCGACCTCGGGTGCCACCTCGGTGATCACAGCCAGCACGGCCGCCTGGATCTGGTCCCGGTTCATCGCTGTCTCCTCGGTCGGGTTCAGGGCGCGATGCTCGCGCGGTCGGTGTCCTCGGGCGCCTGCAGGCGCTCGGCGACGGCGGCCAGCAGCCGCGCGCCGCGGTGGCCGTCGCTGGCGCGGTGGTCGGCCGCAAGGCTCGCGCTGACCACGGGCACGGCCCGCACCGCGCCGGCATCGGCCCAGGGCCGATCGGCCACGCGGCCGAAGCCGACCAGCGCCACCTGCGGCGGGTAGATCACGCCGAACACGCGGTCGACGCCCTGGTCGCCGAGGTTGGTGACGGTCAGCGTCGCGTCGGCCAGCTCCGAGCTGCGCAAGGCCCCGGCGCGCGTGCGCTTGACGAGGTCCAGCAGTTCACGCGTCAGCGTCGCCACGTCCTTCGAGGCCACGTCGTGCAGCGCCGGGGCCACCAGGCCGCCCTCGCGCAGCGAGATCGCCACGCCGAGGTGAATGCCGGCACCGGGCACGAAGCTGCCGTCGCGCCAGAAGCCGTTGAACCCGGGGTTCTCGACCAGCGCCAACGCGACGGCCTTGAGCAGCAGCGCCGCGGGCAGCAGACGGTCGGCCGGGCCGCGCCCGGCGTTGCGCGCCGCCAGCCAGGCGGCGGCACGTTCGAAGGGGATGTCCTCGGCGAGGTAGTAGTGCGGGATCTCGCGCTTGGAGCGCGCCATCGCCGCGGCGATCACCTTGCGCATCTCGGCCGCACGGGTGGCCGGTGTGGCAGCAGCAGGCGCTTGGGTCGGTACGATGGTCCGCGCTGCCGCCGCCTCGGCGTCCGCCAGCACCACCGCCCCGTCGGGGCCGCTGCCACCGACCGTACGCAGGTCGACACCGTGCTTGGCGGCATGGCGCCGCGCCGCGGGGGTGACGCGCTGCCGGCCGGCCGCGGAGGCTTGCGGGGCCGCTGCCGTGGGTATCGCAGGGAGCGGCGCAATGGCCGGCATCGGTCCGAGGGCGGGGGCGGGTGCCGGCGGGATTGCGGCTGCAGGGCTGGGCGCAGACGTGAGTGATGAGCCAGTTGCAGGTGCCGCCGCAGCGCGCAGCGCGGCATCGACGGCCTCGGCGCTCTCGCCCTCTTCCCGCAGCACCGCCAGCACGGTACCCACCGACACCTTGGTGTCGGGCGCCACGAGCAGCGCATGCACCGTGCCGTCGTGCCAGCACTCGACGTCGATCGCCGCCTTCGCGGTGTCGACCACGGCCACCACCTGGCCGCGGTGCACCGCGTCGCCCGGCGCCACGTGCCACTGCAGCAGCGTGCCCGAATCCATGTCGGAGCCCAGCGAAGGCAGGCGGAACTCGATCATGCAGGCTGCTCAGCGGCGCCCCAGCAGCGAGCGCGCCGCGGCGACGATCTTCGGTGGCATCGGCAGCGCCGCCTCCTCCATGTGTCGCGCATAGGGGATAGGCACCTCCTCGCTGCACACCCGCACCGGCGGGGCGTCGAGTTCGTAGAAGGCGTCCTCGGCCATGCGCGCCATGATCTCGGCGGCCAGGCTGCAGGTGCGCCAGCCCTCGTCGACGACGAGAAGGCGATGCGTGCGCGCCAGCGAGGCCGCCACGGTGGCCACGTCCAGCGGCCGCAGCACGCGCAGGTCGATCACCTCCGCCGAGATGCCCTCGCCATCCAGCTGCCGCGCGGCTTCCAGCGCCCGTGGCAGCGAGCCGCCGTAGGTCACGACGCTGAGGTCACGCCCAGGCCGGCGCACGGCGGCACGACGCAGGTCGACGGCCGGCAGCGGGTCGGGGAGCTCGCCTTCGAGGTTGTAGAGCTGCGCGTGCTCGAAGATGACCACAGGGTCCGGATCCTCGAGCGCCGGCCAGAGCATGCCGCGCGCGTCCTCCAGCGTGGCCGGCGCCAGCACCTTGATGCCGGGCACGTGCGCGTACCAGACCTCCAGGCTGTGCGAATGCTGGGCCGCCAGCTGCCGACCGGCGCCGGTGGCCATGCGGATCACGAGCGGCACCGAGACCTGCCCACCCGACATGTGGCGCAGCGTCGCCGCGTTGTTGACGATCTGGTCCAGCGCCAGCAGGCTGAAGTTGACCGTCATCACCTCGACGATCGGGCGCATTCCCGCCATCGCGGCGCCGATCGCTGCGCCCACGAAGCCCAGCTCGGACAACGGCGCGTCGCGCACGCGGTCCTCGCCGAACTCGGCGAGCAGGCCCTTGGTCACTGCGTAGGTGCCACCATAGAGGCCGACGTCCTCTCCCATCACGAAGACTCGTGGATCGCGCTGCAGCGCCTCGCGGTGCGCCGCACGCAGGCATTCACGGTAGCTGGTGGCGGTCATCGTCAGGCTCCCGGCTCGGCAGCGGGCGTGGTGACGTCGCGCAGCAGGTCGGCCGTGTCCTCCCAGGGCGCTGCCTCGGCGAAGGCGACGGCGTCGTCCACTTCGGCCATCGCCTCGCGGTCGATGGCGAGGAACTCGTCCTCCGTCAGCATGCCGGCCGCCTTCATGCGGTCGCTCAGGCCGCGGATCGGGCCGTGCGCCTTCCAGCGCTCGACCTCGGCCTTGTCGCGGTAGAGCTCGGCGTCGAACATCGAGTGGGCCCGGAAGCGGTAGGTGTGGAGTTCGAGGAAGAACGGCCGGCCCTCGCGCCGCACGAAGGCCACCGCCTCGCGCGCCGCGGCGTGCACGGCCAGCACGTTCTGGCCGTTGATGTGGCCGGTGGCCACGCCGTGCGCCGCGGCCTTGGCCGTGAGGTCGATCTGCCCGTGGCTGCGCGACAGCGCCGTGCCCATCGCGTAGAGGTTGTTCTCGCAGACGAACAGCACCGGCAGCTTCCACAGCGACGCCAGGTTCAGCGCCTCGTGGAAGGCCCCCTCGGCGATCGCGCCCTCGCCGAAGAAGCAGGCGGTGACGCGGTCGGCGCGGCCGGCCAGCCGGTCGGCCAGGCCGAAGCCCGCGGCCAGCGGCAGAGCGCCGGCGACGATGCCGTTGCCGCCGTAGAAGCCGCGCGCCACGTCGAACAGGTGCATCGAGCCGCCGCGCCCGCGCGAGCAGCCGTCGCGCTTGCCGTACATCTCGGCCATGATGGCGTGCATCGGCACGCCGCGCAGCAGCGCGTGGCCGTGCTCGCGGTAGGTGGCCAGCACCCGGTCCCCGGGGCCGAGGTGCGGCATCACGCCAGCGGCCACCGCCTCCTCGCCGATGTACAGGTGCAGGAAGCCGCGGATCTTCTGCTCGCCGTAGAGCTCGGCGCAGCGTTCCTCCATGCGACGTATGCGCACCATGGCGCGCAGCAGTCCCAGGCAGGTCTCGCGGCCGAGCGACGTGGCGTCGGGCGCCGCGGGCAGGTCGACACGCGTCATGGCTGCGCCTCCAGCGTGGAGGTGTCACCCTCGGGCAGGCCGAGCTCGCGCGCCCTGAGCAGGCGACGCATGATCTTGCCGCTGCGCGTGTGCGGCAGCGTCGCGGCGAAGGCGATCTCGCGCGGGGCCACCGCGGGCCCGAGCCGCTTGCGCGCATGCGCCAGCAGGTCGCGCCGAAGCGGCTCGCCGGGCTCGAAGCCGGGGCGCAGCGCGACGAAGGCCTTCACCGACTCCCCCAGCACCGGGTCGGGCTTGCCGATCACGCCGGCCTCGACCACCGCGGGGTGCTCCATCAGCACGCTCTCGACCTCGAACGGGCCGATCAGGTGGCCAGCCGACTTGATGACGTCGTCGGCGCGGCCGACGAACCAGAAGTCGCCGTCGGCGTCGCGCCTGGCGAGGTCGCCGCTGAGGTAGAGGTCGCCGGCGAAGCACTTGCGGTAGCGCTCGTCCTCGTTCAGGTAGCCGCGGAACATCGACGGCCAGGGCGTCTTCAGCGCCAGCTCGCCCTCGACGCCGGGCTCGTCGACGATGCGCACGCACCCTCCTTCCAGTCGCTCGACGATGAAGGCCTCGACGCCCGGCAACGGCCGTCCCATCGACCCGGGCTTGATGTCGCGCGCCACCGTGTTGGCCACCATGATCCCGCCGGTCTCGGTCTGCCACCAGTTGTCGTGGATCGGCAGGCCCAGCACGTCGTGCCCCCACCACACGCCCTCGGGATTGAGCGGCTCGCCGACGCTGGCCACGAAGCGCAGGCGCGGGAAGCGGAACTGCCGCGCCAGTTCGGCACCGGCCTTCATCAGCATCCGGATCGCCGTCGGCGCCGTGTACCAGACGCTGACGCCGCGGTCCTGCAGGATGCCGTACCAGCGCGCGGCGTCGAACTCGGCTTCGTCGACGATCATCGTCACGCCCTGCAGCAGCGGCGCGATGATCCCGTAGGACATGCCGGTCACCCAGCCCGGGTCGGCGGTGCACCAGAAGACGTCGTCGTCGCGCAGGTCCAGCGCCGCGAGGCCCGTCGTGTAGTGCATCAGCACCGCCTCGTGGACGTGGACCGCCCCCTTGGGCCGCCCCGTCGTGCCGCTGGTGAAGTGCAGCAGCGCCATCTCGTCGGCGCGCGTGGGCACGGGCTCGTAGTCCTCGGGCTCGCCGGCCATCAGCGCCCCGAGGTCGTGGGTGCGCTCTGGCATCTCGCCGCTGCCGTCGTCGATCAGCAGCACGTGCTCGAGCGACTCCAGGCGCTCGCGCACCGGCGCCACCTTGCGCGCGTGGAGGCCCGGCGTGGTGACCAGGGCACGCCCGCCACCGAGCTGCATGCGGGTGGCGATCGGCTCGGGGCCGAAGGCCGAGAACAGCGGCGAGACGACCAACCCGGCCTTCAGCGCCCCGAGCACGGCCACGTAGAGCTCGGGCAGCCGCGGCGCGAGCACGAAGATGCGGTCGCCACGCTGCAGGCCGAGCCGCGTCACGGCACGGGCGAAGCGGTTCGTCAGCGCACGCAGCTCGCGGTAGGTGATGCGGCGCTCGCCGCCCTCGGCGCCCAGCCAGTGGATCGCGGTGCGATCGGCCCTTGGTCCCGCCGCATGCTGGTCGACGGCGCAGCGGCCGATGTTCAGGCTGCCGTCGGGTGACTGCAGGCGCTGCCGCACTTCGCCCCAGCCGGGGATGCGTTGCGGCGCCAGGCCCGCGGGCTTGCGGATGCACACCGGCCGCCCGCCCGGACCGCCCTCCTCTGCGTTCATCGGCCACCTCCTGCCTGGGGTTGCAGCACTCGAATCGTCGGTGGCAACCTTAGGGCCTGGCATCCCGGCGAGCCTTGATCCGGAGCAAGTGCGAGGCCGCGGCACCCCTGCGGTACAACGCAGGCATGGACATGTCGCCGGGTTCCCCGCCGCCGGAGGTTGCGCGCCTGTTCCTGGCACTTTGGCCCACGGCGGCCGTTCGCAATGCCATCGCCGGCTGGCGCAGCGCCTGGCGGTGGCCGCCCTCGGCGCGCCACGTGCGGCACGACCGGCTTCACCTCACCCTGCACTTCATCGGCGCAGTGGAGCGCGAACGCCTGCCGGAGCTGAAGCAGGGCCTGGCGGTGGCCTTCGAGCCCTTCGAGATCGTGGGCGGACCGCCCGAGGTGTGGCGGCACGGCGTCGCCGTGCAGCGCCTGGACGAGACGCCGAGCTCGCTCGTGCAGCTGCACAAGACGCTCGGGGCCGCCCTGCGCAAGCTTGCGCTGCCGGTCGAGGCGAGCCCGTTCGCCCCCCACGTGACGCTCGCCCGGCACGCAGCTGGCGCAGTGGGCCCGGCGGCCGGTGCGCCGTGGCACTGGGCGGTGCACGGCTACCGGCTGGTCGAGTCGCTGCCCGGCGGGGCGGGGTATGTCGCGCTTGCCCGCTACCCGTCGCTCAGGCCCACTGCCCGGAGCAGCAGCGCGAAGGCCTCGACATAGCGACGGGCGTCGCGCGATGCGGCCGCGGCGCGCTCCTGCCACGGCCGAGCCATGACGGCCTCGAGGCCGGATAGCGCGTCGGCCGGAGAAGCGGTCGGCGCCACCGGGCCGACCGGCCAGGTCCTCAGGCAGGCATCCGCCTTGCCGGGCGCGCCTCGCAGCCAGGGCGAGTTCAGCGCCAGCGCGGGGCGGGCGAAGGCGCGCGCGACGAGCACCGCGTGAAGGCTGCTGGCCATGCAGGCCCGGCACGCCGCGAGCAGCGCGGCGATGTCCCACACGTGGATCGAATCGAAGGTCTCGACCGTCACGCCGCGAAGAAGCGATGCGAGCCGCGCGAGGACGATCGAATCGTCGTGCCAGGGGGCTGCGCCGGCGCGAAACAGCACGACGGGCAGCCCCAGCCGCCGGGCGGCACCCTCGACCGCCGATGCGAGGGCGGCGCGCGTGGCGTCGTCGCCGAACTCGGCGCTGCACTGCACCGCCAGCCAACCTTGCTGGTGGCGCCGCCGCAGCCGTGCCACCTCTCCGCGCGTGGCACGGCGCGCGATGACGTCGCCCAGCGCGTCGGGAAGCATCACGGCCGGGTCGGGCATCAGCGTGGCCGCCACGCCCGCGCTGCACAGGTGAGCCAGGGTACGTTCGTCGCGCACCCCAACGAAGGCCGCCTGGCGCAGCCGATCCAACACCTCCGCGCGCAGCGCCGGGTCGGCACGATCGAGGTCGAAGCCACCGACGCCGGCGAATGCCGCCGGGATCCCGCCCAGGTCGACAGGCGACGCGACATAGGGCGCATGGGCATCGCTGCCGACGACCCCGCGCGCCCAGGCCCGGCGCGCCTGCGGCCGACGCTCGAGGTATCGCACCGTAGACTCGAAGTCGTCCCCCGGCAGCAACATCGCGGCCGCTTGCCAGGCATCGCAGGTCAGCACCTCGCCACCGGCGTGAACCACCGCCCGAACGGGCGCGTGCCGCCGCAGCACCGAAGGCAGCGGCGCGACCCGATGCCCCCCAAGGGCACGCAGGTCACGCCGGACGAGGGCGGCGGCGGCCACTTCGCAATCCGGCAGCATGGCCTGCAACAGGTGCGGGAAGAGCAGGTCGCCGAAGTTGTGCCGGTCGAAGGCCCCGAATGCGACGACGCGAGAATGTCCTGGATTCACGCTGGATCGGCTCGGTGCGGCGACGCCCCACAAGTGAAAACGCCTCCCAGGTTACCCTGGGAGGCGTTTGTGTACTTTGGCGGAGTGGACGGGACTCGAACCCGCGACCCCCGGCGTGACAGGCCGGTATTCTAACCGACTGAACTACCACTCCGCGTCGGTGGCAGCGTTCCGGCCGAAGCCGCGAGTCCTGCCAGACTCGGCCACCTTGCGATGGCGTCCCCTAGGGGATTCGAACCCCTGTTACAACCGTGAAAGGGTCGTGTCCTAGGCCTCTAGACGAAGGGGACTTGAAGCCTTTTCTCCCGAACGGCGCCTGCTTGGTGGAGGTAAGCGGGATCGAACCGCTGACCTCTTGCATGCCATGCAAGCGCTCTCCCAGCTGAGCTATACCCCCGTTACTGCAACTTCTCGGCTCGGACCTTGCGGCCTTTGCTTCGAATACAGCGCCGTTCAAGCGAGTCCATGACTATACACCGACTCTCAAACGTGCTGCAAGCGGGCGAGAACATCCTCGCGTCCGAAGAGGGCGAGCACGGCATCGATCGAGGGGGTCTGAGGCCTGCCGCACACCAGCACTCGCAACGCCGGGGCCAGCTGCGGCATCTTGAGCTGATGCGCGGCCAGCACGTCCTTCATCGCTGCACCGATGGCCGCCTTGTCCCAGTCGGCATCGGCCAGCCGGTCGCGCAGCGCACGGATCGCCGGGCGCACGGCGTCGCCGACGTGCGTCTTCACGTCGTCGTCGCGTGGCGCCAGCGGCACGAAGTACATCTCGACCCAGTCGGCCAGCTCGACGACCGTGGCGCAGCGGTCCTTGAACAGCGCGCAGCGCGCCGCCTGCAGCGCGTCCTGCCCCGCCGGCACCGCCACGCCCCGCGAGGCGAGCTGCTCGCCGACGAGCGCAGCCAGCCGCTGGTCGTCGGCCGCCTTCACGTAGTGCGCGTTGACCCAGTTGAGCTTGGCCGCGTCCCACTGCGCGGCACTGCGCGCGAGGTGCGTGCCGTCGAACCATTGCACGAGCTGTTGGCGGCCGAAGAGTTCGTCGTCGCCGTGGCTCCAGCCCAGGCGCGCCAGGTAGTTGATCATCGCCTCGGGCAGGTAGCCGGCGTCGCGGTACTGCAGCACGCTCACCGCGCCGTGGCGCTTGCTCAGCTTGTCGCCGTCGGGCCCGAGGATCATCGGCACGTGGCCGTAGCGCGGCAGTTCGCCGCCGGGCCCCAGCAGCGCACGCAGGATGTTGATCTGGCGCGGCGTGTTGTTGACGTGGTCGTCGCCGCGCAGCACGTGGGTGATGTCCATGTCGAGGTCGTCGACCACGACGCAGAAGTTGTAGGTCGGCACGCCGATCTCGTCGGCACCGTCGCCCGGCCGTGCGATGACCAGGTCGTCGAGTTCGCGGTTGGCGATCGAGATCGGTCCCTTGACGAGGTCGTCCCAGGTGACGACGCCGTCCTCGGGATTTCGGAAGCGCACCACCGGCCTGACGCCCGCCGGCGGGGGCGGGAGCTTCTTGCCCGGCTCGGGGCGCCAGCGTCCGTCGTAGCGCGGCTTCTCGCCGCGCGCGCGCTGCTGTTCGCGCATCGCGTCGAGTTCCTCGGGCGTGCACCAGCAGCGGTAGGCGCGGCCGTCGGCGAGCATCTGGGCGATCACCTCGCGGTAACGGTCCAGTCGCTGCATCTGGTAGTACGGCCCTTCGTCGTGCGCGAGGTCGAGCCAGCGCATCGCGGCGATGATCTGGTCGACCGCCTCCTGCGTGGATCGCTCGACGTCGGTGTCCTCGATGCGCAGGATGAAATCGCCGCCGAAGTGGCGGGCGTAGGCCCACGAGAACAGCGCGGTGCGCGCCGTGCCCAGGTGCAGGAATCCCGTCGGCGACGGGGCGATGCGGGTGCGGACTTTCTTCATGCGCCGTTGAGGCCGCCGAGCCCGCGGGCGAGGTCGGCCTGGATGTCCAGGATGTCTTCGAGCCCCATGGCCACGCGGATCATGCCCTGCGAGATCCCCGCGGCCTGGCGCTGGGCCTCGGTCAGGCGCCCGTGAGAGGTGCTGGACGGGTGGGTGATGGTGGTCTTGGTGTCACCGAGGTTGGCGGTGATGGAGCAGATGCGCGTCGCGTCGATCACGGCGAAGGCGTTGCGCCGGGCCGTGGCGGGGTCGTCGCCTTCGACGACGAAGGACACCACCGCACCGCCCTGCCCGCCTTGCTGGCGCATCGCCAGCTCATGCTGCGGATGCGATGGCAGCCCGGGGTACCAGACGCGGCCCACGCCCGGTTGCGCCTCCAGCCAGCGCGCAAGCTGCAGGGCGCGCTCGCTCTGGGCGCGCATGCGGATCGAGAGCGTCTCCAGCCCCTTGAGCACGACCCAGGCGTTGAATGGCGACAGGCTCATGCCCGCACTGCGCATCACCGGCACGAAGGCCCGCTCGATCAACTCTGCCGCACCGCAGATGGCGCCGGCGATGACCCGGCCCTGGCCGTCGAGGTACTTGGTGCCGGAGTGGATGACGAGGTCGGCACCGAGCCGCGCCGGCTGCTGCAGCGCGGGCGAGCAGAAGCAGTTGTCGACCGCCAGCAAGGCACCGGCGCCGTGGGCGATGTCGGCCAGCGCGCGGATGTCGCAGACCTCGGTGAGCGGGTTGCTGGGTGTCTCGGCGAACAGCAGCCTCGTGTTCGGCTGCACCGCGTCGCGCCACTCGGCCACGTCGGTCTGCGAGACGAAGCTGGTGTGCACGCCGAACTTGCCGAACTCGCCCTGCAGCAGCTTGATCGTCGAGCCGAAGACGCTGCGCGAGCAGATGACGTGATCGCCGGCCTTGAGCAGGCCCATCGCCAGCAGCAGGATCGCCGCCATGCCGCTGGACGTGCCGATGCAGCCGGTCGTGCCTTCCATCGCCGCCAGACGCCGCTCCATCATCGTGACGGTCGGGTTCGAGAAGCGGCTGTAGACGAAGGCCTCTTCCTCGTTGGCGAAGCGCCGCGCCGCGGTCTCGGCGTCTGGGTGAACGAAGGAACTCGTCAGGTACAGCGCCTCGGAGTTCTCGCCCCAGGGCGAAGGGGGCAGGCCCTCGCGGACGGCAAGCGTGTCGGGCCGCGCGTCGGGCGGCAGGTCGACCTGGGGGATCATCGGTTCTCCTCGCCGCCCTGCAGGGCCAGGCGCGAGTGGTTCGCGCCTTCCTCGTCCTGGGGCTGGCTGCGGCGCTGGGCCTCCAGCGTCTCGAAATCGGCGACCGAGACGTCGCCGGTGATGTAGCTGCCGTCGAAGCAGCTGGCCTCGAAGCCTTGCAGCGTCGGGTTGAGCGCCGAGACGACGCGCTTCATCGCGTCGACGTCCTGGTAGATCAGGGCATCCGCGCCGATGACCTGGCGGATCTCCTCGACGCTGCGGCCGTGGGCCACCAGTTCTTCCTTGGTGGGCATGTCGATGCCGTAGACGTTCGGGTAGCGGACAGGCGGCGCGGCGGAAGCCATGTAGACCTTGCGTGCCCCCGCCTCGCGGGCCATCTGCACGATCTCCTTGCTGGTGGTGCCGCGAACGATGGAATCGTCGACCAGCAGCACGTTGCGGCCGCGGAACTCGACGCCGATGGCGTTGAGCTTCTGCCGCACGCTCTTCTTGCGCACCGACTGCCCAGGCATGATGAAGGTGCGGCCGACGTAGCGGTTCTTCACGAAGCCCTCGCGGTAGGGCTTGCCGAT
>JBILNT010000109.1:0-12418 GCA_044374875.1 Rubrivivax sp.
CCATGACAGCCAGCGTACCGGCTGGCATCCGGCGTCAAGGGTGCGCTGCGCCGGGCTGCGCCCGCCCTTGACCCCGCCTGCCAGCTCAAACACCACCGAATCCACCCACTCGAAATTCAAGAGAGGCCCAAGAAATGATCCGACGCCGTGCCCTCCTCGCCCTCGCCGCAGCGGTCTTCGCCGCGGGCTGCGCCCAGGTCAGCAAGGTGGCGACCGGCGACGTCACCATCCGTGACCGGCTGATCGTCACGACCGACCGGCCCTGGAACCAGTTCGAGCGGGGCATCACCGACAACCCCCCGACCTGGACGCAGGACGGGCTGGCTGTCGACGCGCTGCGCTTCTATGTCGGGCTCAAGGACGGCGAATTGCTCGCGCCCACGACCAGCGACCCCAAGGCCACCAGGCCGCTGGCCTTTCGCTCCTCGATGACGGCGACCGACGTGGTCACGTTGTTCGAGGCGCTCTACTCGCGCGGCGGCTCCACCTTCCAGCTCGACCGGCTGGCACCCCAGCCCTTCCTGGGCGCCGAAGGCTTCCGCTTCGAGTTCAGCGGCATCCGAAAGGAAGACGAGGTGCGGCTGCGCGGCATCGGCTGGGGCACCGTGCGCAACGGCGAGCTCTGGGTCGTGACCTACACCGCGCCGCGCCTGTCCTTCTTCGACCGCCATCTCGGCGCCGCCGAGTCGGTGGTGCGCTCGGCCCGCGTGGCGAGGTGAGCGACGCGCGGCGCTGCCCCGCCGTGTAGCATGGAGGTTTGTCTTTTCCCGAGAGATCCGCCATGTCCGTCAACGCCCGCCTGCAAGCCCTGGGCATCGTCCTGCCCCCGGTCGCCGTGCCCGCTGCCGCCTACGTGCCGTTCGTGCGCACCGGCAACCTGCTGTTCCTCTCTGGGCACATCGCGAAGAAGGACGGCAAGCCCTGGGTCGGCCAGCTCGGCCTGACCATGGGCACCGAGGAAGGCAAGGCCGCCGCGCGCGCCATCGCCATCGACCTGCTCGGCACGTTGCAGGCGGCCGTCGGCGACCTCGACCGCGTGAGCCGCATCGTCAAGGTGATGAGCCTGGTCAACAGCACGCCCACATTCACCGAGCAGCACCTGGTCACCAACGGCTGCTCGGAGCTTTTCGTCGATGTCTTCGGCCCCGACGTCGGCGCACATGCCCGCAGCGCCTTCGGCGTCGCGCAGATCCCGCTGGGTGCCTGCGTGGAGATCGAGCTGGTCGCCGAGGTGCGATGAGCCGCGCGGACGTCCTCCTCGGCGGCGTCGCGGCGCTGGGCGTCGGGGCGGTGGCGGCGGCGCTGTTCACCCAGTACCGCCTCGACATGCAGCCCTGCGCCTGGTGCGTGCTGCAGCGACTCGTCTTCCTGGGCATTTCGGACGCGGCCTTGCTCGGCCTGCTCTGGCGCACGCCGCTCGGCCGCCGCGTGTCGGCGCTGGCCGTGCTCGCCCTGGCCACCGCCGGTGCGGCGGCCGCGCTGTGGCAGCACTTCGTCGCGGCCTCTTCGGTCTCGTGCGACCTGACGCTGGCCGACAGGATCGTCGCTGCCACCGGGCTCGACGGCTGGCTGCCGGAGGTGTTCATGGCGACGGCTTCCTGCGCCGACGCCGCGGTCGACCTGATCGGCCTGCCCTACGAGTTCTGGAGCCTCGGGCTGTTCATCGCTGCGGCAGCAGCCGCGCTGGCCGTCGTGGCACGCCCGGCCGACCGCTGAGCGGCCCTCTTCAGGCGCGCGCGGCAGTGCGCCGGCGGCGGGTGCCGGCCATCAGGCCCAGGCCCGCCAGTGCCAGCGCGAGCGATGCCGGCTCGGGGACCGCGGCCGTTGGAGAGACGGTCGCGACCGCGCTCTTCGGCGCGAGCAGCAGGAAGTCCTGCCGCCCCTCGTGCTGCAGCACCTGGATCGAGTAGCGGATGTCCTCCTCGCCAAGCGCGGCGGCGTCGGCCAGGAACGCATTGCCGAGGCCGCGGATCCGGCCCGCGACCGAGCGCACGCGGAAGTCGCCGCCGCCAAGCGAAGCGTCGTCGTCGTAGATGGTGTTCCAGATCGCGAGCTGGAGCGCCGCGGACTCTTCCGCACTGTCGACGCGTGCCGGGTCGCCCAGCGCGTGGCTGAGCAGCCGCTCCAGCCCTTGCAGCGCCGCAGGGCGCGCGAAGTAGCCGTCGCCGTCGACCACCGCGTACCCGGTCTGTGGCGAAGGCGAGAACCGGAACGACTGCGTCAGCTCGACGCAGTAGGTGATGAACGGGTCGGCATCGAAGCCACCGGTACCCGCCAGCGTGCCGCGGAAGCCACCGACCTGCCCACTGTGGCTGATCGCCGGCCTCCCGGTCACGCTGACCGAGGCCGAGCGCCCCGCCCAGGCCCAGCCGTCGAGAGTCAGCTCGACCGGTGCGGCGTGTGCCAATGCCGCCACGGCGGCCAGCACGGCCGCCACGCCCCAATGCTTCGTCTTCATGTGTGCTCCTTCGCCAGAACCGGCGCGGCGCGATCGCGCCACCGCTGGCTGCAAGACTACGCGCAGCAAAGCGGGGGCTCGCACCCTCGGGCGCGGGGACAGCACGTGCAAACGTCACGACCGTGCGCCGCGCAGGCACACCTGCCCGGGATCCTTCAGGCTCTCAGCCCAGGCGCAGCACCTTCAACAGGCCCTCGACCTTGCGCCCCTTGCGGGCGCGACGCCCGACGTGCTCCGCCAGCGCGCTGCCCTTGAGCAGCTCTTCCTTCGGCTTGCCACCACGCCCGCTTCCCTGCACGCGCAGCTGGTCGGCACAGGTGACCACCGACAGCAGCGGCGTCTTCTCGTCGACGTCCATCAACGTCAGCCCCCGTCCGCCATTGGGCTGGAGCTTGAGCTCGTCGAGCGGGAACACCAGCAGCCGGCCGTCCTGGGCCAGGCAGGCGGCCTGCGTGTGCGCCGGGCCGACGACGACCGGCAGCAAGGGCAGCTCGGCGGTCTCCAGCGTGAGGAAGGCGCGGCCGGCCTTGTTGCGGCCGTGCAGGTCGCCCGCCTTGGCGAGCAGGCCGTAGCCGCCGCTGTTGGCCAGCAGCAGCGTGGCTTCGGCCGGGCCGGCCCAGTAGTGGGCCACCTGGGTGCCGGGCTCCAGGTCGATCAGGGTCGTGATCGGCACGCCGTCGCCGCGGCCGCCGGGCAGCCCGGAGACAGGCACGCTGTAGACGCGCCCCTGGTTGCCGAAGACCAGCAGGGTGTCCACGCTGCGGCAGGTGAAGGTGCCATAGAGGCCGTCGCCGGCCTTGAACGACAGCGCGCCGGGGTCCACTTCGTGGCCCTTGAGTGCCCTCACCCAGCCCTTGAGGCTGGCCACCACCGTGACCGGCTCGTCGACCACGCGCACCTCGGCGACGGCCCGGCGCTCCTCCTGGATGAGCGTGCGTCGATCGTCTCCGAACGCCTTGGCATCGGCCTCGATCTCGCGGATCAGCGTGCGCCGCAGCGCCGCCGGGCTGCCCAGGATGTCCTCGAGCTTCGACTGCTGCTCGCGCAGCTCGGCGAGTTCCTGCTCGATGCGGATCGCCTCCAGACGGGCCAACTGGCGCAGGCGGATCTCGAGGATGTCCTCGGCCTGGCGGTCGCTGAGACGGAAGCGCTCGATCAGCGCTGCCTTGGGCTCGTCGGCCTGGCGGATGATGCGGATCACCTCGTCGATGTTCAGCAGCACCAGCTGCCGGCCCTCGAGCACGTGGATGCGGTCGAGCACCTTGTCCAGCCGGTACCGCGTGCGGCGCTGCACGGTGGCCTGGCGGAACTCGATCCACTCGAGCAGCGCCTGGCGAACGCTCTTGCCAACAGGCCGGCCGTCCAGGCCGATCATCGTCAGGTTGACAGGCACGCTGGTCTCGAGGCTGGTGTGGGCCAGCAACGTCGTCACCAGCTCCTGCACCTCGATCGCGCGGCTGCGCGGCTCGAAGACCAGGCGCACCGGCGCGTCCTTGCCCGACTCGTCGCGCACCGCGTCCAGCACCCCCAGCACGGTCTGCTTGAGCTGCACCTGCTCGGGGGTGAGCGCCTTCTTGCCGGTGCGCACCTTCGGGTTGGTGAGTTCCTCGATCTCCTCGAGCACGCGGGCCGCGCTGGTGCCCGGCGGCAGCTCGGTGACGACCAGCTGCCACTGCCCGCGCGCGAGGTCCTCGACGACCCAGCGCGCCCGCGCCTTGAGGCTGCCGCGGCCACTGGCGTAGGCGGCACGGATGTCGGCCGCCGGGCTGATGAGCTGCCCGCCGCCCGGGAAGTCGGGGCCCGGCAGCAGCTCGAACAGCGCTTCGTCGGAGAGCTTGTCGTCGCGGATCAGCGCCACCGCCGCCGCCGCCACCTCGCGAAGGTTGTGGCTGGGCACCTCGGTGGCCAGGCCCACGGCGATGCCCGAGGCGCCATTGAGCAGCACGAAGGGCAGCCGCGCCGGCAGCTGGCGCGGCTCCTCGGTCGAGCCATCGTAGTTGGGCTGGAACTCGACCGTGCCCTCGTCGATCTCGTCGAGCAGCAGGCGGGCGATCGGCGCCAGCCGCGCCTCGGTGTAGCGCATTGCCGCGGCGCCGTCGCCGTCGCGGCTGCCGAAATTGCCCTGGCCGTCGATCAGCGGGTAGCGCTGGCTGAAGCCCTGCGCCATGCGCACGAGGGCGTCGTAGGCGGCCTGGTCGCCGTGCGGGTGGAAGCGGCCCAGCACGTCGCCGACCACGCGGGCGCTCTTGACCGGCTTGGCGCCGCCGCCGGCCGTCGACCCCAGGCCCATGCGGTGCATGGCGTAGAGGATCCGCCGCTGCACCGGCTTCTGGCCGTCGCGGACGTCGGGCAGCGCCCGGCCCTTGACGACGGACAGCGCGTACTCGAGGTACGCCTGCTGGGCGTACTCGGCCAGCACGATGGCCTCGGTGGGGTCGGCGGGCGGGGGGTCGAAGAGGTCGTTCATCGGGAACAGGTCAGGAAAGCGGTGGCCCGCGGCCGGAGCCGGGGCGGGCGCGATTCTCGCAGGGTGCGGCTCAGCCGCCGAGCAGGTCGGCCGCGGTCAGCTCGTCGAGGCGGGCGTGGCGCCGGAACGCACGCGTGGCGTCGGCCCGCCGCAGCAGGAAGGCGTCGAGCAGGGTGCGCGCAGGCATCTTCGAGGGTTCACCCAGCAGCACGAAGCGCTGCGCGCCGTCCTCGTCGAGGCGGGCGACCCAGTCGATCTCCACCAGTTCGTCGAGCACCGGCTCGAGTTGCAGCGGGTCGATGCGCAACCGCTCGCTGAGATCGGGCAGCGAGTCGCCACGCCGCTCGCCGCGCCGTGCCGCGTCGAGTTCGCGCAGCAGCACCAGCGCCAGCTCGAAGCGGTGCCCGGGCGTCGGCGCCCGGCGCACCACGCGCATCTGCAGGCTGGGCGCGTAGGCCGCGATCACCGCGCCGAGCAGCACGATGACCCAGCCGAGGTAGATCCACAGCAGCAGGATGGGCGCCGTGGCGAACGCGCCATAGACGGCGGAATACGTCGGCACCTTGTCGAGATACCAGGCCAGCCCGGCCTTGGCGAGCTCGAAGCCCGCGGCCACGAACAGCGCCCCGGCCCAGGCATGGCGCCAGCGCACGGGCGTGTTGGGCACGTAGTGGAAGAGCCCCGCCATTGCCGAGGCCAGAAGCCCGAACTGCAGGGCATCGAGCAGCATGTTGACGCCGCCGGGCAACTGGCCGACGACGCCCCGCGAGGCCGAGATCGCGTAGGAGGTCATCGACAGGCTGACACCCAAGGCCAGCGGGCCGAGGGTCAACGCCGCCCAGTAGACCAGCACCCGCTGGGCGATGGGACGCGGCTTGCGCACCCGCCACAGGTTGTTCAGCGTGCGGTCGATGGTCAGCATCAGCGCCAGCGCGGTGGCGCCCAGCAGGATCAGCCCGACCGAGCCGACCTGGCTGGCCTTGGCAGCGAACTGCGTCAGCGCCCGCAGCACCGGGCGCGCGATGCTCTCGGGCACCAGGTTCTGCAGGAAGTACTTCTCCAGCGCCGTCTGGAAGCTGGCGAACATCGGGAAGGCCGAGAACAGGGCCAGCATCACCGTGACGAGCGGCACCAGCGCGATCAGGGTCGTGAAGGTCAGGCTGCCGGCCGTCAGGCCCAGGCGGTCCTCGCGAAAACGCTGCGCCAGGGTGCGCAGGGTCTCCCACCACGGCCAGTTCCGCAGCGTGCGCACCAGCAGCCCCACGCGGCCGCCGAGCGAATCCTCGCTGTCGGTGAGTGTTGTCATGCTGGCTATGATGCCAGCATGGCTCCGAACACCCCTCCCGCCGACGCCGCTGCAGCCGTCGCGCCCCGCCCCGCAGACCCGGTGGCCAGCGCCCTGCGGGCCTGGGCCCTGGCCGCGCTGCTGGCCCTGATCGCGCTCGGGCTGGCCTGGGAGCTGTGGCTTGCGCCCACGGGCAGCGGCACCCTCGCGATCAAGGTCGTGCCGCTGGCGCTGTGCGTGGGCGGCCTGCTGCGGCACCGGATGTACACCTTCCGCTGGCTGAGCCTCCTGCTGTGGCTGTACTTCGGCGAGGGCGTGCTGCGCGCCACCACCGAGAGCGGCGTGTCGATGTGGCTGGCCATCGGCGAGATCCTGCTGAGCCTCGTGCTGTTCGGGGTGAGTGCCGCCTACATCCGCTGGCGGCTGCGCAATGCCGCGGCCGAGGGGCCGCGCGAGGCCGCAGCCTGAATTGCGCGCAGTGCACGCCGAGGCCTTCCTCGCCTACCTGCGGGCCGCCGTCGGTGCGGCTCACGTGCTGACGGATGGCGACCTCTGCGCCTGGGAGCAGGACTGGCGTCGCCGCTGGCGTGGCCGCGCGCTGGCTGTCGTGAGGCCGGCGTCGACGGCCGAGGTGGCGGCCGTGGTGCGCGCCTGCGCCGCGCACGGCGTGCCCATCGTGCCGCAGGGCGGCAACACCGGTCTCGTCGGCGGCGGCGTTCCCGACGCGAGCGGCTCGCAGGTGCTGCTCAGCCTGCAGCGCATGAACCGCATCCGCGCGGTCGACGAGGCCAACCTGACCCTCACCGCCGAGGCGGGCTGCGTGCTGCAGGCCGTGCAGGCCGCCGCGGACGAGCGCGGACTGCTCTTCCCCCTGAGCCTGGCTGCCGAGGGCAGCTGCACGATCGGCGGCAACCTCGCCACCAACGCCGGCGGCACGCAGGTGCTGCGCTTCGGCAACGCCCGCGAGCTGTGCCTGGGGCTGGAAGTCGTCACCGCGGACGGCGAGGTCTGGGAAGGCCTCACGGGCCTGCGCAAGGACAACACCGGCTACGACCTGCGCGACCTGTTCGTCGGCAGCGAGGGCACCCTGGGCGTCATCACCGCCGCCACCCTCAAGCTGTTCCCGCGGCCGGCCGCGACGACCACGGCACTGGCAGCCTGCTCGAGCCTGGACGACGCCGTGCGCCTGCTGAACCTTGCGCGGTCACGCCTGGCCTCCGGCCTGACGGGCTTCGAGGTGATGGGACGCTTCTCGCTCGAACTGGTCGAGCGCCACTTCCCCGCCCTGCCCCGCCCTCTGCCCGGGGCGCCTTGGACCGTTCTGCTCGAACAGAGCGACGCCGAAGGCGAGGTGCAGGCCCGCACGCGCTTCGAGGGCCTGCTCGGCGATGCGCTGGAGTCGGGCATCGTGGTCGATGCGGCGGTGGCCGAGAGCCTCGCGCAGTCGCGCGCGCTGTGGCACCTGCGCGAGGCCATCCCGTTGGCGCAGGCCGAGGAAGGGCTCAACGTCAAGCACGACATCTCGCTGCCCGTCTCGGCGATTCCCGGCTTCGTCACCGCGACCGACGCCGAGCTGCAGCACCGCTTCCCCGGCGTGCGACTGGTCAATTTCGGCCACCTGGGCGACGGCAACCTGCACTACAACGTGCAGGCGCCAGAGGGCACGGACGGCGCGCGCTTCCTCGCCGAACAGGAGCACGCCGTCAACGACGTGGTGTTCGACGCCGTGGTGGCGGCAGGCGGGTCGATCTCGGCGGAACACGGGATCGGTGCGCTCAAGCGCGACGAACTCGTGCGGCGCAAGGACCCGGTCGCCCTGGCACTGATGCGCCGCATCAAGCGCGCGCTGGACCCCGCCAACCGCATGAACCCAGGGCGGCTGCTCGACCCGGGGCCCTGAGCTTCGGCCGCCGTACCTGCTGCTACTGCAGCGGCTCCTTCAGAGCCGCCGGCACCGGGATGGCCACCACTTCGATGCCTTCGTCGTGGAGCGCGGCACGGTCTTGTGCACTCGCCTGCCCGCGGATGCCGCGGTTCGGCGCTTCACCGTAGTGGATGCGCCGCGCTTCGTCCACGAAACGCTCTCCGACGTCCTCGGTGCTGGCCAGTACCTGCCGCACCGCGTTCATCCAGGCGGCCTGCAGGTCGGCAGGCTGCGCGGCCTGAGGTGCGGGCGCCGCGGGCGCCTCGCGTGCGGACGACAGGTTCAGGCGCGGCGCGCTGGGCATGCGCGTGACGACCTTGTCGGTGCAGATCGGGCATTCGACGAGTCCGCGCCCGTTCTGCGCCATGAAGTCGTCGTCCGAGGCGAACCAGCCCTCGAACCGGTGTCCATTGGCGCAACGCAGATCGAGGACCTTCATGCCACCATGATAGGCGTGCGACCCTGACCAATGCCGGGTCCGGGAATCGGAACCCGAGAAGCACTCCGGCGGCCCCGGGAGAGACCCTGTGAGTCAGGCGTCGAGTTCATCCGGCGCGCGCCACTCCAGCGGCCAAGCGCCGGCGCGCCAGCGCTGCAGCCACTGCAGGCCGATCAGCGTCTTCACGTCGGGAAGCTCTCCACGGCCCGCCAGGGCATCCAGCTCGTCGGCCGACCTGGCACAGACCTCGACGAACTCACCATCGTCGAGCTTCTGCTCGCCGGGCTGCAGGCCACGTGCGAACCAGAGGTAGATGCTCTCGGTCGAGTAGGCAGCGGCGTTGTGGATGGCCCCCGCGAAAGCCCACTCCCGGGCCGTGTAGCCCGTCTCCTCCAGCAGCTCGCGCTGTCCGCAGCGCAGCGTGGGTTCGCCCGGGTCCAGCTTGCCGGCCGGGAACTCCAGCAGCACACGGCCGACCGGGTAGCGGAACTGGCGCACGAGAACCAGCCGGCCGTCGTCGAGGATAGGGATGACGGCCACCGCGCCCGGGTGGCGTATGTACTCGCGGGTGGCCTGCCGTCCGTCGGGCAGGCGCACGACGTCGCGGCGCAGCTCGAGGAAGCCGCCGCTGACGAGCACCTGCCCGCCGAGGGATTCCTCGCGAAGGTGACCGTCGTCGGGGTCGCTCATGCCAGCGCGTCCGTGCGCCCTGTCACGACGGCTCGCCGCCACCGCGGCGCAGGTAGCGCCAGACGAAGCCGGGGAAGGCGAAGGTGAGGAAGAGGCAGCCGGCGGCGGCGAAGAACTCCCAGTTCTGCGGCGAGCGCTGGCCGATCGACGACTCGACGGCCACGCCGACCGCCAGCGCGAGTCCCGCGAGCACCAGCAGTTCCAGCAGGCGCCAGCCTAGGGCCTTGGGATGGCGTCGAGGCCCGACGACGAACAACCGCTCGTTGACGAACGGCAGGTTCGCCGCGACCAGCGCGAACAGGATGACGAGCCAGACCTCGAGTGCGTGATTCATGCAGTGTGCGAAGCGGCGGTGGAATGCGGCGCCCGCGCCCGAGGACCAAGCCTCAGCTCGCGAGCGCCCGCACGATAGCAGCGCTGCACATCGCCATCAGCCCGCCGGGCAGAAGCCCGAAGACCAGCACGGCCGCTCCGTTGACCGCCAGCAGCGCGGATACCCCCTGCGAGCCGATCACCGGAGCCGTCTGGACGGGCTCGTCGAAGTACATGACCTTGACCACACGCAGGTAGTAGAAGGCGCCGATCAGCGACATCATGACCGCGAACACCGCGAGCCACAGGTAAGCCGCGACATTGGTCGACACCAGCGCCTGCAGCACGGCCAGCTTGGCGTAGAAGCCCACCATGGGCGGGATGCCGGCCAGCGAGAACATGAACACCGCCATCACGCCGGCGATCCACGGCGCGCGCTTGTTCAGCCCGGCAAGGTCCTCGATCTGCTCGCTCTCGAAGCCCTGCCGCGAGAGGAACATGATCACGCCGAAGCTGCCCAGCGTGGTCAGCACGTAGGTGACCATGTAGAACATCGACGAGCTGTAGGCATTGGCGGCCGACAGCGTGTTGCCGCTGACCACGCCGGCCGACAGGCCGAGCAGCACGAAGCCCATCTGCGAGATGGTCGAGTAGGCCAGCATGCGCTTGAGGTTGGTCTGCGCGATGGCCGCCACGTTGCCGATGACCAGCGAGACGACCGCGAGCACGATGAACATCTGCTGCCAGTCGACGGCCAGGCCCAGCATGCCCTCGACGAGCAGGCGGATCGTGATCGCGAACGCCGCAAGCTTGGGCGCGCCGCCGATGAGCAGCGTCACCGAGGTCGGCGCGCCCTGGTAGACGTCGGGCACCCACATGTGGAACGGCGCGGCGCCGAGCTTGAACGCGAGGCCGGCGACGATGAACACGATGCCGAAGACCAGCACGGTCTGGTTGATGCGGCCGCTGGCGATCTGCTCGAACACCTTGGGGATCTCGAGCGAGCCGGTGGCGCCGTACATCATCGACATGCCGTAGAGCAGGAAGCCGCTGGCCAGGGCGCCGAGCACGAAGTACTTCATCGCCGCCTCGGTGGAGACGGCGTGGTCGCGGCGCAGCGCGGTCAGCGCGTACAGCGACAGGCTCATCAGCTCCAGGCCGAGGTAGACGACCAGGAAGTTGTTCGCCGAGCACATCACCGAGATGCCCAGCAGCGCCAGCAGCGACAGTGAGAAGAACTCGCCCTTGAGCATCTCGCGGCTGCCCAGCGTGGGCCGGGCGTAGGCGATCGTGATCATCATCGCGATCGCGGCGAAGAACGCCAGCAGGTGGCCCATCGGGTCGCTCACCACCATGCCCATCATCCCGTAGGCCGTGCTGCCGGACTGGAAGTGGTTGAGGTGGATGGCCGCGAAGCCGGCGATCGACAGCTGGGTCAGCCAGAAGGTAGGCCGCCGCTGCGGATCGGTGACGAAGAGGTCGGCCAGGAGCACGACCGAGGCCATCACGAGCAGCCAGAGCTCGGGATAGATGACGGGCCAGTTCATTGCAGTCATGTTCGTGTTCCCGCCGTCGTCACTGGATCTTCGAGACGGCGACGTGCTTGAGCAGCTCGGTCACCGAGACCTGCATCACGTCGGTGAAGGGCTTGGGCTGGATGCCCATCCACAGCACCGCCGCGGCCAGCACCGCGAGCATCAGGAATTCGCGGCCGTTGATGTCGGCCAGCGCCTTGACGTCGTCGTTGGCGACCGCGCCGAAGTAGACGCGCTTGACCATCCACAGCGTGTACGCGGCACCGAAGATCAGCGTCGTGGCGGCGAGCAGGCCGATCCAGAAGTTGTACTGGACGGCGCCCAGGATCACCATCCACTCGCCCACGAATCCCGCGGTGCCCGGCAGCCCGCAGTTCGCCATCGCGAACAGCACCGCGAAGGCGGCGAACTTCGGCATCGTGTTGGCCACCCCGCCGTAGGAAGCGATCTCGCGCGAATGGACGCGGTCGTAGAGCACGCCGATGCACAGGAACATCGCCCCCGAGACGAATCCGTGGGCGATCATCTGCACGATCGCGCCGGTCACGCCCAGCTCGTTGAACATGAAGAAGCCCAGCGTCACGAAGCCCATGTGGGCGATCGACGAGTAGGCCACGAGCTTCTTCATGTCCTGCTGGACCAGCGCCACCATGCCGATGTAGAGCACCGCGATGAGCGAAAGGGCGATGATCAGCCAGGCGTATTCGCGAGCCGCATCGGGGGCGATCGGCATCGAGAAGCGCAGGAAGCCATAGGCCCCGAGCTTCAGCATGATCGCGGCCAGCACCACCGAGCCGCCGGTGGGCGCCTCGACGTGAGCGTCGGGCAGCCAGGTGTGCACCGGCCACATCGGCACCTTGACCGAGAACGCGGCGAAGAACGCGAAGAACAGCAACGCCTGCGCCGACAGCGGCAGAGGCAGCTTGTGCCAGGCCTGGATGTCGAAGCTGCCGCCCGACTTGAAGTACAGGTACACCAGCGCGACCAGCATCAGCAGCGAGCCGAGCAGCGTGTAGAGGAAGAACTTGAAGGCCGCGTAGACCCGGCGCGGACCGCCCCAGACGCCGATGATGATGTACATCGGGATCAGGGTCGCCTCGAAGAAGACGTAGAAGAGCAGTCCGTCGAGAGCGCTGAAGACGCCGACCATCAGCCCCGAGAGGATCAGGAACGCGCCCATGTACTGGGCCACGCGCTCGGTGATCACCTCCCAGCCGGCGATGACGACGATCACCGTGATGAACGCGGTGAGCAGCACGAACCACACCGACAGGCCGTCGACGCCGAGGTGGTAGTGGACGTTGAAGC
>JBILNT010000110.1:0-12413 GCA_044374875.1 Rubrivivax sp.
CATCGGCCGCGCCTCGATGACGGTGGCGCAGCAGGCCTGGCGGGGCGGCGAACTTCTGGCCACCGGCACCATCCGCATCGGCTGCGTCGACGCGGGAACCTTCCGGCCGCGACGCATTCCCACCGCGGTCCTCGAAGCCGTGGCGCGAGGTCCGCACCCCACGGCAGGCGCCGAAACCCGACACCCATGACACAAGACCTCTCGATCACCGCCCTCGTCCTGCAGGCCAGCCTGGTCGTGCAGCTCGTGATGGCAGGCCTCCTGCTCACCTCGCTGGCCAGCTGGACGGTGATCTTCGCCAAGCTCGTGGGCCTGAAGCGCGTGCGCGGCCGCAACGAGGACTTCGAGCGCGAGTTCTGGTCGGGCCGCAGCCTCACCGAGATGCACCAGGCGGTGAGCGGCAAGCCCGAGGCCGCGCCGATGGAACGCATCTTCGCCGCCGGCATGCGCGAGTTCCTCAAGCTGCGCGAGCGGCACCTGGACGCCGGCGCGCAGCTCGACGGCGCGCGCCGCGCGATGCGCGCGAGCTTCCAGCGCGAGCTCGACGCCATCGAGAGCCACCTCAGCTTCCTGGCCTCGGTGGGCTCGGTCTCGCCCTACGTCGGCCTGTTCGGCACGGTGTGGGGGATCATGCACGCCTTCGTCGGCCTGTCGAACCTGCAGCAGGTCACGCTGGCCACCGTCGCGCCGGGCATCGCCGAGGCCCTGGTGGCCACCGCGATCGGCCTGTTCGCCGCCATCCCTGCGGTGGTGGCCTACAACCGCTTCTCGCGCGACATCGACCGCATCGCCATCCAGCTCGAGACCTTCATCGAGGAGTTCTCGAACATCCTGCAGCGCAACGCCGGGCAGCCGCCGGCCACCGCCACCACGAGGGCCTGACATGCCTGCGCCCATGCAGCGCGGCGGGCGCCGGCGCCGCGCGATGAACGAGATCAACATGGTGCCGTTCATCGACGTGATGCTGGTGCTGCTGATCATCTTCATGGTCACGGCGCCGCTCATCACCACCGGCGTCGTCGACCTGCCGACCGTCGGCAAGGCCGCGCAGCGCCCGCCCAAGGTGATCGAGGTGGTGGTCGGCACCGACGAGCGGCTGCGGCTGCGCGTCGACGGCAGCGAGCCGGCACCCGTGGCGCTGCCGCAGCTCGCCGCACAGGTGCTGCGCGAGCAGGGCGGCAACGCCGAGGTGCCGGTGGTCATCAGCGCCGACCGCAACGTGCGCTACGACAGCGTGGTGCGCGTGATGGACACGCTGCAGCGCGCCGGCGTGCGGCGGGTGGGGCTGTCGGTGCGGCAAGGCGGCTGAATGAGCGGCGCGCGCGCCGCCCCCGGCAGCACCCTGCTGCCCCCTTCGCCCGACCCGCTGGGCCGTGGCGCCGCGCTGGCGCTGGCCGTGCACGCGGGGCTGATCGTGGCATTGACGGTATCGGTCGACTGGCGCAGCCAGCCCGTCGAGGCCAGCGCGGAACTGTGGGCTGCCGTGCCGCAGGCGGCTGCGCCGCCGGCAGCCGAGCCGGCGCCCCAACCCGCACCCGAGCCTGCACCGCCCCCACCGCCCGCACCGGCTCCGGCGCCCCCGCCGCCGTCGCCGCGCGTGCCGACCGCGGCCGAACGCGAGGCCGAGATCGCCCTCGACCGCGCGCGCCGCGAGGCAGCAGAGCGCGAGAAGGCCGCCCAGGAGCGCGCCGAACGCGAGCGCCGTGAACGCCAGGAGCGTGAGCGGGCCGAGCGGGAGAAGGCCGAGCGCCTGAAGGTCCAGCGCGAGCAGGCCGAGCGGGAGAAAGCTGAGAAGGCCGAGAAGGCGCAGCAGGAGAAGCTCGAGCGCGAACGCGCCCAGGCCCAGGCCCGCCAGCGCGAAGCCGACGTGCGGCGCCAGGCCGCCGAGGACAAGCGCCTGGCCGAGCAGCGCGAGGCCAACCTGCGCCGCATGATGGGACAGGCCGGCGCCGAAGGCGGCAGCGGCAGCCCGTCCAGCACCGGCACCGCCGCCCGCGAGGCCGGGCCCTCGGCCACCTACGCCGGCCGCGTGGTCGCGCGCATCAAGCCCAACATCGTCTTCACAGACACCGTGGCCGGCAACCCGGCGGCCGAGGTCGAGGTGCGCGCTGCCCCCACCGGCACCATCATCGCGCGGCGCCTGGTGCGCTCGAGCGGCAACGCCGGCTGGGACGAGGCCGTGCTGCGCGCCATCGACCGCACCGGCACCCTGCCGCGCGACACCGACGGCCGCGTGCCGTCGACCATCGTCATCACCTTCCGGCCGCAGGAGTAGGCGGCCGGCGTGCCCCCGCCGATGCGCAGCCCGAAGGCCGCGCCGCGCGATGCACGCCGCGCAGTGCGGGGGGGCAACGAGATCAGAACGCGAGTTCGCGCCAGGCTGGCCGCAGCGGCTGGGGGCCTTGAAGCACCGATGCGGGCGCAGTGCCGGATTCGGCACTGTCGGACCCAGACCTGGCCGCGCCCCCTGGCCCGACCGGGCAGCTACCACCCGAACGCAGCGCCAGCGCGGCGGCCAGGAGCCCTTCACGCGGGTTCCCGAGCGGCCTAGAGAGGTCGTCGGCGACCGCACAGTCCGGGGCGAATCCGCGCTCGTAGCTGCGACCCCGCTGATTGACGAGTCGCGCCTCGAGCGGCATGTAGGTGATGCCGCAGGCGTCCGTGGGATACGACGCGTAAGGCTTGCCGCAGGAGCCGCCGCCGATCAGCACCACGCGCACGCCGATTCCTCGCAAACCGTTGACGATGGCCTCGCTCGCCGAGCAGGTCCCGGGGCTGGCCAACACGAAGACGCGACCGAGCCCGAGTTCCGGCAAGGCCTGGCCCCAGGGCAGGCTCGAGCCCTCGAAGCCCTGGGTGCTCCTGAGGAAGGGCATGCGCGCGGCGGGAGAGTCGGAGAGGTCCTGCCTTCGATCGTTGTAGGTCAGACGCGCGAACAAGCGCCCCTGGGTTCGGGCAGCCCCGGCGATCATCGTCGAGACCTGGCTGGCCATGGCCAGCAGTCCGCCACCGTTGTAGCGCAGATCCAGCACGAGGTCGCGCACGCCCGCGCGCTGCATGGCGCGGAACGCTGCAACCAGCGGGCGCTCGGCGGCACCCACGTGCTCGTGGAACGCGAGGTAGCCCACCGGGCCGGTGGCCGTCTGAAGGATCACGGCCGGTTGCACGATCTGGCGCTTGAAGCTCCGCGGGGTCAGGGCCACGGTGCGTTCACGATCCAGGGCGGAGGACCCGAGCAGGGTGAGTTGGTAGGTGCGACCCTCCCGCGGCGCGAGCAGCAATTCCTGCAGGGCCTCGAGCGCCGGCGCGGCGGTGCTGCCCACGGGCCGAAGGTCCAGTGCGGTGAGGCGGTCACCACGCCGCACACCCGCCTGCGCCGCCGGGCTGGAGGGGTGCACCCTAGCCACCCGAAGGACGGGCGGCCACGCCCCTGGAGCGGCATCCACCCACTCGATCCCCAACCCATTGCCGTCGGGCGTGCCCACGTAGCTCTCCCACACGGCCGTGGGGACGACGGCGCTGAAGCGATCGACGGGCACACCGGGCGCGACAAGGCGCGGCGTGAGCAGCGCACGGAAATACGAAGACATGGCCGAGGGCACGTCAGGCCCCACGAACTCCGGCGCGCCCGCGTCCACCTGGGGAATCTCCCGCCACCACAGGTACACGTTCTGCATGTGCTCGAGCAGCCAGCGCTGTTCGTCGACCAGCGTGCCGACTCGCCACTGCGGCGGGGCGAGGGAATTGTCGGCAGCACACTGCAGCACTTCGGCACTGCGCGCGCTGCGGGCGGCAGCCAGGGCCACGACGGAGTGCGGCGCAGATGCCGGCTGCGACGCGCCGGCCACCATGACAGGCTCAGGGTCACCACCTCCGCAGCCGGCCAGCGCCACGAGCGCGGCAGCACACATCGCTCGGCGGGGCAGGCGGCCTAGGGCCTGGCCCAGGTCGCGCAGCCGACTCGAAGCCACCGAGGCGACCGCACGCGAGCGCTCGCTCTCGTCGGAATGAAGGCAAGGATTCGGCATGTTCATCGGCATCTGCTCCCCCTGGCCGATCCCCTGGCCCGGCTGGCGAGGGTTCGGCTCTTTCCTGTCGGGCTGCCCGTGCGGCGGGTCCCTGACACGAAATGTTACAGCCGCAACCCATGCGTGCTGCCCTGGTACATCCGGTCCGCGAGCAGGGATTTCGCAGGCCGCCCGCCACGTCCACGACGAACCTTCGGAGCCGCAGCGCAGGCATGCCGGGACGGCCTGGCGGAACGGCGGCTGCGCCCGCGATCGCACGGGCAGGGACGCTGCTTCAGTCGAGCGCGCCGCCCACCGCCGTGAGGTCGGCCTGGCCGGCGTGCTGCCAGGCGGCCTGCAGCGCGATGCGCACCCCTTCGGCTTGCGTGGCCAGCGGCAGGCTGGCGTGGCCGGGCATGCGCGCGGCCTGCCGGGGCAGCAGCGGCAGGTGCATGAAGCCGCCGCGCACGCCGGCCGGCAGATGGTGCATCAGCCCGTAGAACACGTGGTTGCAGACGAAGGTGCCGGCCGTCTGCGAGACCGATGCGGGCAGCCCGGCGCCGCGCAGCGCCGCCACCATCGCCTTGACGGGCAGCGTCGAGAAGTACGCGGCCGGGGCGCCGGGCACCACCGGCTCGTCGACCGGCTGGCGGCCGCGGTTGTCGGGGATGCGCGCATCGTCGACGTTGACAGCGATGCGCTCGACCGAGAAATCGGTGCGGCTGGCCGCCTGGCCCAATGCGAGCACCAGCGCCGGGCGGTGCCGTGCCAGCGCCTCGCGCAGCACGCCGATCGCCTCGCCGAACACGCAGGGCAGTTCCGCCGCGCGCACCACCGCTCCATCCAGCACCTCGCCGGCCAGGCGCCGGGCCACCTCGAGGCTCGGGTTGACGCTCTCGCCACCGAAGGGTTCGAAGCCGGTGATCAGGAGGACGGGCAGGGATTCGGGCTCACGCATGAGGCCGGATCGTAAGCGTGCAGCCAGGCGCGCGCGGCGGCGACGGCCGACTCGAGGTGCGCGCCGGCGCGTGGCGTCAACCCCGCTCCCAACTCGAACGACTCGCCCTCGACCGCCAGCAGCCACGCCGGCGGTGGCTCGGTGCCGTGCACGTCGCGGAACACGCGCAGCACCGCGCCCGGCCGCAGCGCATGGCTGGCGGCCGGGACGGCCTCGTCGGGCTGCAGCCGCTGCAGCAGCACGCCATCGGGCCCCGCATGACCCGGCAGCGCGGCGTCGACGAACAGCACCGCGCACCGCCCCGCCAGGTCCAGCGCGTGCTCGACCTGCAGCTGGAAGTCGGTCAGCAGCTCGACCCGCCCCGCCGCCTCGACGCCTGCCTCGCGCAGCCGCTCGACCAGCAGCGGGCCCAGCGCATCGTCACCCCGGCTGGGGTTGCCGACGGCGACGACGAGCAAAGGCGCGGGGTCAGGTCTGATTCCTTGCACGGTCTCGCACCATCAACGGGCCGCGAAGCACGCCCGGCCCTCTTGCGGCCGGGCGTGCGCGGCAGGGGCGCGCGTCGTTGCGTCGCGCCGTGACTGTCGCTCAGGCGCGGTACAGCGCGCAGAGCTTGTGCCCGTCGGGATCGCGCACGTAGGACAGGTGAAGGGTCCCGGCGCCCGAGGTCCGGGGCCCTGGCGGGTCCTCGATCGACGTGCCGCCGTGGGCCACGGCGACGTCGTGGAACTGTTTCACCTGCTCCGGCGAGGTGCAGCGGAAACCGATCGTCGCGCCGTTCGCGGCCGTGGCGGGCTCGTCGTTGATCGGCTGGGTCAGGCAGAAGGTGCTGCCGTCGTGGCGATAGAAGTAGCGCACATGGCCGGAAGCGGCCACGTTGCGGATGGGTTCGCCGGCGCCGAGGACGCCCAGCACGGCGTCGTAGAAGCGCCTGGATCGCTCGATGTCGTTCGAGCCGAGCATCACGTGGTTCAGCATGGGAAGTGCGACGGAGAGTTGACGAACCCGCGGATGCTAGGCGATGCGGGCCAGGGGGCTTCGCTGCTGCCGCGAAACCGCCGCCAACGGGCCGGTCAATCCCCCGGCGTGGCCGCCAGCCGCTCCACCCGCCCGTCGCCATGCCGCACGATCGTGCCCACCCAGCCGTCGGGCGCGACCACGCTCAGTTCCAGCGGCATCTGCCCCAGCGCGTGCGTGGCGCAGCTCAGGCAGGGGTCGTAGGCGCGGATCGCGACTTCCACGTGGTTGAGCAGTCCCTCGTCGGGCTCGCGGCCGTCGAAGACCTGGGCGGCCACGGTGCGCACGGCCTCGTTCATGGCCTCGTTGTTGTGGGTGGTGCTGACGATCAGGTTGCACCAGGTGACGAGGTCGTCGTCGCCGATGGCGTAGTGGTGGATCAACGTGCCTCGCGGGGCCTCGATGACGCCCACGCCCTCGCGGCGCAGCGCTCGCCCGGCCGGCAGCGGGGCGGTGAGCGGGCCGCCGCCGAGCACGCCGTCGTCGTCGAGCAGTTCCGCGATGACCTCCATCGCGTGCAGCATCTCGATCATGCGCGCATGGTGGTACGCCAGCGTGGCGTGCACCATGCCGCCCGCCGTGAAGCGCAGGCGCGCCGCCTCGGCCCGCGGCGTGGGGATGAAGTCGCAGTTCTGCACCCGCGCCAGCGGGCCCACGCGGTACCAGCCGGCCGCGGGGCCGAGCGCGCGCAGGTAGGGGAACTTCATGTACGTCCACGGGCGCGACTCCTCCTCGATCAGCGCGAGGTAGCGCTGCACGTCGTGGCCGTCGACGACGATGCGGCCATCGGGCTCGCGCACCCGCAGCGCGCCGTCGTAGAGGTCCATCGCCCCGTCGCCGCGGACGATCGACATGAACTTCGAGCGGAAGGTGCCGAAGCCGTCGTACAGCGCGCGGTCCTGGGCATGCAGGCGCTCGACCAAGGCCACGGCCTGCTCGCACCAGTCGATCATCTGCGGCACCTGCGCGCGCAGCATCTCGCGCTCGTCGGCCGCGAGCGCCCGGTTGACGCCCCCGGGCACCGAGCCCGTGCCGTGCACGCGCTTGCCGCTGGTCAGGCGGATGACCTCCTGGCCGAACTTGCGCAGGAGCACGCCCTGGCGGGCGATGTCGGGGTGGGCCGCGGCGACGCCGACGATGTTGCGCCGGCCCGCCTCGCTGGCGAAGCCGAACAGCAGGTCGGGCGACGAGAGGTGGAAGAAGTGCAGCGCGTGCGACTGCATGATCTGGCCGTAGTGCATCAGCCGCCGCAGCAGCACCGCGCTGCGCGGCACGGCAGCGATGCCGAGCGCCACGTCAATGGCCTTGCTGGCGGCCAGGTGGTGCGACACCGGGCAGATGCCGCACAGCCGCTGCACCATCACCGGCACTTCCCAGTAGGGCCGGCCGACGATGAAGCTCTCGAAGCCGCGGAACTCGACGATGTGCAGCCGCGCCTGCTGCACGCGGTGCTGCGCGTCGAGCAGCAGCGTCACCTTGCCATGCCCCTCGACGCGCGAGACGGGGTCGATGGCCACGCGGCGCAGCCCGGGAGCAAGGGTGTCAGTCATAGTGGATCAGGCCGTGGCCCAGGCGCGGCTCGCGGCCTTCCAGCAGCGCGGTGACGAAGACCCAGATCGCGTCGGCGCTGGGCGGGCAGCCGGGCAGGAAGTGGTCGATGTGCACCACCTCGTGGATCGGGTGCACCTTGGCCAGCGGCAGCGGCAGCTCGGGGTCGTCCGGCACCGCGCTGCCCGGCGCCAGGCCCTCGCGCGCGTGGTAGACCTCGCTCATGATCTGGCCGATGTCCAGCGCGTTGCGCTGCGCTGGCAGGCCGCCGTTGATGGCGCAGGCGCCCACGGCCACCAGCACCTTGCAGTTGGCGCGGAACTCGCGCAGCACGTGCACGTTCTCGGCATTGCACAGGCCGCCCTCGACGAGGCCGATGTCGCAGGGGCCGCAGTGCTTGATGTCGGTGAGCGGCGAGCGGTCGAACTCCACGACCTCGAACAGCGCGAACAGCCGCTCGTCGATGTCGAGGAACGACATGTGGCAGCCGAAGCAGCCGGCCAGCGAGACGGTCGCGATGCGCGGCCTAGGCCTTGCCTGCCCCATCGGGCACCTCCCCTTGCGCCGACACCGGCGCGATGTCGAAGCGACGTTCGCCCACCGGCACGGCGAAGCCCCTGCGCTTCGGAAGGATGGCGCCCACGGGGCACACGCCGGCTGCGAAGTCACCGGCCTCGAAGGCGCTGTCGCCCAGCCGCCCGCTCGGCGAGTTGACGATCAGGTGCGCGCCGATGCCGTGGCCACCGATCGCGAACACGTCCTTGCGGTCCTTCTCGTGGCTGGCGCGCACGCACAGCTTGCACAGGATGCAGCGGTTGAGGTCCAGCCACATCGTCGGGTGGCTGGCGTCGACCGGGCGGTGCGGGTAGAACTCCTCCCACTGCGGGCCGTGCATGTCCATCTCGTAGGCCGTGGCCTGCAGCAGGCAGTCGCCACTCTTCTCGCACGAGGGGCAGAAGTGGTTGCCCTCGACGAACAGCATCTGCAGCAGCAGGCGGCGCCGGCCGTCGAGCTCGGCCGTGCGGTTCTCGACGACCTGGCCCACGGCGGCACGCGTGGTGCAGGCGGCGGCCTGCCGGCCGTCGACCTTCACCGTGCACAGGCGGCACGCGCCGCTGGGCCCGAGCCCGGGGTGCCAGCACAGGTGCGGCACGTAGCGGCCCGCCCGCGCGGCGGCCTCGATCAGCGTGTCGCCTTCCTCGAAGGGCACCTCGGCGCCATCGAGGCGGAAGCTGCCGCACGGGTCGCTCATCCGCTTCGCTCCAGGTGGGCCAGCGCGTCGTCCCGGCCGGTGACGCGGCGCGCCGGTTCCAGTTCGGCGTCGAGGTCGAAGGCCGGCGTGAAGCCCGGTGCCTGCAGCCGGCGCTCGTAGGCCGGGCGGAAGCGCTGCAGCGTGTCGCGCAAGGGGTTGGTCGCGGTGGCGCCCAGCCCGCAGTGGGTGGTGCCGTGCAGCAGCGACTCCAGCTCGCGCAGCTCGCGTTCGTCGAACAGCGAGCCGTGCCCGCCGGCGAGCTTGTCCATGCGGCGCACCACCAGCTCGGTGCCGACGCGGCACGGCGTGCAGAAACCGCAGCTCTCGTGGGCGAAGAAGTGCGAGAAGGCGCGCGCCACCTCGAACATGTCGCGCGTCTCGTCGAACACCATGAAGGCGCCGGCGGTGGGCACGTCCTCGAAACCGATGCGGCGGCCGAACTCGGGGGCGGCCAGGCACAGCCCGGAAGGCCCGCCCACCTGCACCGCCTGCACCGCGCGCCCGGTCTCGCGAGCGCCGCAGTCGTGCAGGATCTCGTCGATGGTGACGCCGAACGGGTACTCGTAGAGCCCGGGCCGCCGGCAGTCGCCGCTGACCGAGTGGATCTTCGTGCCGCTGCTCTGCGCGCTGCCGATGGCGGCCCACCAGGCGCCGCCGCGCAGCGCCACCTGGGCGGCGGCGGCGTAGGTCTCGACGTTGTTGACCACCGTCGGCTGGCCCAGGTAGCCCTTCTCCACCGGGAACGGCGGGCGGATGCGCGGGGTGCCCCGCTTGCCCTCGAGCGACTCGATCAGCGACGACTCCTCGCCGCACACGTAGGCGCCGGCGCCGAGGTGGATCTCGATGTCGAAGTCGAAGCCCTCGACGCCGAGGATGCTGCGCCCGAGCAGGCCGAGCCGTCGGCGGCGCTCGAGCACCGACTCCAGCGCCTCGAGCAGGTAGCGGTACTCGCCGCGCAGGTAGACGAAGCCGCGCCGGGCGTCGAGCAGCCGCGCCGCCACCGTCATGCCCTCGAACACGGCGTCGGGCTGGCGCGTGAGCAGCACACGGTCCTTGAAGGTGCCGGGCTCGCCCTCGTCGGCGTTGCACACCACGATGCGGCTGCCGCCTTCGGGGACGGGCGCCTTGCGCGCCAGCTGCCACTTGGTGCCGGTGGCGAAGCCCGCGCCGCCGCGGCCGCGCAGCCTCGAGGCGTGGATCTCGGCCAGCGTGGCGTCGGCACCGCGCGCCAGGCTGGCGCGCAGGGCATCGCCCTGCATCGACGCGGCGGCGAGCAGCACGCCGGGCCGGCGCACGTGGTCGTCCACCTGCATCCACGCCGCCGGCCACCGCGCCACCGGCACCCGCGCGCGCACCAGGTCGGCGAGCTCGAAGACGCGCTGGCTGTCCATGCGCGTGAGCACGTGGTGCTGGTTGACGAGCAGCGCGGGCCCCTGGTCGCACATGCCCGTGCACGACGTGAAGCCGACGCTGACGAGACCGTCCTCGCTGACCTTGCCGGGCTCGACCCACAGGCGGCGGCACAGGTCCTGCGCCAGCACCTGGTTGCCCAGCATGCGGTCGGTGACGTTGTCGCTCCACAGCAGGTGGTAGCGGCCCACCGGGCGCAGGTGGAAGAAGCGGTAGAAGCCGGCCACGCCCTCGACGATGGCCGGGGTCAGGCCGACGCCCGCCGCCACCTGCGCCAGCACCGGGCGCGACAGCCAGCCGGTGACGGCCTGCACCTCGCGCAGGACCTGCACGAGCTGGTCACGGCGCCCGCCCCGGCGGGCGATCACCTCGTCGACGGCGGCGATGTCATCGTGCATCGCCGCAGTCTGACGCCCAGGGGCCGTTCCGCCCCTTGATCGACGTCAAGCCAAGGCGCGGTGCGACATCGCGGCGGCGCCCGCCGGCAGGCCGGGCCGTACCCGCGGTGGCCGCTATCGGCCCCTCATCCGGCCCGTCCCCAGCCGCCGCCGCCCGGCGTCTCGATCACGAACACGTCGCCCGGCGCCATCTCGGCCGAGCCGATGTGGTCCAGCACCTCGACGCCGCCGTCGGCGCGCTCGACGCGGTTGATCCCCAGCGCCCCCGGCGCCCCGCCGTCGCCGCCGAATGCCGGCACGCGGCGGCCGTTGCTGAGGATCGACGCCGTCATCGGCTCGAGGAAGCGCACGCGGCGGACGCCCCCGTCACCGCCCCGCCAGCGGCCGGCGCCGCCCGAGCCGTGGCGGATCTCGTAGCTCTCCAGCCGCACCGGGAAGCGGAACTCCAGCACCTCGGGGTCGGTCAGCCGCGAGTTCGTCATGTGCGTCTGCACCACGCTGGTGCCGTCCCAGCCCGGGCCGGCGCCCGCGCCGCCCGAGATCGTCTCGTAGTACTGGTGGCGCTCGTTGCCGAAGGTGAAGTTGTTCATCGTGCACTGGCTGGCCGCCATCACGCCCAGCGCCCCATAGAGCGCGTTGGTCACGCACATGGAGGTCTCGACGTTGCCGGCCACCACCGCGGCCGGCGGGTTCGGGTTGAGCATGCAGCCCTCGGGCACGATCACCTTCAGCGGCTTCAGGCAACCGGCGTTCAGCGGGATGTCGTCGTCCACCAGGGTGCGGAAGACGTAGAGCACTGCCGCCATGGTGACGGCCTTGGGCGCGTTGAAGTTGTTGGGCAGCTGCGCGCTGGTGCCGGTGAAGTCGATGGTGGCCTCGCGCGCGGCGGCGTCCACGGTCACCTTGACGCGGATGACGGCGCCGTTGTCCAGTTCCAGCGCGAATTCGCCGTCACGGCCCGGCGCCGGGCCGCCCCAAGCCGGGTCCGCCCCCTCGGGGGGTGGCGAGCCTTCGGGCGAGCCTTGGGGCCGACCGGCCAGCGCGGTGATGACGCGGCGCACCGATTCCTCTGCGTTGTCCTGCACGTGGCGCATGTAGGCGGCCACGGTCTCGCGGCCGAACTGGCCCACCATCGCCCGCAGCTCCTGCACGCCCTTCTCGTTGGCGGCGATCTGCGCGCGCAGGTCGGCGATGGTCTGGTCGGGGTTGCGTGCCGGCCACGCGCCCGAGGCCAGCTGGGCGCGCAGCTCGGCCTCGCGCAGGCGCCCCTCGCGCACGAGCAGGAAGTTGTCGAACAGCACCCCCTCCTCGTCGATGCTGCGGCTGAAGGGCGGCATCGAGCCGGGCGTGCTGCCGCCGATGTCGGCGTGGTGGCCGCGGCTGGCGACGTAGAACGACGGGGCAGCCTCCATCGCCGATCCGGGGGCCTCCACCGCCTCGGATCCGGGTTCCCCGGGCCGAGGCGAGCCCCCTCGGGGGGTGGCGACCGGAGGAAGCCTGGGGGCGTCCAGATACACGGGCGTCACCACGGTGACGTCGGGCAGGTGCGTGCCCCCGTGGTACGGGTCGTTGAGCACGAACACGTCGCCCGGGTGCATCACCGGGTTGCGCTCGATCACGGTGCGGATCGACTCGCTCATCGAACCCAGGTGCACCGGCATGTGCGGTGCGTTGGCGATGAGCTGGCCGCGCGCGTCGAACAAAGCGCACGAGAAGTCCAGCCGCTCCTTGATGTTCACCGAGTAGGCGGTGTTCTGCAGGCGCAGCCCCATCTGCTCGGCGATGTTCATGAACAGGTTGTTGAAGACCTCCAGCATCACCGG
>JBILNT010000260.1:0-3613 GCA_044374875.1 Rubrivivax sp.
GTCCATCGGCCAGCCGGCGGTGTGCACCACCAGGCCCGGCCTGGCCTTGGCGGGGTCGATCTCCCAGAGTTCCTTGATGCCGATGGCGTAGCTCTGCGGGTCGCGGCCGGCGTCGAGCGCGTACTTCGCGATCAGCTGCTTGCCCAGGTGGCCGCGCGCGCCCTCGGCGAAGATGGTGTACTTGCCCAGCAGTTCCATGCCGAGCTGGAAGTTCTCGGTGGGCTCGCCGTCCTTGCCGACGCCCAGGTTGCCGGTGGCAACGCCACGCACGCTGCCGTCCTCGGCGTACAGCACCTCGGCGGCGGTGAAGCCGGGGAAGATCTCGACGCCCAGTGCCTCGGCCTGCTCGCCCAGCCACTTCGTCACCGCGCCCAGGCTGATGACGTAGTTGCCCTGGTTGTGCAGGCACTCGGGCACCAGCCAGTCGGGGGTCTTGCGGAAGGCGTTCGCGTCGAGGAACAGCACCTCGTCGGCGGTGACGGGCTGGTTCAGCGGCGCGCCGCGCTCCTTCCAGTCGGGGAAGAGCTCGGTGATCGCGCGCGGGTCCATCACCGCGCCGGAGAGGATGTGCGCGCCGGGCTCGGAGCCCTTCTCCAGCACCACCACCGAGACCTCGGCGCCCTTCTCGGCGGCCAGCTGCTTCAGCCGGATGGCGGTGGCAAGCCCCGCCGGGCCGGCGCCGACGACCACGACGTCGTACTCCATGGCCTCGCGCGGGCCGAACTGGGCGAGGATCTCTTGCGGCGTCATGGCTCGTTCTCTCCGGGCAAAAAGCGGGTTTCGCAGGCGGCAGGGATTCTAGTGGCGGGGGTATGGCATCGAACGGCCATGCGCTTCGTCTCAAAGGAGCTTTCGCGCCAGCCTCGCGTCGCCGGCGACGACCTCGCGCACGAGCTCGGCGATCGCCATCGTGGCCGTCAGCCCCGGTGACTCGATGCCGAACAGGGCCACCACGCCCTCCACGCCATGCCGCGCGGGCCCGTCGATCGCGAAGTCTGCCGCCGGCTCGCCGGGGCCCGAGAGCTTGGGGCGCACGCCCGTGTAGGCCGGCTGCAGCGCGCCTTCAGGCAGGCCGGGCCAATACCGCCGCACCGAGTCCTCGAAGGCCGTGCGGCGGCCGGGGTCGACCGCGTAGTCGAGGTCGCTCTCACGCGTGAGCGCGGGCAGCCACTCGACGTCGGGGCCGAAGCGAGCCTGCCCGCCGAGGTCGAGCGTGAGGTGCACGCCCAGGCCGCCGTCGACGGGGGTCGGGTAGACCAGCCGCGAGAACGGCGCCTTGCCCGCCAGCGCGAAATAGTGCCCCTTGGCCAGGCGCTGCCGCGGGATCGACGCGGGCGGATAGCCTTCGATCGCACGGGCGACGTCCTGCGCCGCCAGGCCCGCCGCGTCGACGATCCAGCGGCAGGCCAGCTCGAACGGCTCGGGCCCGCCCGTGCGCACCACCCAGCCGCCGGCGGCGCGGCGCGCCGACCCGAACGGGCTCTTCACCGCCAGCAGGGTGCCGCGGGCCTCGGCGTCGGCCAGCAGCGCCATCATCAGCGCATGGCTGTCGACGATGCCGCTCGACGGCGAGAGCAGCGCGGCCACGCAGTTCAGCTGGGGCTCCAGTGCCACGGCTTCGGCGGCCTCGATGCGGCGCAGGTCGGCGACGCCGGCCGCCTTGGCGCGTGCCGCAATGACGTCGAGCGCGGCGCACTCGGCGTCGTTCGTCGCGACGATCAGCTTGCCGCAGCGCCGGTGCGGCACGCCACGCGCTTCGGCATAGGCATACAGCAGCTGCCGGCCGCGCACGCACAGCCGCGCCTTCAGGCTGCCAGGCGAGTAGTACAGCCCGGCGTGCACGACCTCGCTGTTGCGCGACGAGACGCCGCTGCCGAAGGCCGCCTCGCGCTCGACCACGGCGACTTCCAGGCCGGCCAGCGCCAGCTCGCGCGCGCAAGCCAGGCCGACCACGCCGGCGCCGGCCACGATGACGTCGACCTCGTCCATGCGCGGCATTCTCGCCTGCGGCGTGATGCCCCCGGGCGCCTCGCGGACCGCGTGATATCGTTTCCCGGGCACGTCGCCCGCGCGGCGCGCAGGAGAAACCATGAGCTACGAGATCGACCTTTCCGGACGCGTCGCGTTCGTCACCGGGGCGTCCAGCGGCCTGGGCGCGCAGTTCGCGCGCACGCTCAGCCAGGCCGGCGCGGCCGTCGTGCTGGCGGCGCGCCGCGTCGAGCGGCTCAAGACGCTGCGCGCCGAACTCGAGGCCGCCGGTGGCGACGCCCACGTCGTCGAGCTCGACGTGACCGACACCGACAGCATCGCATCTGCCGTCGCGCACGCCGAGACCGAGATGGGCACGATCGACATCCTGGTCAACAACTCGGGCGTGAGCACCACGCAGAAGCTCGTCGACGTGACGCCCGAGGACTACGACTTCGTGATGGACACCAACACCCGCGGCGCCTTCTTCGTGGCGCAGGCGGTGGGCAAGCGAATGATCGCGCGCGCCAAGGGCGCGGCGCCGGGTACCTTCATCGGCGGGCGCATCGTCAACGTGGCGTCGATGGCGGGGCTGCGCGTGCTGGGCCAGATCGGCGTCTACGCCATGAGCAAGGCCGCGGTGATCCACATGACGAAGGCGATGGCGCTGGAGTGGGGCCGCTACGGCATCAACGTCAACGCGCTGTGCCCGGGCTACATCGACACCGAGATCAACCACCACCACTGGCAGACCGAGGCCGGGCAGAAGCTGGTCAACATGCTGCCGAGGAAGCGCGTGGGCCACCCGCAGGACCTCGACGCGGTGCTGATGATGCTGTGCTCGAACCAGAGCCACTTCGTCAACGGCGCCGTGATCGCCGCCGACGACGGCTTCGGGATTTGACGCGGCGATGGCCATGCGCTCGCTGACCCCGCTGGAAGCCCGCGTGCTCGGCGTGCTGGTCGAGAAGGCCGCCACCGTGCCCGACACCTACCCGCTGTCGCTCAACGCGCTGGTGGCCGGCTGCAACCAGAAGACGGCGCGGCACCCCGTCATCGAGGCCAGCGAGGCCGAGGTGCTGACGGCGCTGGACGGGCTGAAGTCGCTGTCGCTGGTGTTCGAGGTCTCGGGCGCGCGCGTGGTGCGCTACGAGCACAACCTGCCGCGCGGCCTGGGCGTGCCGGGCGCGGCGGCGGCGCTGCTGGCGGTGCTGATGCTGCGCGGCCCGCAGACCGCGGCCGAGCTGCGCCTGAACAGCGAGCGGCTGCACCGCTTCGCGGACATCTCCTCCGTGGAGGGCTTCCTCGACGAGATGGACTCTCGCGAGCCGGCGCGGGTGGTGCTGCTGCCGCGTGCCCCGGGCGCCCGCGAGCCGCGCTGGGCCCACCTGCTGTGCGGCGAGGTCGCGATGCCCGAGCCGTCGGCCGAGGCGGCGGGCGGCTCGGCGGTGTCGGCGGGCGAACTCTCGGCGCTCAAGGCCGAGCTGGCTCGCCAGGGCGCAGAGATCGAGCGGCTGCGCGGCCTGGTCGAGCGCCTGGCGCGCGAGCTGGGCGTCGACGCCGGCAGCACCTGATCGGCCACTTCACCGGAACCGAACGATGCGCTTCACCGTCCCCGAGCACAAGAAGCTGACCAGCGAGATCG
>JBILNT010000112.1:0-12324 GCA_044374875.1 Rubrivivax sp.
TGGCATAGAGGCGCGGCGAGTTCATCAGCCGGTCTGCGGCGAGGATGTTGACCACGCCCAGGCCGCCTTCGGTCTGCATGAAGTCGGCGATGTCGAGCATGGGCTCGCCGAAGAAGCGGTCACCGCCCTGCTGCTCGATCTGCAGCAGCCCGCGCTGGATGGCGCCGACGCTCGCCGCGCTGATGTTGCCGTACTCGGTGGTGAACTGCTTCGCGTTGTCACCCACCCACTGCAGCATCGCCCGCAGGTCCTTCATGTCCAGCAGCGCCATGCCGGCGTCGTCGGCGATCTTGAACACCAGGTTCAGCACGCCGGCCTGGGTGTCGTTGAGCGCCAGCATCCGGCCCAGCAGCAGCGGCCCCATGTCGGAGACCGTGGCGCGCACCGGGTGGCCCTGCTCGCCGAAGACGTCCCAGAGCGTGGTCGGGCACTTCATCGGCTCGGGTTCGGGCAGCCCGCGATCCTTCAGGATGCCCGCCACCTTGGGGCTGAGCTGCCCGCGCTGGCTGATGCCGGTCAGGTCGCCCTTGACGTCGGCCATGAACACCGGCACGCCGATGCGGCTGAAGTTCTCGGCCAGCGTCTGCAGGCTGATCGTCTTGCCGGTGCCGGTGGCCCCGGTGATGAGGCCGTGGCGGTTGGCCAGTGCCGGCAGCAGGTGGCATTCGACGTCGCCGTGGCGGGCAACCAGGATCGGATCGGCCATCGCAAGGGGCTCCAGGGGGGGCAAACGTAGAATTCCAGTCTAGCGAAGAACCGCCGGCAGGCCGCCCGAGGCCCCGGCACAGGAGTCGAGATTCATGGCTGGGCATTCCAAGTGGGCCAACATCCAGCACCGAAAGGGTCGCCAGGACGAGAAGCGCGGCAAGGTGTGGACGCGTGTCATCCGCGAGATCATGGTCGCGGCGCGCCAGGGCGGCGGTGACCCGAATGCGAACCCGCGCCTGCGCCTGGCCATCGACAAGGCCAAGGCCGCGAACATGCCGGCCGACACCGTCAAGCGCAACGTCGACAAGGCCACCGGCAACCTCGAGGGCGTGACCTACGAGGAGATCCGCTACGAGGGCTACGGCATCGGCGGCGCGGCGATCATCGTCGACTGCATGACCGACAACCGGGTGCGCACGGTGGCCGAGGTGCGTCACGCCTTCAGCAAGTATGGCGGCAACCTGGGCACCGAAGGCTCGGTGGCTTTCCAGTTCAAGCACTGCGGCCAGTTCGTCTTCGCCCCCGGCACCTCCGAGGACAAGGTGATGGAGGTGGCGCTGGAGGCCGGCGCCGAGGACGTCGTCACCGGCGACGACGGCTCGATCGAGGTGCTGACCGCCCCCGCCGACTTCGAGGCGGTGAAGACGGCGCTGGAGGCCGCCGGCCTGAAGCCCGAGATCGCCGAGGTCACGATGCGCGCCGAGAACACCGTCGCGCTGGCCGGCGACGACGCCGCGCGCATGCAGAAGCTGCTCGACGTGATCGAGGACCTCGACGACGTGCAGGACGTCTTCCACAACGCCGAGATCGGCGAATGAGGGTCCTCGTCGTCGGCGGCGGCGGCCGCGAGCACGCCATCGCCTGGAAGCTCGCGCGCAGCGAGCGCGTGAGCCAGGTCTTCGTCGCTCCCGGCAACGGCGGCACGGCGCTCGACCCCGGCCTGCGCAACGTACCGCTCACCGACGTCCACCTGCTCGCCGACTTCGTCGTCGCCGAGAAGATCGCGCTGACCGTCGTCGGCCCCGAGGCCCCGCTGGCCGCGGGCATCGTGGACGTCTTCCGCGCGCGCGGGCTGCGCATCTTCGGGCCGACGAAGGCAGCGGCGCAGCTCGAGAGCTCCAAGGCCTTCGCCAAGGACTTCATGCAGCGCCACGGCATCCCGACGGCGCACTACGCCACCTTCACCGACGCTGCCGCGGCGCATGAGCACGTCGACGCGCACGGCGCCCCGATCGTGATCAAGGCCGACGGCCTGGCTGCCGGCAAGGGCGTGGTCGTGGCGATGACCGCCGCCGAGGCGCACGCCGCGATCGACGACATGCTGGGCGGCAACGCGATCGGCGTGGCCCACAACGCCGGCGGCGCGCGCGTCGTGATCGAGGAGTTCATGGCCGGCGAGGAGGCCAGCTTCATCGTCGTCACCGACGGCACCAACGTCGTCGCGCTGGCCAGCAGCCAGGACCACAAGCGCATCTTCGACGGCGACCGCGGCCCGAACACCGGCGGCATGGGGGCCTACTCGCCCGCCCCGGTCGTCACCCCCGACGTGCACGCCCGGGTCATGCGCGAGATCATCCACCCCACGATCGCCGGCATGGCCAAGGACGGCGTGCCGTTCACCGGCTTCCTCTACGCCGGCCTGATGATCGACCCCCAGGGCCGGCCGCGCACCGTGGAGTTCAACGCCCGCCTGGGCGACCCCGAGACGCAGCCCATCCTGATGCGGCTGAAGAGCGACCTGCTCGAGCTCTTCCTCGCCGCCACCGACGGCACGCTCGGCAGCGTCGATCTGCAGTGGGACCGCCGCGTGGCCCTCGGCGTCGTGATGGCGGCGGCGAACTACCCGGGCCCGCCGCGCACCGGCGACGCCGTCACCGGCCTGCCCGCGCCGGCCGACGACCTGATGGTCTTCCACGCCGGCACCCGGCGCCTGGACGATGGCACGGTCGTCACCAGCGGCGGCCGCGTGCTGTGCGTGACGGCGCTGGGCGAGTCGGTGAAGCTGGCGCAGCAGCGCGCCTACGAGGGCGCGCAGGCGATCCACTTCGACGGTGCCCAGTGGCGCCGGGACATCGGCCACCGGGCCATCCGCTCGTGAGCGCGGTCCTGCCGCAGCGGCTCGACGAGCGGCCGGTCCAGCTGCGCGGCAGCCGCCTCGCGCGCTGGATCCTCCGCCGTGCAGGCTGGCAGTTCCTCTTCGACGGCCTGCCCGCGGCGCAGGGCATCATCGTCGTCTACCCGCACACCTCGAACTGGGACTTCGTCTTCGGCATCCTGGCCAAGTGGGGCATGGGCATCCCGGCGAACTTCTGGGCCAAGGACAGCCTGTTCCGCGTGCCGGTGTTCGGCGCCTGGCTGCGCTCGCTGGGTGGCCTGCCCGTCGTGCGCGGCTCGCGCAGCGGCATGGTGGCGTCCACGGTCGCTGAGCTGGCGCGTGCCCGCGACGAGGGCCGCTTCATGTGGATCGCCCTGGCACCCGAGGGCACGCGCGGCCGCGGCCCGGGCTGGAAGTCGGGCTTCTACCGCGTGGCGCTGCAGGCCCGGGTGCCGGTGGCGCTGGCCGTGATCGACTACGGGCGGCGCCGTGTGGGCATCGACAGCTGCTGGCAGCTGTCCGGCAACCCGGAGGCCGACTTCGCCGCCTTCGCCGCCCGGCTGGAGGGCTGCCGCGGATGCCGCCCCGAGCTGGCCTCACCCGTGCGCCTCATCGAAAGTTGACGACCATGATCGACACCCGCCCCGTCCGCGAATACCTCCTGGGCCTGCAAGCGCGCATCGTCGGTGCGCTGCAGGCCGAGGACGGCAAGCCTTTCCTCAGCGACGGCTGGACGCGCGAGCCCGGCGGCCGGCTGGAAGGCGACGGCCTGTCGCAGCTGGTCGAGGAAGGCCACCTGCTCGAGCGCGGCGGCTGCAACTTCAGCCACGTCAAGGGCCGGCAGCTGCCGGCCTCGGCCACCCAGCACCGGCCCGAGCTGGCCGGCGCGGCCTTCGAGGCCATGGGCGTCTCGCTGGTGATGCACCCGCGCAACCCCTACGTGCCCACCGCGCACATGAACGTGCGCATGTTCGCCGCGCTGCCCGAGGGCGGCGAGCCGGTGGTGTGGTTCGGCGGCGGCATGGACCTGACGCCCTACTACGGCTTCGAGGAGGATGCGGCGCACTTCCACCGCACCTGCCGCGACGCGCTGGCGCCCTTCGGCGACGACAAGTACCCGCGCTTCAAGCAGTGGTGCGACGAATACTTCTTCCTCAAGCACCGCGGCGAGCCGCGCGGCGTGGGCGGCGTCTTCTTCGACGACTTCTCCGAGCTCGGCTTCGAGCGCAGCTTCGCGATGACCCGCGCCGTGGGCGACGCCTTCGTCGATGCCTACCTGCCCATCGTGCAGCGCCGCCGCGGCACGCCCTATGGCGAGCGCGAGCGCGACTTCCAGGCCTACCGGCGCGGGCGCTACGTCGAGTTCAACCTCGTCTTCGACCGCGGCACGCTGTTCGGCCTGCAGTCGGGTGGCCGCACCGAGAGCATCCTGATGTCGATGCCGCCGGTGGTGAAGTGGCGCTACGCGTGGGCGCCCGAGCCCGGCACGCCGGAGGCTCGCCTTTACAGCGACTTCCTGCGCCCGCGCGACTGGGCCGGCTGGCAGGGTTGATGACCGCGGTGGCCACCGCGCAGGGCGGGGCGCGGCGCCGCATCGGCCTGTTCGGCGGCACCTTCGACCCGGTGCACCTCGCGCACCTGGCGCTGGCGCGCGAGGCCCTGGCGGCGCTGCAGCTCGACGAGGTGCGCTGGGTGCCTGCCGGCCAGCCCTGGCAGAAGGCGCGCGCGCTCACGCCGGCCGCGCACCGCGAAGCCATGGTGCGCCTGGCCATCGAGGGCGAGCCGCGCTTCGTGCTCGACCGCATCGAGCTCGAGCGCACGGGGCCCAGCTACACGCTGGACACCGTGCGCGAACTGCAGGCCCGCGAGCCGGGCGCCGAGTGGTTCCTGCTGATCGGTGCCGACCAGTACGCTGGCCTGCACACCTGGCGTGGCTGGGAGGACCTGCTCGACCGGGTGGTGCTGGCCGTGGCCGCACGCCCGGGGCCGCTGCCGCCGGTTGCCGCGGCCGTGGTGCAGCGGCCGCACCGCAGCGTGCCGCTGACGATGATGGACGTCTCGTCGACCGAGATCCGCCGCCGCGTGGCGGCCGGCGAGGACTTCTCTGAACTGGTGCCGCCCGCGGTGGCGCGCTATATTGACCGCGAGGGGCTGTACCGGCCCCTCCACAACCCGGCCGGCAGCCTTGCCGGCTCCAGGAGCTGAATGGACATCCGCAAGCTGCAACGAGCCATCGTCGATGGACTCGAGGACGTGAAGGCGCAGGACATCGTCGTCTTCAACACCGAAGCCCTCTCGCCGCTCTTCGAGCGCGTGATCATCGCCTCGGGCACCAGCAACCGGCAGACCAAGGCCCTGGCCAGCAGTGTGCGAGAGAGCGTCAAGTCCCGCGGGATGGACGTGCTGCGCATGGAGGGCGAGGACAACGGCGAGTGGATCATCGTCGACTGCGGCGCCGCGGTCGCGCACATCATGCAGCCGGCCATCCGCGAGTACTACCGGCTCGAGGAGATCTGGGGCGTCAAGGCGGTGAAGATGAAGATGGGCAGCGGCGCGCCGGTGCGCCTGCCCAAGGCCTCGGAGCCCGACGACGAGCCGGCCCCTGCGCCCGCGGCGAGGAAGGGGGCTGCGAAGACGGCGCCTGCGAAGAAGGCGGTGGCGAGGAAAGCCGCGGCCGGGGCCACCGCGAAGCCGGCGCCGGCGAGGAAGCCTGCCTCGAAGACGGCGGTCGCGAAGGCGCCTGCCGCGAAGCGTGCCGCGGCCAAGCGGCCGGCCGGCCGCCGAAACCCGCCCGCGACCCAGACCGTGGTGGTCGGGGCGAAGCCTGCGGCCAAGGCGTCGGCCAAGGCCCCCGCGAAGTCGCCGGCAAGAAAGGCCGCGGCGAAGAAGGCCCCGGCCCGCAAGGCGCGGTGAAGCTGCGGTGAAGCTGCTGGTGGCTGCCGTCGGCCAGCGCCAGCCGGCGTGGGCCGAGGCGGCCTGGGACGACTTCGCCAAGCGCTTCCCGCCCGAGCTGCGGCTCGAGCTGCGTGCCGTCAAGGCCGAGGCGCGCAGCGGCGGGCGCACCGCCGCGCAGTGCATGGCCGCCGAGGCGACGCGGCTGGAATCGGCCATCGGCAAGGGGCCGCGCCGCGTGGTCCTCGACGAGCGCGGCACCCGCCTGACGACGGTGCAGCTGGCCGGGCGCCTTCGCTTCTGGCTCGGCGACGGCCGCGACGTCGCCTTCGTCATCGGCGGGCCGGACGGCATCGACCCCACGCTCGAGGCCAGCGCCGACGAGACCTTGCGCCTGTCCGACCTGACCCTGCCGCACGCCTTCGTGCGCTTCCTGCTCGCCGAGGCGCTGTACCGTGCCTGGTCGCTGACCACCGGCCACCCTTACCACCGCGAATGAAACCCGCCCACGACTTCACCTGGCTCGCGTCGCAGAGCCCGCGCCGGCTGCAGCTGCTCGAGCAGCTGGGCGTCGCGCAGCGGCCGCTGCTGCCCGGCCCCGACGAGGACGCCGAGGCGCTGGAGGCCGAGCACACCGGCGAGCGGCCCGAGGACTACGTCTGCCGCGTCACGCGTGCCAAGCTGCAGGCCGCGCGCCGGCGCCTGGTCGCCCGCGGTCTCGAGCCGGCGCCCATCCTCTGCGCCGACACCACGGTCGCGCTGGGCCGGCGCATCCTCGGCAAGCCGGCCGATGCCGAGGACGCGGCACGCACGCTGGCGGCGCTGTCGGGCCGCACCCACCGCGTGCTCACCGCCGTGGCCGTGAGCCGCGGCGCGCGCACGCTGCTGGCGCTGTCCACCTCGCGCGTGCGCTTCGGCGTGCTGCCACCGGCAGTGATCGAACGCTACGTCGCCGAGGGCGAGCCCTTCGGCAAGGCCGGCGCCTACGCCATCCAGGGGCGCATCGCCGCCTTCATCGAGCGCATCGACGGCAGCCATTCCGGCATCGTCGGCCTGCCGCTGTTCGAGACGCGGCGGCTGCTGGTCGAGGCCGGGGTGCGGCTGGACCTGGCCGGCTGAGCGACCGCGGCCGCGGGCCGTAGACTCGCGTCATGGCCGGACAGGACATCCTCATCAACTGGGCTCCGCAGGAGACCCGCGTCGCCATCGTCGAGAACGGCGCCGTGCAGGAGCTTCACATCGAGCGCACGCTCGAGCGCGGGCTCGTCGGCAACGTCTACCTCGGCAAGGTGGCGCGCGTGCTGCCGGGCATGCAGAGCGCGTTCATCGACATCGGGCTCGAGCGTGCCGCCTTCCTGCACGTCGCCGACCTGCACGCGCATGGTGCCGCGCCCGGCCGTGGCGACGCACCGCTGCCGCCCATCGAGCGCCAGGTCTTCGAGGGCCAGTCGCTGGTGGTGCAGGTCATCAAGGACGCCATAGGCACCAAGGGCGCCAGGCTGTCGACCCAGGTCTCGATCGCGGGCCGGATGCTGGTCTTCCTGCCGCACGACCGCCACATCGGCATCTCGCAGAAGATCGGCTCGCCCGAGCTGCGCGAGCAGCTGCGCGCGCGCATGACGAAGCTGGCGGGTACCGAGGACGGCGGCTTCATCCTGCGCACCAACGCCGAGGAAGCCACCGACGAGGATCTGGCCGACGATATCGCCTACCTGCGCAAGACCTGGGCCGCGATTCGCGAGCGCAGCCAGCGCCAGCCCGCGGGCACGCTGCTGCACCAGGACCTGAGCCTGGCCCAGCGCGTGCTGCGCGACCTCACGCACGAGGCCACGCAGACCATCCGCATCGACTCGCGTCTGCAGTTCGACGTGCTGCGCGCCTTTGGCGAGACCTACATGCCGGGCGCGGTGGGCAAGCTCGATCTCTACCGCGGCGAGCGCCCGATCTTCGACCTCTTCGGCATCGAGGAGGAGATCGCCCGCGCGCTGGCGCGCCGGGTGGACCTCAAGTCCGGCGGCTACCTGATCATCGACCAGACCGAGGCGCTGACCACGATCGACGTCAACACCGGCGGCTTCGTGGGCGCGCGCAACTTCGAGGACACGATCTTCAAGACCAACCTCGAGGCCGCCGGCGCCATCGCGCGGCAGCTTCGCCTGCGCAACCTGGGCGGCATCATCATCGTCGACTTCATCGACATGGTGCGCGAGGAGCACCAGCAGGCCGTGCTGGCCGAGCTGCGCAAGCAGCTCTCGCGTGACCGCACGCGCACCACGGTCAGCGGCTTCACCCAGCTGGGCCTCGTCGAGATGACGCGCAAGCGCACCCGCGAGAGCCTGGCGCACATGCTGTGCCAGCCCTGCCCGACCTGCGAGGGCCGCGGCCAGGTCAAGACCGCACGCACCGTCTGCTACGACATCCTGCGCGAGATCCTGCGCGAGGCGCGCCAGTTCGACCCGAAGGAATTCCGCGTCGTCGCCAGCGCGGCGGTGGTCGAGATGCTGCTCGACGAGGAGAGCGTGCACCTGGCGGGCCTGTCGGAGTTCATCGGCAAGCCGATCTCGCTGAGCGCGGAACCGACGATGAATCCGGAGCAGTACGACATCGTGCTGATGTAGCCGGGCCGCGCCAGGCGCGGTTCTCGCGCGGAGAGGTGGAGTGATCAATGGAAAATTGACTTTCTCCCAGGAAATTCGTATTTTCTCCCCGTGCCCGCTGCCTCCCAAACCCAAAGCCACCTCCGGCATCCGCTGACGGCGCTGCTCGGCAGCGTGGGCCACGTGCGTGTCTTGCGCGCCCTGGCCTCGCACAGGGTCCCGCAATCGGCGCCTCAGCTGGCTGCGGCGGCAGGGCTCACACCGCAGGGCACGCGGGGCGTCCTGGACGTGCTGGCCCGTCAGCGGCTGGTCAAGGCCCACGGTTCGGGGCGGACGCAGCTCTACGAGCTGAACTCGGCGCATCCGTTGGCAACGTCGCTGGCCGCGCTGTTCCACGACGAGCAGGCTCGATGGGATGCGCTCATCAGCTCGATCCGTGACGTGCTCAATCGCCATGGCGCCGTGAGCGCTGCATGGCTCTACGGCAGCGTGGCGCGTGGCGAGGATGCGCCCGACAGCGATGTGGACATTGCGCTCGTCGTCAGGTCCCAGGCGGTGGGCGACCAGGTTCGCGAGGCGCTGATGCCGCTGGAGGATGCGCAGCAGATCCCAATCTCGCTGACGGCGCTGACGACCAAGGACCTGGCGGCGCTGCCTGAAGACGATCCCTGGTGGGTCAACGTCGTGCGTGAGGGTCGCATGCTCAAGGGTGCTGCGCCGGATCAGGCCGGGCGGCGCCTCGCCAGGGCAGCCGCATGACGGGAAAGAGCCCCCGCAAGACGGTGGACGTGAGGGTCGGTGCCGCTTGATGCGCCAGGAAGTCTGAACACCGCGTGCGACTGCTCCAGTACAAGGACCTCAACCTCCGCCGCGTCAAGGCCGCGTTCGAGAAGGTCAAGGCCGCCATCGAGGCCGGCGACTTCCGCTCGGCCGACGTCAAGAAGCTCAACGCCGGGCCGTACTACCGTGCCAAGCTGGACTATGCCAACCGGCTGCTGCTGCAGTTCGCGCGCATCGACCGGCCCGAGGCCGAAGGCGGCACCGAGACCGTCTGCCTCGCGCTGGAGGTGATCGAGAACCACGCCTACGAACGCTCGCGTTTCCTGCGGGGTGCCAAGGTGGACGAAAGCCGCATCGAGCGCGAACCGCCGGCCGACGCCAAGGCCCCTGCGCTGGATGCCGACGCCACGCCGCTGCGCTGGCTGGGCCTTGGCCGCACGCAGTTCGAGCTGCTCGACAAGCCCATCGTCTTCGACGAGGCGCAGGACGAGGCCTACCGCCACCCGGCGCCGTTGGTCGTCATCGGCTCGGCCGGCTCGGGCAAGACCGCCGTCACGCTTGCGCGGCTGCGCGAGGCCGAGGGCCGGGTGTTGTACGTCACGCTGTCGGCCTACCTGGCGCAGGGCGCCCGCGCGCTGCACGCGGCGCTTGGCTTCGAGAACCCGAGGCAGGAGGTCGACTTCCTCAGCTACCGCGAGCTGCTGGAGACGCTGCGCGTGCCGCCTGGCCGCGAGGTGACGCTGCCGATGTTCGCCGCCTGGTGCGAACGCCATCGCCAGACCTCGAGGCTGCTGGGCGGGCTGGACGCGCAGGCGCTGTTCGAGGAGTTCCGTGGCGTCATCGGCGCGCAGCCTGCGGGCCCGCTGCCGCTGGCCGACTACCTGCGGCTGGGCACGCGGCAAAGTCTTCTCGACACGGCGCAGCGTGAGCTGGCGCACGGCCTGTTCCAACGCTACCGCGCCTGGCTGGCCGAGGCCGGGCTCCACGACAGCAACCTCGTGGCGCACGAGTGGCGCACGCAGATCGCCGAGAAGCAGCCGCCGGTCTACGACTTCGTCGTGATCGACGAGGTTCAGGACCTGACCCCCGTCCAGCTGGCGCTGGTGCTGGGCATGCTGAAGGCGCCCGGCCAGTTCATCCTGTGCGGCGACAGCCACCAGATCGTGCACCCCAACTTCTTCAGCTGGGCGGCGCTGAAGAGCCTGTTCTGGCAGGGGCTGGCCGGCGATGCAGCGCAAAGGCAGCCACTCGATCAGATCCGGCTTCGCCGGGCTGATCGAACCCCCTTGGGGGGCGGACCGGGCGACCCGCCCGGTCCTGGGGGCCCGTTGAAGCTGCTGCAGGCCAACTTCCGCAACACCCGCGCCGTCACGGAACTCTCCAACCGGCTGCTGAAGATCAAGCAGGCGCGCTTCGGCTCGGTGGACCGCGAGAGCAACTTCCTCGTGCGCAGCACCTCGGTCGTGACAGGCGAGGTTCGGCTGCTCGACGCGAAGGACAGGACGCTGGCGCAACTGGACGCGGCCACCCGGCAGTCGGCGCGGCATGCCGTGATCGTTCTGCGCGACGAAGACAAGCCGGCGGCGCGCCAGGTCTTCCACACCCCGCTGGTGTTCAGCGTGCACGAGGCCAAGGGCCTGGAGTACCCGCACGTGCTGCTGTTCCGGCTGGTGTCGAGCCAGCGCCAGGCCTACGCCGAGGTGTGCGAAGGCGTGAGTGCTGCCGACCTGCAGGGTGACGAGCTCGACTACCGCCGCGCCCGCGACAAGGCCGACAAGTCGCTGGAGCTCTACAAGTTCCAGGTCAATGCGCTGTACGTGGCGATGACGCGGGCGGTGGAGACTCTGACGCTCGTCGAGCAGGACACGGGCCACCCGCTGCTGGCGCTGCTGGGCCTGCAGTTGGGCGAGGCACAGGCGCAGGCCGTGGCGAAGTCGACGCAGGACGAATGGGCCAAGGAGGCGCGTCGGCTCGAACTGCAAGGCAAGGCCGAGCAGGCGCAGGCGATCCGCGACGCGTTCCTGCAGCACAAGCCGGTGCCGTGGACACCTTGGAGCCGGGCGACGATCGAGGACCAGTTCGCCAAGGCCTCGGACCCGCGCAACCCGAGCAGCAAGCCCCGGCAGACGGTCTTCGACTACGCGCTGTGGCACGGCCAGCACGCCTGGATCGAGTCGCTGGCTTCTGCCAGGTTCGCGCCAGCACGCGGTCTGGTGGAGGCGCACGAGTTCGTAGGCGCCGGCACGTTGCTGCCGTCACGCTACGGCATCGACGAGCCCTGGCTGGCGAGGCAGCAACTGGTGCGCAAGGCCGTGGCGGCAGTGCACCAGCGCCACCTGCAGCCCTACCAGGCGAAGAACTTCAAGGACATCCTGCGGGCTGCCGACACCCATGGCCCCGACCATGCCACCCCCGTGGGCGCCACGCCGCTGATGCTGGCCGCGATGGCCGGTAACGCACTCCTGGTGGAAGCGCTGCTGGCCAAGGGCGCCGATCCGGCGCGCCGCGACGAGTTCGGTCACACCGCCTGGGGTCATGCCGTCGGCCGCGCCATGCGCGAGGCGGCCTTTGCAGGGTCGGGCCTGCCGGCGCTGTTCGAACTGCTGGCACCACCGGCGCTGGACGTGCAGACCGACGGCCGCCTCGTGCGGCTGGAACGTCACCAGGGCGAGTACTGGTTGCTGACGCTGATGCTCGGCGGGCTGAAAACGCAATGGTCGCAGTGCGTGACGCGCCGGCTGGAGCCGTACCGCTACCTGTCGGGCTTCTTCGCCGACCAGCTGCACGACGTGCTGCAGCAGTTGCCGCCCTGGTTGTGGCCCGAGGCGCGAGCCAAGCGCACCTACGTCAACCAGGTGCTGGCCCGTGCCGAGGTGCACGGCAGCTACCAGCCGGCGCGGCGCCTGTGGGTGCGCACGAAGAACGGCCACTACTTCCCGAACCCGGCCATGCAACTGCGGGCCGGCGAGGGATGGCAACCGGTGTACGAGCAGATGGCACTGAGCTGGATCGACCGCGGCTGCGGCCGCGAGATCGGCCATCGGCCAAGGCCGGCCGAGTCGATCCAGTGGGCGCGTGAAGCGTTGGCACGGGCGGCCGAACCAGAGCTGCCGGCAGCAGAGTCGGACGGGCGGCAGCGGCTGCTCTGACCCTAAATCCGGCAGTTGCCGCTGCGAGATGACCTGGATCTGCAGTGTTGTTGCGGACTTGCGCGGTGTTGGCACACTCACCCGATGGGTGAAGCAAGACGCA
>JBILNT010000113.1:0-12257 GCA_044374875.1 Rubrivivax sp.
CCGCAGAGTAACGGAGGACGCAGAGGAGCGCGGGGGCAGAAGGAACGAGCCGGCCCCCTGCATTCCCTGCGGACATCTCGGCGAACCTCGGCGCACTCCGTTCCTCTGCGGTTGGTATTCCGCAAGGATCGCCTTCACCGCAGAGGAACGGAGGACGCAGAGGAGCGCGGAGGAATCAGGGAAGACCCCTGACCTCGGCGTCCTCCGTTCCTCTGCGCTGGAAACTGCATTCGCAAGGCCATCACCGGGCACGCCGCCCGTTCAGTACCGCCCGGTGATGCCCGCCACGCGCAGGTAGACCGTCGCGACCCACGCCACGAGGGCACGCTGGAACCAGCCGCGCAGGCCGGCGCGGGCTGGGGTGCCGGCCACCTCGGTGGAGTCCGCGACCGCGGCGTCGAAGCGCTCGGCCAGGTCGCGTGCGAAGCCGGCGTCCTCGACGACCACGTTGCCTTCCAGGTTGAGCAGCAGCGACAGCGGGTCGATGTTGGAACTGCCCACGGTCGCCCAGCGTTCGTCGACCAGCGCCGCCTTGGCGTGCAGGAAGGCTGGCGTGTACTCGTAGATGCGCACGCCGTGGCCGCGCAGTTCGTCGTAGAGCGCCCGCGCGGCCATCGCGGCGATGCGGTAGTCGAACTTGCCCTGCAGCAGCAGCCGTACCTTCACGCCGCGACGGGCCGCCTGCCCCAGGGCGCGGCGAAAGGTGGCGCGGGGGTAGAAGTAGGGCACGACGATGTCGATGCGCCGCTCGGCCTTGCGGATGGCCTCGACGTAGGCGCGCTCGATGCTGCGGCGCTGGCGCAGGTTGTCGCGCACGAGGAAGGCGGCACGCACCGGCCGCAGGTCGTCGGCCGGCTTCGGCGCCGGGGCGCCGCGCAGGCGGCGCAGCAGGCGCAGCGTCTCGTCGACCGGCGCGGCGCTGCGGGCCACGAGGCGGATCTCCTCGCGCCAGCCGTGGCCCAGGTTGGCGCGCGCCCACATCGCACGCGTCGTGGCGTGCACCTGTTGCGCCACCGGCCCGCGCAGTTCCACGGCGAAGTCCAGCCGGGGACGCTCGGTCCAGCCGTGGTTGATGTCGTGGCGATCGTCGATCACGTTGATGCCGCCGACGAAGGCCACTTCCCGATCGACCACGCACAGCTTCTGGTGCATGCGGCGCAGGGCGCCCGGCTGCAGCCAGGCCCACCAGCGGTCGAGCGGGCGGAAGACCTCGAGGCGCACGCCGGCGTCGGCCAGCCAGCGGCGCAGCACCTGCAGCGTCGACAACGAGCCGAAGCCGTCGACCACCACGTACACGGCGATGCCGCGCGCCGCGGCGTCGCGCAGGGCCTGGGCCACGGCGTTCGCCGCCTCGTCGTCGTTGAAGATGTAGGTGGCGAACCAGACCTCGCGCCGCGCCGCCGCGATCGCGGCGCGCATCGCAGGGAACAGGTCGTCGCCGCCCTGCAACAGGCGTACAGCGTTGCCGCCCGCGAAAGCCGGCCGCGGCACCCCGCTCCAGGCCCAGAGAGCGGGGTCGTCGGGGTCGGCCGCGCCGTTCACGCCGGTTCGAGTTCGGCCACCAGGGGCAGGTGGTCCGACATGCGGGCCCAGGGGGTGCCGCGCGGCACCATGGTCGTGCGGCAGGCCAGCCCGCGGAGGTAGAACCGGTCCAGCGCGAAGACCGGCATCAGCGACGGGAAGGTCGGCTGCTCGAGCGCGCGGCGCCCCGGCGAGACGGCGCGGAGCAGCCCGATCTCGGCCATCGGCCCGTCGAGTTTCTCGCCCCAGTCGTTGAAGTCGCCGGCGACGACGAGCATCGCGTCGCGCGGGACGTTGTCGTCGATGTACTTCGCCAGCCTCTGCGCCTGCCGCACCCGGCTGGCGTGAACCAGGCCGAAGTGCGCCACCACCGCGTGCACCTCGGCACCGTTCCAGCGCACCGGCACGTGCAGCAGCCCGCGTTGCTCGAAGCGGTGGTCGCTGACGTCGTGGTGGCCGATGTCGCCGATCGGCCAGCGCGAGAGCAGCGCGTTGCCGTGCTCGCCGTGGCGCGTGTACGCGTTGGTGCGGTAGGCGACCTCGTAACCCTCGGGGGCCAGGAAGTCGGCCTGCCCTTCGGAAGGCCAGCCGAAGTGCGTGCGGTCGAAGCGCCGTGCCTCGCGGTGGTGGTAGAGCCGCACCTCCTGCAGGAACACCACGTCGGCGTCGAAGGCCTCGACGGCCAGGCCCAGGTTGTGGATCTCCAGCCGCTTGCGCGGGCCCAGGCCGCGCACGCCCTTGTGGATGTTGTAGGTGGCCACGCGCAGCGCGCCGATGCCGGAGTGCGGCGGCATCAGCGTGGAGTGCAGCGCGTGGTGTCGCGTCATCGGGCAGGCGGCGAAGCGAGGAACTGCGGCAGCTGGAGTATGGCCTCGGCGTTGCTCGGCGAGAAGCAGCGGTCGGCGGCCTCGCGCCAGGGCAGCCACTCGTAGCGCAGGTGCTCGCGCGGCGCCAGCCGCACCGGCGTGCCGGCGGGCACGGTCAGGCCGAAGACGTGCTCGGTGTTGTGCGTCACGCCGGGCGCGTAGCGGTGCCGCCAGACCGGGTAGATCTCGTAGACGTTGGAAAGGCCCCAGTCGCGCAGCTCGCCAGCGGTGATGCCGGTCTCCTCCTCGAGTTCGCGTCGGGCAGTCGTCTCCAGGGGTTCGTCGAGGCTGTCCTTCGAGCCGGTCACGCTCTGCCAGAAGCCGGGGCGGTCGGCACGTTCGAGCAGCAGCACCTGTGCGTCGGCGGTGTGCACGACGACCAGCACCGACTCCGGGATCTTGAACGGGCGTGCGGGCTCGCTCATCGCACGCTCCGCCGGCGCGCCACGGCCTGCGCCAGGCGGCGCAACAGCGGCTCGGTGTCGTGCCAGCCCAGGCAGGCGTCGGTGATCGACACCCCCGGGGCCAGCGGCTGGCCCGGCAACAGGTCCTGCCGGCCTTCGTGCAGGTGGCTCTCGACCATCACGCCGACGACATGCCTGCTGCCCGATTCGAGCTGCCGCGCCACCGACTCGGCCACCTCGACCTGTCGCGCGTGCTGCTTGGACGAGTTGGCGTGCGAGCAGTCGATCATCACCTGCTCGCGCAGCCCCGCCTTGCGCAGCACCACGCACGCCGCCTCGACGGCCGCGGCGTCGTAGTTGGGCGCCTTGCCGCCGCGCAGGATGACGTGGCCGTCGGCGTTGCCGCGCGTCTCGAAGATCGCCGCCACGCCCATCTTGGTCATGCCCATGAAGGAGTGCGGGTGCGCCGCCGCCAGCACGGCGTCGGCGGCGACCTGCACGCCGCCGTCGGTGCCGTTCTTGAAGCCCACCGGGCAGCTCAGGCCCGAGGCCAGCTGGCGGTGGCTCTGGCTCTCGGTGGTGCGCGCGCCGATCGCGCCCCAGGCGATCAGGTCGGCCACGTACTGCGGCGTCAGCAGGTCGAGGAACTCGGTGCCCGCGGGCAGCCCCATCGCGCTGATCTCGAGCAGCAGATCGCGCGCGCGACGCAGGCCCTCGTTGATGCGGAAGCTGCCGTCCAGCCGCGGGTCGTTGATGTAGCCCTTCCAGCCCACCGTGGTGCGCGGCTTCTCGAAGTACACGCGCATGACGACCAGCAGGTCGTCCTTCAGCTCGTCGGCCAGCGGCTTCAGGCGCCGTGCGTAGGCGATGGCGTCGTCGTGGTCGTGGATCGAGCAGGGGCCGACCACGGCGACGATGCGGTCGTCGCGCCCGTGCAGCACGTCGGCGATGCGCTCGCGCGTGCCTTCGACCAGCGACTCGATGGCCGGCGTGACGGGCAGCTCCTCGAGGAGCACGGCGGGCGACACCAGCGCACGCACGGCGGCGATGCGCACGTCGTCGATGCGGGTGGTGTCCAGCGTGGCGTCGCGCGAGCCGGCCTCGCGGTCGCGGGCGGGGTCGTCGATGGCGGGAGTCAACGCGTCGTCCTCGATGTCGTCCGGGTGGGGATCGCAGGGACGCATGGCGGGGCGACGGCCCCGCCGTCGCCCCTGATCCTCAACCGGCGGGTTGCGGGTTGCGCAGGCGGATGTGCAGTTCGCGCAGCTGCGCCTCGTCGACGCGGCTCGGCGCGCCGGTCAGCAGGCACTGCGCGCGCTGGGTCTTCGGGAACGCGATCACGTCGCGGATCGACTCGGCCTTGGTCATCAGCGTGACCAGGCGGTCCAGGCCGAAGGCCAGGCCGCCGTGCGGCGGCGCGCCGTACTGCAGCGCGTCGAGCAGGAAGCCGAACTTGACCTGCGCGTCCTCGGCGGTGATGTTCAGCGCCTTGAAGACCTTGCTCTGCACCTCGGCGCGGTGGATGCGCACCGAACCGCCGCCGAGTTCCCAGCCGTTGAGCACCATGTCGTAGGCCTTGGCCACGCAGGCGCCCGGGTCGGTGTCCATCAGGTCCTCGTGGCCGTCCTTCGGGCTGGTGAACGGGTGGTGCACGGCGTTCCAGCGGCCGGCGTCCTCGTCGAACTCGAACATCGGGAAGTCGACCACCCACAGCGGTGCCCACTTGTCCTCGAACAGGCCGTGGCTGCGTCCGAACTCGCTGTGGCCGATCTTCACGCGCAGTGCGCCGAGGGCGTCGTTGACGACCTTGGCCTTGTCGGCACCGAAGAAGATCAGGTCGCCGTTGCGCGCGCCGGTGCGCGCGAGCGTCTGCTCCAGCGCGGCATCGCTGAGGTTCTTGACGATCGGCGACTGCAAGCCGTCGCGACCCTTGCCCGCGTCGTTGACCTTGATCCACGCCAGCCCCTTGGCGCCGTAGATCTTCACGAACTCGGTGTAGGCGTCGATCTCGCCGCGGCTCATCTCGCCGCCGCCAGGCACGCGCAGTGCCGCCACGCGCCCGCCCTTGCTGTTGGCCGGGCCGCTGAAGACCTTGAACTCGACGTCCTTCATCACGTCGGTGAGCTCGGTGAACTCGAGCCTGACGCGCAGGTCCGGCTTGTCGGAGCCGTACCTGTGCATGGCCTCGGCATAGGTCAGCTGGGCGTAGACCGGCAGCTCGATGCCCATGGTGCGGCGGAAGACCTGGCGGATCATCCCTTCGGTGATGGCGCGGATCTCCTCCTCGCCGAGGAACGAGGTCTCGATGTCGATCTGCGTGAACTCGGGCTGGCGGTCGGCGCGCAGGTCCTCGTCGCGGAAGCACTTGGTGATCTGGTAGTAGCGGTCGAAGCCGGCGACCATCAGCAGCTGCTTGAACAGCTGCGGGCTCTGCGGCAGCGCGAAGAACGTGCCGTCGTGCACACGGCTGGGCACGAGGTAGTCGCGCGCGCCCTCGGGCGTGCTCTTGGTGAGCATGGGCGTCTCGACGTCGATGAAGCCGTGATCGTCGAGGTACTTGCGCACCTCCATCGCCACCTTGTAGCGCAGCATCAGGTTCTTCTGCATCGCCGGGCGCCGCAGGTCGAGCACGCGGTGGGTCAGGCGCGTGGTCTCGCTGAGGTTCTCGTCGTCGAGCGGGAACGGCGGGGTGACGCTCGGGTTGAGCACCTCGAGCTCCTGGCACAGCACCTCGACCTTGCCGCTGGTGAGGTGGGCGTTCTCGGTGCCGGCGGGCCGCGCCCGCACCTTGCCCACCACCTTCAGGCAGAACTCGTTGCGCACGCCCTCGGCGGTGCGGAACATCCCGGGGCGATCCGGATCACAGACGATCTGAACCAGCCCCTCGCGGTCACGCAGGTCGATGAAGATCACGCCGCCGTGGTCGCGGCGGCGATGCGCCCAGCCCATCAAGGTCACGGTCTGGCCCATCAGCGCCTCGCTGACCAGGCCTGCATAGCTCGTTCTCATCGGGTCACTCCAGGAATTCGTTGTCGTCGGTGGGACGGATGTCGTGGTCGGGCACGGGCGGGCTGTGTCTCGAGCCCTCGGGGCCGGCCGCCGGCCCCTCGCGGGGCGGCCGGCCCGGTCAGTTTCGGGTCGGCTCCGGGCTCCCGGACGCGGCACCCGCTGGACGTACGGATGGCGCGACGACGCCCATCGAGATGACGTACTTCAACGCCTCGTCGACGCTCATGCGCAGCTCGAGCACGTCGGCGCGCGGCATCATCAGGAAGAAGCCCGAGGTCGGGTTGGGGGTGGTCGGCACGTACACGCTGATGTACTCGCCCGGCAGCCGGGCCGCCACCTCGCCGCCAGGCTTGCCGGTGACGAAGGCGATGGTCCAGGACCCCTGGCGCGGGTACTGCACCAGCACCGCCTCGCGGAAGGCGTTGCCGCTCGAGGAGAACAGCGTGTCCGAGACCTGCTTGACCGAGCTGTAGATCGACTTGACGATCGGGATCTTGTGCAGCAGGCGGTCCCACTGGCGAAGCCACCACTGCCCGAAGATGTTGGCGGCGAAGATGCCCGTCAGGAGCAGGCCCACGGCCATCACCAGGACACCCAGCCCGGGGACATGGCGCAGCGACTCGATGCTGGCGTGCGTGGACACAGGCAGCACCGCCTGGCTGGCGGAGAGCAGCCACGCGAAGACGCCGTCGAGCGTGCCGAGCAGCCAGCTCAGCACCGCGATGGTGATGGCCAGCGGCAGCCAGACGAGCAGCCCGGCGATGATGTATTTCTTCACTCGGCGTCCAGGTGGCAGGCGGGCTCAGGTCGAGGGCGTTGCCGAGGCCGCGGGCTTGTCGGCAGCGGGCTTGTCGGCCGGGGCCGCGCTGGCACCCGGTTCGGCCGGCTTCGCGTCGCCCGAGGCGGCGCCCTCGGCCGGCTTGGCCGAAGCGGCCGAGCCGCCGCCGCGGAAGTCGGTGACGTACCAGCCCGAACCCTTGAGCTGGAATCCCGCGGCGGTGACCTGCTTGCCGAAGGTTTCGGCCCCGCAATGCGGGCAGGTGGTCAGCACCGGGTCGGAGAGCTTTTGCAGCACGTCCTGCGCGTGGCCGCAGGCGCTGCAGCGATAGGCGTAGATCGGCATGGCTAAACCCTTGATTAAAAAGGCGAAATTATAGGGTTCGCCAGCAAGGGGCTCAGCCCCACAGGTGCAAGGCCACGCGGGTGCCGAGCAATCCCGTCAGGAATCCGAGCGCCGACCACGCCACCGCCTGCAGCAGCCGCCGGGTCGCGCGCTGCTCGGCCACCAGGGTTCGCAGCAGGGTCTCGTCGGCCGGCGCCGCGCGCCGCTCCAGCGCCTGGTGCAGCAGGCGAGGCAGCTCGGGCAGCAGCTGCGCGTAGCGCGGCGCCTCGCGGGTGAGGCGCTCGAGCAGGCCGCGCCAGCCGATCTGCTCGTTCATCCAGCGCTCGAGGAAGGGCTTGGCCGTCGTCCACAGGTCGAGGTCGGGGTCGAGCTGGCGACCCAGGCCCTCGATGTTGAGCAAGGTCTTCTGCAGCAGCACGAGCTGCGGCTGGATCTCGACGTTGAAGCGGCGCGAGGTCTGGAACAGGCGCATGAGCACCTGGCCGAGCGAGATGTCCTTCAGCGGACGGTCGAAGTGCGGCTCGCAGACGGCGCGGATCGCGCTCTCGAGCGCGTCGATGCGGGTGTTCGTCGGCACCCAGCCGCTCTCGACGTGCAGTTCGGCGACGCGCTTGTAGTCGCGCCGGAAGAAGGCGATGAAGTTGTGCGCCAGATATTCCTTGTCGGTGTCGGTCAGGGTGCCGACGATGCCGAAGTCCAGCGCGATGTAGCGGCCGAAGGTCTTCGGGTCCAGGCTGACCTGGATGTTGCCCGGGTGCATGTCGGCATGGAAGAAGCCATCGCGGAACACCTGGGTGAAGAAGATGGTGACACCGTCGCGCGCCAGCTTGGGGATGTCGACGCCCGCCTCGCGCAGGCGGTCGATCTGGCTGATGGGCACGCCGTGCATGCGTTCCATCACGATCACGCTGGGCGTGCACAGGTCCCACACCATCTCGGGGATCAGCACCAGCCCCAGGCCGTCCATGTTGCGGCGCAACTGGGCCGCATTGGCGGCCTCGCGCACGAGGTCGAGCTCGTCGTGGAGGTAGCCGTCGAACTCGGCCACCACCTCGCGCGGCTTCAGGCGCTTGCCGTCCACCGAAAGCCGCTCGACCCAGCGCGCCAGCGTGTGCAGCAGCGCCAGGTCCTTGTCGATGACGTCGAGCATGCCCGGGCGCAGCACCTTGACGGCCACCTCGCGGCCGTCCTTCAGGGTCGCGAAGTGCACCTGCGCGATCGAGGCGCTGGCCACCGGCTCGGCCTCGAAGGTGGCGAAGATCTGGTCGATGGGGCGGCCGAAGGCCTTCTCCACCAGCGCACGGGACTGCGCGGCCGGGAACGGGGGCACCCGGTCCTGCAGGCGCGCGAGCTCGTCGGCGATGTCCAGCGGCATCAGGTCGCGACGGGTCGAGAGCACCTGGCCGAACTTGACGAAGATCGGCCCCAGGCGCTCGAAGGCGTGACGCAGCCGCACGCCGCGCGGCGCGTCGAGCCGCCGGCCGACCGTGACCAGGCGCACGAGCACCCGCACCCAGCGCTGGCGGAATGCGGAAAGCGCCAGCTCGTCCAGGCCGAAGCGCAGGACGGTGAAGACGATGAAGACGAGGCGGCCGAAGTGGCCCATCAGCGTCGTGGCCGCAGGCGGTCGCGCCACTCGCCTGCCTGCTGCAACGCGCCATGCAGCGCCGCGGCCACGGCCGAGCCGAAGCGCTGCAACGGGCCCGCCACGGCGGGCCCGAACATCCGCTCGAGGTCGGCGCCAAGATCCCAGCGCAGGTTCTGCATCAGCCAGCTGACGTCGGCCGCCAGTTGCGCATCGCCCTCGACATCGACCGAAGGGCGCTCGCCCGTCATCGCGCGCGACAGCAGCAGCGCGGGGTTCGAGGCATCCATGCGCAGGCGAAGGTCGGCCGCGGCATCGCGCTCCATGCCGCACCACTCGAGCATGCCCGCCGGCGTGACCCGAAACGCCAAGGGGGGCGGTGGGGGCAGCAGCGCCGGCCAGCCGTCGAGCACGAGTTCCACGCTGCGGCCGGCGTGCGGACGCAGCCGTTCGGTGGCCACTGCCTCGGCCCCGATCACGTGGTTGAGCAGCAGGGCGAGCCGCTCCATGACCGGCGGCGCCAGCAACGTGTTGAGGGCGTGAAGCATTGCCCCATTGTAGGCAGCGAGCCCGTGCAGCCAGCGCGGGAGGGCTCGGCGACAATCAGGGGTTGTTCCACGACACTGCCGCGCGGCACCGGGCCGATCCCGGTGCGGCGCGCAGCCGCCCCGCATGCCCACGATCCTGCTGACCGGCGCCACCGGCTACATCGCCTCGCACACCTGGCTCGCGCTCCAGCAGGCGGGCTTCGAAGTCGTCGGCGTCGACGACTTCTCCAACAGCTCGCCGGTCGTGCTCGAGCGTCTGGCGGGGCTCTCGGGACGCACGCCGGTTTTCGAGCGCGCCAGCGTCTGCGATGCCTCCGCGATGGAGTCGCTGTTCCAGCGTCATCGCATCGACGCCACGGTCCACTTCGCCGCGTTCAAGGCGGTGGGCGAGTCCACCACGCGCCCGCTCGAGTACTTCGGCAACAACGTCGGCGGCCTCGTCACGGTGTGCCAGGCGATGCGCCGCCATGGCGTGGGGCGCTTCGTCTTCAGCTCCAGCGCCACCGTCTACGGCGACCCGCGCGAGCTGCCGATCCGCGAGAGCGCAGCCCTGCAGGTCACGAACCCCTACGGCCGCACCAAGCTGATGGGCGAGCAGATCCTGGGCGACCTCGGCGCCGCCGACGCGGCCTGGCAGACCGCCATCCTGCGCTACTTCAACCCGGTGGGCGCCCACGAGAGCGGTCGCATCGGCGAGGACCCGCGCGGCACCCCGAACAACCTGATGCCCTACGTGGCCCAGGTGGCGGTGGGCCGGCGGCCGTTCCTGCAGGTCTTCGGCGACGACTACCCGACCCCCGACGGCACGGGCGTGCGCGACTACATCCACGTCACCGACCTCGCCGAGGGGCACGTCGCCGCGCTGCGCAGGCTGCTCGACGGCCCCGGCTCGCTGACCGTCAACCTCGGCACCGGCCGCGGCCACAGCGTGCTGGAGGTGGTGGCCGCGTACGCGGCGGCCAGCGGCCGCGAAGTACCATTCCGCATCCTGCCGCGCCGCCCGGGCGACGTCGCCGCGTGCTGGGCCGACCCGGCGCTGGCCCGCGAGCTGCTGGGCTGGAGCGCCCGCCACGACCTCGCCCGCATGTGCGCCGACAGCTGGCGCTGGCAGTCGATGAACCCCAACGGCTTCGAAGCATGACCGCAACCGCAAACACCTCCGTCCTCGTCCAGCCCGTCGTGATGGCCGGCGGGTCCGGCACCCGCCTGTGGCCGCTCTCGCGTGCCGGCTACCCGAAGCAGTTCCTCGTGCTGGCGGGCAACCGCAGCCTGTTCCAGCAGGCCGCCGCCCGCCTGCAGGGGCTGGGCGGCGATGGCATCAGCGTGGCGAACCCCTGCATCGTCGGCAACGAGGAGCATCGCTTCCTGGTGCTCGACCAACTGCGCGAACTGCGTGTCGAGCCCGGCGCTCTGCTGCTCGAGCCCGAGGGCCGCAACACCGCCCCGGCGATGACGCTTGCCGCGCTGCAGGCGCTGGCCGGTGGCCAGGACCCGGTGCTGGTGGTCACGCCGGCCGACCAGACGGTGACCGACGAAGCCGCCTTCGCGGTGGCCATGCGCCGCGCGATCAGGGTGGCGGACGGTGGCGGCATCGCCATCCTCGGCATCACCCCCGACCGCCCGGAGACCGGCTACGGCTACATCCGCAGCCAACCGGCCGACGGCGGCGAGGCCCGGGTGCTGCGCTTCGTCGAGAAGCCCGACCTCGCCACGGCCGAGCGCTACCTGGCCGAAGGCGGCTACTCGTGGAACGCGGGCATGTTCGTGCTGCGCGCGTCGACCTGGATGTCGGCGCTCGAGCGCTTCCGGCCCGACATCGCGACGGCCTGCAACGCCGCCTGGGCGGCACGCGCAACCGACGCGAAGTTCGTGCGGCCCGGCAAGGCCGAGTTCGCCGCCGTGCCCGCGGAGTCGATCGACTACGCGGTGATGGAGAAGTGCCCCGGCAGCGCCTTCGACATCCGCGTGGTCGCCCTCGATGCCGGCTGGAACGACCTCGGCGCCTGGGAGGCGGTCTGGCAGGTGCTGCCCAAGGACGGCACGGGCAACGCGGCGGTGGGCGACGCCATCGTCAACGACAGCCGCAACACCCTGGTCCACGCGACCAGCCGGCTCGTGGCGGCGGTGGGCCTGGACGACGTGGTCGTCGTGGAGACCCCCGACGCCGTGCTGGTGGCCAGCCGCGAGAAGAGCCAGGACGTCAAGAAGATCGTCATCCAGCTCGGCGCCGAGCAGCGCGGCGAGCACGCGCTGCACCGCAAGGTGCACCGGCCCTGGGGCTGGTACGACAGCATCGACGCCGGCCCGCGCTTCCAGGTCAAGCGCATCATGGTCAAGCCCGGCGCCAGCCTGAGCCTGCAGATGCACCACCACCGTGCCGAGCACTGGATCGTGGTCAGCGGCACGGCCGAGGTCACCAACGGCGACAAGACCATCCTGCTGGCCGAGAACCAGAGCACCTACATCCCGCTCGGCCAGGTGCACCGCCTGGCCAACCCGGGCAAGGTGCCGCTGGAGATCATCGAGGTGCAGTCGGGCAGCTACCTCGGCGAGGACGACATCGTGCGCTTCCAGGACACGTACGGCAGGAGTTGAGATGACCATCCTGGTCACCGGCGGCGCCGGCTTCATCGGCAGCAACTTTGTCCTCGACTGGCTGGCGCAGACGGACGAACCGGTGGTCAACCTGGATGCGCTGACCTACGCCGGCAACCTGGGCAACCTGGGGTCGCTGGCGGGCGACGCCCGGCACGTCTTCGTGCAAGGCGACATCTGCGAGCGCGCACTCGTCGACTCGCTGCTGGCCACGCACCGGCCGCGGGCCGTGGTGCACTTCGCCGCCGAGAGCCACGTCGACCGCAGCATCCTCGGGCCCGGTGCCTTCATCCGCACCAACGTCGAGGGTACCTTCACGCTGCTGGAGGCCGCGCGCGCGTACTGGGGCGGCCTGGAGGGCGAAGCCAAGGCCGCCTTCCGCTTCCACCACGTCAGCACCGACGAGGTCTACGGCAGCCTGGGCGCCGACGACCCGGCGTTCACCGAGACCCACCCCTACGAGCCCAACAGCCCCTACAGCGCCAGCAAGGCCGCCAGCGACCACCTCGTGCGCGCCTGGCACCACACCTACGGCCTGCCGGTGCTGACCACCAACTGCAGCAACAACTACGGGCCCTACCATTTTCCCGAGAAGTTGATCCCGCT
>JBILNT010000261.1:0-3538 GCA_044374875.1 Rubrivivax sp.
GGTGCAGACCGTGCGCCAGCTCGGCCCCGAGTCGGCGATCAAGATCACGACCGCGCGCTACTACACGCCCAGCGGGCGCTCGATCCAGGCCAAGGGCATCGTGCCCGACATCTGGCTCGACGAGACCGCCGAGGGCAACGTCTTCGCCGCGCTGCGCATGCGCGAGGCCGACCTCGAGAAGCACCTCTCGGGCCCCGACGAGAAGAAGGACGACGCCCGCGCCCGCCAGCGCGAGGAAGAGCGCAAGAAGCTCGAGGAGCAGTTCGCCAAGACCAACCAGCCGCCCAAGCCGCTGCCCGAGTTCGGCAGCGCCGAGGACTTCCCGCTGCAGCAGGCGCTCAACCAGCTGCGCGGGCTGCCGGTGGTAGCCAGCAAGACGGCCGTCGAGCGCAAGGCCGAGGCCGAGACGAAGAAGTAGCCCGGCCTGCCCGGCCGCCGCCCGGAGCCCGCCGCGAAGGCGGGCTTCGCGCTTCAGGACCCCCACGACGATCCCGCCATGGACCGAACGCACGACGAACTGACCGCCCGCAACTTCCCGACCGCGAGGGAAGAGGCGGCCCTGGCCGAATCCGCGCGCTATGCCGGGCCCGAGAGCGCCTACCGTCTGGCCTTCACCGACACCGCCTTCCTGCTGCGCGAGGAACTGCGCCCGGTGCGCATGCAGCTCGAACTGCTGAAGGCCGAGATGGTGCAGCAGGAACAGGGCATCACCTCGACGATCGTGATCTTCGGCAGCGCGCGCATCCTGCCGCCCGACGACGCGGCGGCGCGCCTCGCGGACGCGCGCGCCGGTGGCGACCCCGCCGCGCTGCGCCGCGCCGAGGTGGCGCTGGAGATGAGCCGCTACTACGACGAGGCGCGCCGCTTTGCCGGCATCGTCACCACGCGCTCGCGCGAGCACGCCACGCCCATCTACGTCGTCACCGGCGGCGGCCCCGGCATCATGGAAGCCGGCAACCGCGGTGCCCACGAGGTCGGGGGCAAGAGCATAGGCCTGAACATCGTGCTGCCGCACGAGCAGGCGCCCAACCCCTACATCACGCCGGAGCTGTGCTTCCAGTTCCACTACTTCGCGCTGCGCAAGATGCACTTCGTGATGCGCAGCATCGCGCTGGTGTGCTTCCCCGGCGGCTTCGGCACGCTCGACGAGCTGTTCGAGACCATGACGCTGGTGCAGACCGGCAAGAGCCGGCGTCGCCCCATCCTGCTGTTCGGCCGCGCCTTCTGGGAGAAGCTGGTCGACTTCCAGCACCTGGTCGACTGCGGGATGATCAGCCCGCAGGACCTGGGCCTGTTCCACTTCGTCGAGACCGCCGAGGAGGCCTGGGCGCGGCTGGCCGAGCACTACGGCTTCGACCTTCCCGGGACGCCGGCCGGCGAGTCCGCCGACGACATCGGATGAAGGACCGCGGATGATCCGTCACGTCAGCCTGATCGGCGCGCCGACCGACGTCGGCGCCGGTGCTCGTGGTGCCAGCATGGGACCGGAAGCGATGCGCGTGGCCGGCCTGCAGGCCGCGCTGGAGTCGCACGGCGTCGAGGTCGCCGACCGCGGCAACCTGGCCGGGCCGGCCAACCCCTGGCAGCCGCCCGTGGGCGGCTACCGCCACCTCGACGAGGTGCTGGCCTGGAACCGCGCGGTGCACGACGCCGTCTACGACGAGCTGCGCGTCGGCCGCATGCCGATCCTGCTCGGCGGCGACCACTGCCTGGCCATCGGCTCGATCAGCGCGGTGGCCCGCCACTGCCGCGAGACCGGCCGCCGCCTGCGCGTGCTCTGGCTCGACGCCCACGCCGACTTCAACACCCACGTGCTCACGCCCAGCGGCAACATCCACGGCATGCCGGTGGCGGTGCTGTGCGGCCACGGCCCGCAGGCCCTGGTGGAACTCGGCGGCACGGTGCCCGCGATCTCGCCGAAAGTGGTGCGGCAGATCGGCATCCGCAGCGTCGACCCCGGCGAGAAGCGCTTCGTGCACGAGCAGGGCCTCGAGGTCTTCGACATGCGCTACATCGACGAGATGGGCATGCGTCACGCGATGGAACTGGCGCTGGCCACGCTCGACCCGAACACCCACCTGCACGTGAGCTTCGACGTCGACTTCCTCGACCCCGAGATCGCCCCCGGCGTGGGCACCACCGTCCCCGGAGGCCCGACCTACCGCGAGGCGCAGCTGTGCATGGAGATGATCGCCGACAGCGGCCGCCTGGCCAGCCTGGACGTGATGGAGCTGAACCCGGCGCTCGACGTGCGCAACAAGACCGCGCTGCTGGCGGTGGACCTGATCGAGAGCCTGTTCGGCAAGAGCACGCTGATGCGTGCTCCGGGGTGATGCTCACGCTCATGCGTGCTCCAGGGTGATGCTCACGCTCATGCGCGCTCCGGGGTGATGCTCACGCTCATGCGTGCTCCGGGCCGGGCCGCCCTGCGCGTCAACCGATCAGCGCCAGCGGTTCGGTGTATGCCAGCCCGAGGGCCTGCGCCACCGCCGGGTGAGTGACCTTCCCCTCGGCGACGTTGAGCCCGTCGCGCAGGTGGGCGTCGGCCCGCAGCGCATCGCGCCAGCCGCGGTCGGCCAGCGCCAGCACGTGGGGCAGCGTCGCGTTGTTCAGCGCCAGCGCGGAAGTGCGTGGCACCGCACCCGGCATGTTGGCCACGCAGTAGTGGACGATGCCTTCGACGACGTAGGTCGGATCGGCGTGGGTGGTCGGCCGCGCGGTCTCGACGCAGCCGCCCTGGTCGATCGCGACGTCGACGATCACCGCGCCGCGCCTCATGCGCGGCAGCATCGCCTTGGTCACCAGCTTCGGTGCGGCGGCGCCGGGCACCAGCACGGCGCCGATCACGAGGTCGGCCGCCAGCACCTCGCGTTCCACGGTCTCCCGGTTGGCGTGCACCGTCATCACGCGGGCGCCGAGCTGGCGATCCAGGCGCCGCAGCGCGTCGACGCTGCGGTCCAGCACCACCACCTGCGCACCGGTGCCCACGGCGATCTGTGCCGCATTGCTGCCCACCACGCCCGCGCCGAGGATGGCGATGCGCGCCGGGGCCACGCCCGGAACCCCGCCAAGCAGCACGCCCATGCCCCCGGCAGAGCGCTCGAGGCAGCGCGCCCCGGCCTGCACCGCCATGCGGCCGGCCACTTCGGACATCGGCGCCAGCAGCGGGAGCCCGCCGCCGGGCGCCGTGACGGTCTCGTAGGCGATGCAGACCGCGCCGCTGGCCACCAGTTCCCGCGCCTGCTCGGGGTCCGGCGCGAGGTGAAGGTAGGTGAAGAGCACCTGCCCGGGCCGCAGGAGCGCGCGTTCGACAGCCTGCGGCTCCTTGACCTTGACGATCAGCTCGGCGGCCTCGAAGACGGCGTCGGCACGGCCGGCGATGCGGGCGCCGGCCGCCTCGTAGTCGGCGTCGGCGGCGCCGATGCCGGCACCGGCGCCGGTCTCGACCCACACCTCGTGGCCGTGGGTCGACAGCTCGCGCACAGAGGCTGGCACCAGCCCGACCCGGTACTCGTGGTTCTTGATCTCACGGGGCACG
>JBILNT010000114.1:0-12097 GCA_044374875.1 Rubrivivax sp.
CAGTCCGTGTAATGCGACAGCGCGTTGACGGTCTTGATGGACATCATGGGTCCCTCGAACGTGCTCATGCCGTAGAACGACAGGCTGACGATGAGGAACTTCAGGATCGGGTCGTCACGCAGCTTGTGCCACGCACCCGAGAGGGTCATGATGCCGTTGATCATGCCGCCCCAGCTCGGCGCGAGCAGGACCAGCGAGAACAGCATGCCCACGCTCTGCGCCCAGTCGGGCAGCGCGGTGTAGTGCAGGTGGTGCGGGCCCGCCCACATGTAGGTGAAGATCAGCGCCCAGAAGTGCACGATCGACAGCCGGTAGCTGTAGACCGGGCGGCCGGCCTGCTTGGGGATGTAGTAGTACATCATCCCGAGGAAGCCCGCGGTCAGGAAGAAGCCCACCGCGTTGTGGCCGTACCACCACTGGATCATGGCGTCCTGCACGCCCGCGTAGGCCGAGTAGCTCTTCGTCAGGCTGACGGGGACGGCGGCGCTGTTGACGATGTGCAGCAGCGCGACGGCGAGGATGAACGCGCCGAAGAACCAGTTCGCCACGTAGATGTGGCGCACCTTGCGGATGCCCACGGTGCCGAAGAACACCACCGCGTAGGCCACCCACACCACCGCGATGAGCAGGTCGATGGGCCACTCGAGCTCGGCGTACTCCTTGCCGCTGGTCAGGCCCAGGGGCAGCGAGATGGCCGCCAGCAGGATCACCACCTGCCAGCCGATGAAGGTGAACATCGCCAGGCCGGGCATGAACAGCCGGGTCTGGCAGGTGCGCTGCACGACGTGATAGGAGGTCGCGAACAGGGCGCAGCCGCCGAACGCGAAGATCACCGCATTGGTGTGCAGCGGCCGCAGGCGGCCGTAGCTCAGCCACGAGATGCCGTTGATGAGCTCCGGCCAGGCCAGCTGCGCGGCGATGATCACGCCGACGAGCATGCCCACCACGCCCCACAGGACCGCGGCGAGCGAGAACAGTCTCACCACCGAGTCGCTGTACGCCGGTGCGGCCGGCGCCGTTGTTGTTGCCATCGAACCTCTCCTCACTGCGAAGAACGGGATGCGGGCGATTGTTCGGGGGATCCCGGAGTCGGGACTTGATCCCCGTCAACGGCCGCCGCGTCGTGTTGCAGGATGCGCTCGCCTTCGCGCTCGAGATCCTCGAACTGCCCCCGGTGCAGGGCCCATCCGAAGATGCCGATGATCAGCAGCACCAGCCCGGCGGACAGCGGGATGAGCAACCAGAGCGATTCCATGTCGGACGTGGGTCAGGCGCGAGCGCCGGTCGCGGGCGGGCGCGAAGCCCGCGCGGCGTTGCCGATCACCAGCAGCGAACTCAGCGCCATGCCCAGGCCGGCAGCCCACGGGGGCAGCCAGCCGACCATGGCCAGCGGGATGCAGGCCGCGTTGTAGGCAGCGGCCCATGCGATGTTCTGGTGAACGATGCGGATTGCACGCCGCGCCGACATCCGCGCCGCGACCACGTCCAGCGGCCTGTTCGAGACGATCACGCCATCGGCCTGGGCGCGCGAGATCAGCGCGCCCTGCCCCATTGCCAGCGAGACATCGGCCTGGGCCAGCACCGGGGCGTCGTTGACGCCATCGCCGACCATCGCCACCCGTTGGCCGCCACGCTGGGCGGCCGCCAGCGCGTCGAGCTTGGCCTGCGGTGACGCGCCGCCGATCGCGTCGTCGGCCCCCAGGCGGGCCGCCAGCGCGGCAGCGCGCGCCGGCTCGTCGCCCGAGAGCAGGGTCACGCGCACACCGTCGGCACGCAAGGCGGCCACGGCCTCGGCGGCGCCTTCGCGCAAGGCTTCCTCGAACTCGAAGCGCGCGACGGCGCGCCCTTGCCGGCCGAGCCACGCCGACGACGCCGCGCCCCCGGGCCTGGACGCCGCGCCTGCATCGACCCACTCTGCACGGCCGAGGCGCCACTCGCGCCCCTCGGCATCGAAGCCGCGCAAGCCCTGCCCGGCAATTTCCTCGACATCGCGCCACTGCGGTGCGGCCTCGCCCGTCGCAGCCGCCGCAGCGAGAGCCTTCGACAGCGGGTGTCCAGACCAGGCCGCCAGTGAGCCAGCGAACTTCATGGCAGCCGACACATCGGCCAGCACCGCATCGTCGAACACCTCGACGCCGGCAACGCCCGGACGGTCTTCGGTCAGCGTCCCCGTCTTGTCGAAGAAGACCTGCCGCACACCGGCAAGCGCCTCGACCGCGTCGAGCCGCTGCAGCAGCACGCCGCGGCGCGCCAGGCCGCCGGCAGCCGCCACCATGGTCGAAGGCGCGGCCAGCGACAGGGCGCACGGGCAGGTGACGATCAGCACCGACACCGCGACCCACACCACGCGCGACGGATCGATCATGCTCCAAGCCGCCGCAGCACCCGCGGCCAGCAGCAGCACGACCCACAGGAAGGGCGCCGCCCAGCGATCGGCCAGGCGCGCCATCGCCGGGCGCTGCGAAGCCGCGTCGCGCATCATCGAGACGATGGCCTCGAAGCGCGTGTCCTGCCCGACGCGCTCCACCCGCACCTCGACGGGCGCGCCGACGTTGACGCTGCCGGCCAGCACCTCGGCCTGCTCGGGTTTCGGCACGGGGACCGACTCACCGGTCAGCAGCGATTCGTCTGCGCGGGTGGTGCCGGCGACGAGCACCCCGTCGGCCGGGAAGGCCTGCCCCAGCGCCACCCGCACGTGATCGCCCGCACGCAGCCGGCGAACGCTGACCTCCTGCCACTGCCCGTCCTCGCCGAGCCGCTGCGCGGTTTCGGGCATGCCGGACATCGCCGCTTCCAGCGCTTCGGCCGCGCGGTGACGAGAGCGAAGCTCGAAGTAGCGCCCCGCGAGCAGGAAGCTCACGAACATCGTCAGCGAGTCGAAATAGACCTCTTGGCCGAAGATGCCCCGGGGATCGAAGGTGGCGCCGGTGCTGGCGACGAAGGTCACCAGCACCCCGAGCGTGACCGGCACGTCCATGCCGATGCGCCGGTGCGCGAAGGCACGCCACGCCCCCGCGAAGAAGGGTCCTGCGGAAAAGAGGACGACGGGAATGCTCAGCACCCAGCTGCCCCAGTTGAGCAGTTGGCGCATGTCGTCGGCCAGGTCGCCCGGGCCGGCGACGTAGCTCGGGGTGGCGAACATCATCACCTGCATGGCGCAGAAGCTGGCCACGAACAGCCGCCACAGCGCCTTGCGGTGCTCGGCGCGGCGCATCTCTCGCGCCTCGGCCGCGGCGTCGGGAACGGCGTCGTAGCCGGCCCGGCGCACAGCGGCGATCAGCTCGGAAGGCCGCGTGCGGGACGGGTCCCACCGGACGCTGGCGCGCTGCGAAGCCGCGCTCACGACGGCGGACTCGACGCCGTCCACCGCCGCCAGGGCCTGCTCGATCGTGCCCGCGCAGGCAGCGCACCACATGCCCGAGAGCTGCAGCGAGGATTCACCGCGCCGCTCGCCCGCCGTTCCACAGACCCAGCGGGTGAAACGCCCCGCCTCTACGGGGTCGTCGATCGCCGGCATGCCGGCATGCGGCGACGGCACGTCGGCGGCGGTGGCGGCAGAGGGGTTCATCGGCAGGACATCGGGACCTTCGCCCATGCGCAGGCGTCGGGATAATGTAGGCAGACCGAGGACTGCTCCACATGATCTATGTCAAGTCGTCAGCCGTGACGTTCCGCGCCATGGCGCTCATCGCGGCGATCGCCGCCGCGCTGCTGGCGCCGCCTGCGCGGGCCCAGGACGGCCCTCAGCCGCGACTGAGGACGACCGACCTGACGGCAGGCATGCACGTCATCCGCGCCGAACTGGCGGTCACGCCCCAGCAGCAGCAGACGGGGATGATGTTCCGCAAGGAGATGGGCGCCAACGAGGGGATGCTGTTCGTCAACGAGGTGGCCGGCGTGCGCTGCTTCTGGATGCGCAACACGCTGATCCCGCTGACGATCGCCTTCATCGACGACGACGGCACGATCGTCAACCTCGCCGACATGAAGCCGATGTCCGAGCAGTCGCACTGCTCGCTGCGGCCGGTTCGCTTCGCGCTCGAGATGAACCAGGGCTGGTTCGCCAAGCGCGGGATCAAGGCAGGTTTCCGGCTCCGAGGGGCACCGTTCGGGGGCTGAGAGCCCGAGCCGGTCGACGGCACTCCCGAAACGACGACGCGCGCCCGGGGGCGCGCGTCGTGGAACATCGTCGTGGAATGTCCGCCACGGGCGGCACCGCCCGTGGCGAGGCTCGGCGTCAGCCGAAGTTCTTCTGCGCGAATTCCCAGTTGACCAGCTTGTCGAGGAAGGTCTCGACGAACTTCTGGCGCAGGTTGCGGTAGTCGATGTAGTAGGCGTGCTCCCACACGTCGACCGTCAGCAGCGCGGTGTCGGCGGTGGTCAGCGGCGTGCCGGCGGCTCCCGTGTTGGCGATGTCCACGCTGCCATCGGCCTTCTTGACCAGCCAGGTCCAGCCCGAGCCGAAGTTGCCGACAGCCGACTTCACGAAGGCTTCGCGGAACGCGGCGTACGAGCCCCACTTGGCGTTGATCGCCGCGGCCAGCGCGCCGGTCGGCTCGCCGCCGCCCTGGGGCTTCATGCAGTTCCAGAAGAAGGTGTGGTTCCAGATCTGGGCGGCGTTGTTGTAGATGCCGCCGGAGGACTTGCGGACGATGTCCTCGAGGCTCATCGACTCGAACTCGGTGCCCTTCTGGAGGTTGTTCAGGTTCACCACGTAGGCGTTGTGATGCTTGCCGTGGTGGAACTCGAGCGTCTCGCGGCTGTAGTGCGGGGCCAGCGCGTCGATCGCGTAGGGCAGCGGGGGCAGGGTGTGTTCCATGTCGGTTCCTCGGGGTGGGCGGGCCGCTCCCGGGCGGAGCGGCCCGTGTCTTGAATCAACGCCGGGATTGTAGGCAGCCCGCTTCAGCCTCGTGCCGGCGCGGGCATGACCTGCACCACCTCGGCCTCGGCGCGGCCGTCGGACCAGACCGCCTGGACGCGCTGCCCGGGCGCCAGCGCCAGGGCCGAGACCACGGGCCGGCCCTCGGTGTCCTCGACCCACGCATAGCCGCGACGCAGCACGCGTGCCGGGTCGAGGGCGGCCAGCCGCTGCGCGGCAGCCTCGAGCCTCTCGGCGGCCGACAGCAGGCGCACCCGCGCGGCGCGCTCCAGGCGCTGCGCCAGGACCACCGGTGCCTGACCCTGGCGGGCCAGCTGCGTGCGCAGCGCCTGCCCGAGCCTGCGCTCGAGGGCGTCGATACGCTGCGCCTGCGCGGCCAGCGCCGCGGCCGGCCGCTGCAGCCGCAAGGCCGCGCGATCGAGGCGCTGCGCCTGGTTGTCGAGCGCGCGGCCCACGACCCGACGCAGCGTCGCAGCCTGCTGCGCCAGCGCCTTCATCGCATCGGCCCGGGCAGGCGCCGCCATCTCGGCCGCAGCGGTGGGCGTGGGCGCACGCAGGTCGGCGGCCAGGTCGCTGAGGGTGACGTCGGTCTCGTGCCCGACGCCGCAGACCACCGGGATGGGCGAAGCCGCCACCGCGCGGACCACACGCTCGTCATTGAACGCCCAGAGATCCTCCAGCGAGCCGCCGCCGCGCACCAGCAGCAGCGTGTCGACCTCGAGGCGCTCGCCCGCGGTGCGCAGTGCGGTCACGATTGAAGCGGGAGCATCGGCGCCCTGCACGAGGCTCGGGTAGACGACCACGCGCACGTGGGGCGCCCGCCGCGCCAGGGCCGTCAGCACGTCGTGCAGCGCCGCGGCCGAAGGCGACGTCACGATGCCCAGGCGGACAGGGAAGCGGCTGACCGGGCGCTTGCGCACGGGATCGAACAGCCCCTGGGACTCGAGCCGGGCGCGCAGCCGCAGGAACTCCTCGTAGAGCGTGCCCGCGCCGACGCGCTGCAGCGACTCGACCACCATCTGCAGTTCCCCGCGGGCCTCGTAGACCGCCAGCCGGCCGCGCAACTCGACCTTCTGCCCCTCGGCAGGCGCGAAGTCGAGCAGCGCTGCCGCGCGCCTGAACATGGCGCAGCGCAGCAGCGCAGGGGCGCCATCGGCATCCTTGAGCGTGAAGTAGCAATGCCCGCTGCCGGCACGCGTGAAGGCCGAGATCTCGCCGCGGACAGCGACCGCCCCGAAGCGGGCCGCCAGCGCGTCGGCGGTGGCCACCAGCAGCGCACCGACGCTCCAGACGGTACGCGGTGGCGCGTCGGCCATCGACTCAGGCACGACCGCTCCGGTCGCATGGGCCCTCAGGGAATTCCACAACTCCGGGGCGGCAGGAATGGACGCGCCAGCCGTCGACGCGGTTGACGGATTCATCGTCCAAGGGCTTGATTCCAGGCAAGAAGCTACTGATGAAAAATCGGGCAGACCAACTCCACGCCAGCGGCGGCGCGGTCTCGCGGCGCTCCACGCGGGGTTGCCCACAGGGCTGTCCACAGTGTCCGTGGACAAGCAGCGTCCGCGCGCCGCAGACAGGACCAACGGCTCGGCTCCGCGCGGCCCATCGGCCATAATCAACAGCGTTCGCCAAGCCACGGAACCCCACTTGCTTTCGATCATACAAGCGGCCGGATGGCCGATCTGGCCCCTGATCCTGTGCTCGGTGATCGCGCTGGCGCTCGTCGTCGAGCGGTTCTGGCGCCTGCGCGCACCGCTGGTCGCACCGCCGACGCTGCTCGACGAGGTGATGGGCGTCACCCGCTCGAGCCTGCCCGGGACCGACGTGGTCGACAAGCTCGCCCAAAACTCCGTGCTGGGCACGGTGCTGGCCGCCGGGCTGCGCGCGGTGGTTGCCGAGCCGCGCATCACCGAGGATGCGCTGCGCCAAGCCTTCGAGAACGCGGGGCGGGTGGCCGTGCACCGGCTCGAGCGCTACCTGAACGCGCTGGGCACGATCGCTGCTGCCGCGCCCCTGCTCGGCCTGCTGGGCACCGTGGTGGGCATGATCGAGATCTTCGGCTCGCAGTCGCCCACGGGCGGCAACAACCCCCAGCAACTCGCCCACGGCATCTCGATCGCGCTCTACAACACGGCTTTCGGCCTGATCGTGGCCATCCCCGCGCTGATGTTCTACCGCTATTTCCGTGGCCGGGTCGACGAGTACCAGCTGGTCATGGAGCAGGCCGCCGAGCGCCTGCTTTCCCATCTGCTGCGCTTCACCAGGCGTGCCGCATGAAGTTCAGCCGCCGCCGCATGGACGAGCCGGAGATCAACCTGATCCCGTTCATCGACGTGCTGCTCGTGGTGCTGATCTTCCTGATGCTGTCGACCACCTATTCGCGCTTCACCGAGCTGCAGGTCAACCTGCCCACGGCCAACACGGAGAAGCTGCCCGAGCGCCCGGGGGAGGTGATCGTCTCGGTCTCGGCCGATGGCCGCTACGCCGTCAACCGACAGGCCGTGGACGGCCGCAGCGTGGACCTGCTCGCGGCCGAGCTGAGGGCGGCCGCGGGTGGCCGGGCCGACGTCATGGTGATCATCTCCGCCGACGCCACCGCAGCGCACCAGTCCGTGGTCAACGTGCTCGATGCGACACGCCGTGCCGGGCTGGCCCGGCTGACCTTTGCCGCCCAGACCAGCGGCGGCGGATCGCCGCGCTGAGGCGGCTCGGCGCAATGGCCGTCCCCGGCGGCGGCGCGGCACGCCTGGAAGCGCTGCTGCGGCGACACTGGTGGCGCGAACGCGCCACCTGGCTGGCGATGGCACTGACGCCGTTCTCGCTCGTGTTCGCATCGCTGGCCGCGCTCTCGCGTGCGGTGTGGAAAGCCGGCCTGCGCCGGCCGGAGCGCGCGCCCGTGCCGGTCGTCGTCATCGGCAACATCGTCGTCGGCGGCGCCGGAAAGACACCCACGGTCGTGGCGGTGGTGCGTTTGCTCGAGGCGTCGGGACGTACGCCGGGTGTCGTCTCGCGCGGCCACGGCCGCCGCGCGGCCGGGCTCGTCGAGGTGCTGGCCGACACGCGTGCCGACGAGGTAGGCGACGAGCCCTTGCTCATCGCCAGGCGCGCCCGCGTGCCCGTCATGGTGGGCCGCCGTCGTGTCGAGGCCGCGCGCGCGCTGTGCGCGGCCCATCCCGAGGTCGACGTCATCGTGGCCGACGACGGACTGCAGCACCTTGCCATGGCGCGCGACGTCGAGGTGGTGGTCTTCGACGGCCGTGGTGTCGGCAACGGCCTCCTGCTTCCCGCCGGCCCGCTGCGCGAGCCGCTGGCGGCCGCCCGGGGGCGTCTGGTGCTCTACAACGCCGCGGGCCGCAGCACGCCCCTGCCCGGCGCCATCGCAGTGCGCCGCCTCGGCAGCGCCGTGCCGCTTGCTTCGTGGGCAGCGGGCCACGGCGCCGGGGCGCTGCCGCTGGCCTCCTTGCGCGGGCGTCCCCTGCTGGCGGCGGCGGGGATCGCCGAGCCCGAGCGCTTCTTCCGCATGCTCGAGGCCGAGGGCCTCGCGATCGACCGCCTGCCGCTGCCGGACCACCACGCCTACCGCGCCATTCCCTGGCCGCCCGGCACCGCCGACGTGCTGGTGACCGAGAAGGACGCCGTCAAGCTCAGCCCCGCCCTGACCGGCGCGACACGCGTGTGGGTGGTCGGGCTAGACTTCGCGCTGCCCGACGACTTCATGTTCGATCTGCTGACCCGCCTGGGCAGCGTGCGCACCCCATGACGCTCGACCACCGCCTCATCGATCTGCTCGTCTGCCCGAACTGCAAGGGAGCGCTCCAACTCTGGCGCGACGAGCAGCTTCGCCCCCGGGAACTGGTCTGCCCGGCCGACCGGCTGGCCTTTCCGATCCGCGACGGCCTGCCGGTGATGCTCGAATCGGAGGCGCGCAGCCTCGGGGTCGCCGAGACGGCCCCTGTCCCTGGGGGCGGGGTGTGAACTTCAGCGTCCTGATCCCCGCGCGCATGGCCTCGACGCGCCTGCCGCGCAAACCGCTGGCCGACATCGGCGGCCTGCCGATGGTCGTGAGGGTCGCCCGCCGTGCGGCCGAGTCGGGCGCTTCGCGGGTCGTCGTCGCGGCCGACCACCCCGAGATCGTCGCGGCCTGCCAGCGGCACGACGTGATGGCCCTGCTGACCCGTGACGACCATCCCAGCGGCAGTGACCGCCTGGCAGAGGCATGCGCCCTGCTCGGCCTCGACGGGGACGACGTGGTCGTCAACGTGCAGGGCGACGAGCCGCTGATCGATCCGGCCCTGGTGGCGCGTTGTGCCGCGCTGCTGGCCCAGCGCGAGGACTGCGTCATGGCCACGGCGGCCCATGCCATCCCCGACGCCGCCGATCACCTCAATCCGAACGTCGTCAAGGTCGTGGTCGACGCCGCGGGCAGGGCGCTCTACTTCAGCCGCGCCCCCATCCCCTGGTGGCGCGACCGTCCCGCCGGTGGCGAGTCCGCGCTGCCCGTGCCCGCGCCGCTGCGGCATGTCGGCCTGTATGCCTACCGGGCCGCGTTCCTGCGCGCCTTCCCGCTGCTCGAGCCCTCGCCGCTCGAGCGGATCGAGGCGCTGGAGCAGTTGCGAGTGCTGTGGCACGGCGAGCGCATCGCCGTCCACCTGGCCGACCAGGCGCCCGGCACCGGGGTGGACACCCCCGAGGACCTCGAACGGGTGCGCGCGCTGTTCGCCTGAAGCGCCGACGAGCACCGGGTCGCCCCGGGGCGTCAGCTTCATGCAGGCGGCCGCGTGCTATTCTCGTCCGGCACGGGACATGCGTCGGCGCCAGTCGCCAGCCATGCCGACCCGCCGCCGAAAGACCACGAAGAGGAGACAGATGAGACTGATCTTGTTGGGAGCGCCGGGTGCGGGCAAGGGCACGCAGGCCAGTTTCATCTGCAGCCGCTACGGCATTCCGCAGATCTCCACCGGCGACATGCTGCGCGCGGCGGTCAAGGCCGGCACGCCGCTGGGCGTGGCCGCCAAGAAGGTGATGGACTCCGGCGGCCTCGTCAGCGACGACATCATCATCGGCCTGGTCAAGGAACGCATCGCGCAGCCCGACTGCGCCAACGGGTTCCTGTTCGACGGCTTCCCGCGCACCATCCCGCAGGCCGACGCGATGAAGGCCGCCGGCGTCAAGCTCGACTACGTGCTCGAGATCGACGTTCCCGACGCCGCCATCATCGAGCGCATGAGCGGGCGCCGGGTGCACGTCGCGTCCGGGCGCACCTACCACGTGAGCTTCAACCCGCCGAAGACCGCGGGGGTCGACGACGTCACGGGTGAGCCCCTGATCCAGCGCGACGACGATCGCGAGGACACGGTGAAGAAGCGCCTGGATGTCTACCAGTCGCAGACCCGTCCGCTGGTCGACTACTACTCGGGCTGGGCCGCCACCGGCGACGCGCAGGCGCCGCAGTACCGTCGCGTCGACGGCATCGGCAGCGTCGAGGACATCACCGCCCGCGTGCTCGCCGCGCTGGGCTGATCCGCACGGCGCCCAGGGCGCCCACCGATTGCATCGGGGCCGATCCTTCGCAGGACGGCCCCTTTCTTCGTCTAGGATCGCGCCTTCCACTTTACGTTTACGTCAACGTCAACAGGAGAACGCATGGACATCGCAGGCAAGGTCTTCATCGTCACCGGCGGCGCCTCCGGGCTGGGCGAAGGCACCGCCCGCATGCTGGCCGCCAACGGCGGCAAGGTCGTCGTCGCCGACCTGCAGGTCGAGCGCGGCGAGGCGGTGGCCGCCGAGATCGGTGGCGTGTTCATCAAGTGCGATGTCAGCCAGGAAGCCGACGGGCAGGCCGCGGTGGCCGCCGCCACGGCGCTGGGCAAGCTGATGGGGCTGGTGAACTGCGCCGGCATCGCCCCGGCGATCAAGACGGTGGGCAAGGACGGCGCGCACCCGCTGGCGTCGTTCCAGAAGACCGTCATGGTCAACCTGGTCGGCACCTTCAACATGATCCGCCTGGCCGCCGAGGCGATGTGCAGGAACCAGCCCGAGCCGACCGGCGAGCGTGGCGTGCTCATCAACACGGCCAGCGTGGCCGCGTACGACGGCCAGATCGGCCAGGCCGCCTATTCGGCCAGCAAGGGCGGCGTCGTGGGCATGACGCTGCCGATCGCGCGTGACCTGGCGCGCAACGGCATCCGCAACATGACCATCGCCCCGGGGATCTTCGGCACGCCGATGCTGTTCTCCATGCCCCAGGACGTGCAGGATGCGCTGGCCGCCAGCGTGCCCTTCCCCAGCCGCCTGGGCCGTCCCGAGGACTACGCCAGGCTCGTGAAGCAGATCATCGAGAACGACATGCTCAACGGCGAGGTGATCCGGCTCGACGGGGCGATCCGGATGGCGCCGAAGTGATCACGAGGCGCCAGGTGCCCCCAGGTCAGACGGCCTTCACGAAGCGGCCGTAACCCTTCAAGGTCGCGTCAGCCGTCAGCAGCGTCGCCCCCTCCTCGACGGCCTGCGCCACCAGCAGGCGGTCGAAGGGGTCGCGATGACGCCACGGCAGTTGTGCCACGCGAAACAGATGCGTCGGCCTGATCGGCAACTCGGCGAATCCCTCCGCAACGAGACCGGCATGGAGCCGCGGCACGTCGATGGCGAAGCCCGGCCTGCCCAGCGAAGTCTTGATCGCCAGTTCCCAGAGCGTGGCGTGGCTGAAAGACAGGGGCTGCTCGCGGCTCTCCAGCAGCTTGCGCGCCTTCGGGGACAGCCGCTGGGGCTCGAACGCCGCCCACAGCACCAGGTGCGTGTCCAGGAGCAGCACGCCGGCGATGGGTCAGCGACCGCTGGCGAACATGTCGTCGATCTCGCCCGCGAAAGCCTGTTTCACGTCGAGATCGATCTGGCCGTGCCCGGCCAGGAAGCCCAGCTGGCGCGTCGCGCCGGGAGGCTCGATGGGCACGACGCGCACCATCGGCCGACCTGCCTTGGCGATGACGAACTCCCTGCCCTTGGCGGCCTGCTCGACCAGGCGCGACAGGTGCGTCTTGGCCTCGTGGATGTTGACGACAGTGCTCATGCACCTATTTTGAACCAGATTCATCCTAAATCCGGCAGTTGCCGCTGCGAGATGACCTGGATCTGCAGTGTTGTTGCGGACTTGCGCGGTGTTGGCACACTCACCCGATGGGTGAAGCAAGACGCAAGGCGCTGGCGGCGCGACGTGGG
>JBILNT010000115.1:0-12081 GCA_044374875.1 Rubrivivax sp.
GCGCGTGGCCAAGGAGATGGGCATCCTGACGGTGGGCGTGGTCACCAAGCCCTTCGAGTTCGAGGGCAAGCGCCGCTGCAAGCAGGCCGACGACGGTGTCTCCGAGCTCGAGGCCAACGTCGACAGCCTGATCGTCGTGCTCAACGAGAAGCTGCTCGAGGTGCTGGGCGACGACATCACCCAGGACCAGGCTTTCGCGCATGCCAATGACGTGCTGCGCAACGCCGTGGGCGGCATCAGCGACATCATCCACGTCCCGGGGCTGGTGAACGTCGACTTCGAGGACGTCAAGACCGTGATGAGCGAGCCGGGCAAGGCGATGATGGGCACCGCCACCGCCAGCGGCCCCGACCGTGCCACCAAGGCCGCCGAACTGGCAGTGGCCTGCCCGCTGCTCGAGGGCATCGACCTCAGCGGCGCGCGCGGCGTGCTGGTGCTGATCGCCGCCAGCAAGCAGACCTTCAAGCTCGCCGAGAGCCGCAACGCGATGAACACGATCCGTCGCTATGCCGCGGACGACGCGCACGTGATCTTCGGCACCGCCTACGACGAGTCGCTGGGTGACCAGCTGCGCGTCACCGTCATCGCCACCGGCCTGTCGTCGGCATCGCGCCGCTCCGACAGCCGCGTCACGCCCGGCCTCACCGTGGTGCAGGCGCAGGCGCAGCCGCTGCGCACCGGCACCGACAACCTGCTGATCCTGGATCACCCGATGGCCGCGGCACCGTCCGCGGTGCCGGGCGCCACGACCGTCGCGCCTCAGCACAGCTACGAGGGCCTGAACACGCCCAGTGTCTGGCGCAGTGCGCGCGCCCAGGCGGCGGCCAAGGTCGACGCGCTGGCCAGCAACGGCATGGACGAGATCGAGATCCCGGCCTTCCTGCGCAAGCAGGCCGACTGACGGGGCCTCGCGGGGCGGGGGCGGCGGCCTGCTGCGCGCCGCCCCCTGACACACCTTGCCCTTACCCGCCCGGGAGTCCAGCCGTCTGCCATGAGCCCCCGCGCTGAAATGGGCCGCGGGCCGGGTGGTGGTCTACCCGACCTGGTTCTTCGGCGCGCCGGCGATGCTCGAGGTCGAGACGAGGGCCTGCGCGCTGCCCGCGCGCGGCAGCCAGGCGGTGAACGTCGAGCCTGCGCCCGGACTGCTCCGGACTTCCAGCGCCCCGCCCATCAGCTCGATCAGCTGCTGCGCGATGACCAGGCCCAGCCCCGTGCCCTCGATGCCGAGCGCATCGGCGCCCAGGCGGTTGAACGGCTGGAACAGCGCTGCGAGCTGCAGCGGCGTCATCCCCACCCCGGTGTCGCGAACCACCACGCCGCCGCGCGAGCCTTCGGCGACGAAGGCGACGTCGACCGTGCCGCCAGGACGGTTGTACTTGACGGCATTGGTCAAGAGGTTGACGAGGATCTGGCGCAGTCGGCCGCGCTCGGCCAGCGCCTGCGCGCCTGGCGTGCCTGTCAGCCGCAACTCGACGCGTGAGGCGTCGGCCAGCGGGCCGACCATGGCCGTGCATTCGGCAGCCACGGCGCGCAGGTCCAGCGGCTCGAGCCGGACCTTCATCTCTCCGGCCTCGATGCGGGCCAGGTCGAGCAGGTCGTCCACCAGGGCCAGCAGGTGTTCGCCAGCCAGGCGGATCAGCTCGGTCTGGCTCGCAGCCGTCGGCGAGGCCTGCACCGACGGGTCGACCTGCAACAGCTGCGAGAAGCCGAGCACCGCATTGAGCGGTGTCCGCAGTTCGTGGCTTACCCGGGAGAGGAAGGCCGACTTCGCACGACTGGCAAGCTCGGCCATGTCGCGCGCTGCGCGCAGCGCCTCGGCCTGGCGGCGGGCCGTGATGTCGATGAAGACGACGACGACGCGCTGTATCGCGCCAGCTGCGTCGTGCTCCGGGAAGCCATTGACGTGGACCCAGGTCGGCTCGACTTCGGCATGCGCGTGGATGCCGACGACCAGGCCCTGCAGGGGCTGCCCGCTCGACAGGACCCGCATGACCGGGAAGTCGGCCAGCGGCATCGTCGCCCCGCGCTCGTCGACGAAGCGCCAGGCCGGGTCGATGGCCCGACGCCCCGTCATCTGGTCGGGGCTCAGGCCCAGCAGGCGGCAGGCCTCGGCATTGAACAGCGTGATCGAGGTGTCGCTCGCGTGCTCGACGACGCCCACGGGCAGCTGGTCGATCAGCTTGCGGTAGCGTGTCTCGCGCTGCCGGGCGGCATCCTCGGCCCGGCGCTGGGCGCTGACGTCGCGGCCTATGCCGCGGTAGCCGGCGAAGCGCCCGGCCTCGTCGAACACCGGCACGCCGCTGACCACGCAGACGTGCACGCTGCCGCCCGCCGCGAGCCGCCGCATCTCGAAGTCGCGGAACGGATCCCTGCGTTCCAGTGCCTCGCGATGCGCGGCCCAGGCCGAGGCGTCGGGTCCGGCGAGTCCGGGCAACTCCCAGCGGCGCCTGCCGACGTGCAGCGCCGGGTCGATGCCCAGGCTGCGCCCGACGCCGTCGGAGATCTGGACGAAACGCAGCTCGGCATCCTGTTCCCAGTACCAGTCGCTGGACAGTTCGGTCAGCGCGCGAAAGCGCGCTTCGCTCGCCGCTAGCGCGGCAGTCGCGGCGTCGCGGGCATCCAGCATGCGGTTGAACTCGACCGCGACGTCGCGGATCTCGGCCGGCCCGCGAACCGGCGCCCGCGCCCGCGGGGCGCCGGCGGCCACCTGACGGGCGGCCTCGGCCAGCGCGTGCACCGGGCGCAGCGTGCTGCGCAGCAGCCACCACGAACCCAGCGCCAGCAGCACGAGCATGCCCGCCACGGCCAGCAGGGTGCGGCTGCGGGTCGCGAGCCAGGGCGCGAGGACGTCGTCCTCCGGCAGCGCCGCCCAGACCCGCCAGCCCGTTCCTTCCAACGGCCGCGTGGCGTAGAGCCTGCGCACGCCATCGATGCCGGTCTCGGCCAGCCGGGCGACGCCACCGTCGCGCACCGCGTCCTGGAAGCGTTGCGGTGTCTGCCTGCCCACCCGGTCGTCGAAGCCTGTCGAACGCAGCACGATGCGGTGCTGGGCGTCCAGCACTGCCAGCAGCGCGCCTTCGGGCACGTTGCGGAAGAGGCGCTGGTTGAGCTGCGCGAGGTCGACGATCTTGGCGGCCACGCCGTCCGGTTGCCCCTGCGCATCACGCAGCGGCAGCGTCAGCGCGACCGACCAGCGGCCCGTGCCCGGTGCCTGGAACGGGCTGCTGATGTGAGTGCCGCCTGCCGACAAGGCTTGCGCGAACCAGGGCGGTGGCACGCCCGTTGACGCAGCCTGCGGTCCGCAGGCAGGCGTCCCGTCGAGCCGCCAGCGCTGCGGCGGGGTCACGGCCAGGAACTGCCGGCCGTCCGGCTCGGGCGCTTCGACGCAGGCCGCATCGGCGCCCCTCGAGTGCCGCTCGGCCACGGCCTCGAGCTTCAGCCGGCTGTCGTCGAGCACCCACTGCAGCGAAGCCGCCGTCGAGTCGGCGAGCACGCCGGCCTTCTCGAAGGCCGCCTCGACGGCCTGGTCCTGGTCGTCCGCGACGTACCAGGCGACTCCCGCCAGGGCGGGCATCAGGGCCATGGCCACGAGGCCGATGACGCGCACGCGCAGCGACACGCCGCCCGCCGACGCCACGGCGCCGCCGGCGCTCGCGCCTCCCGACGCGTCCCCCGTGTCTCGGGTGGAGTTCATGGCCACCATTCTGGACCGCCTGCCCCTGCCGAGCGGTGACATCGTGTGCGCATGCCCCGGCCGATGGCGGTGCCAAGGGTTTTCCCGGGATGCGGCCTCTGGCTTGGTGTCGGTCGGTCTTCAGCCGAACACGTAATCGTCGAACGACGGCCTCTCGATCGCCCGCACGTACTCCGCGGTGAAACCCGGCCACAGCGCGACGATCCGGCCGTTGGCCATGCGGTACCAGCTGCGGCACGCCGTCCAGACGGAACCGTCCAGCCGGGCTTGCAGCCGCGCGTTGTGCGCCTGCTGCACCTCCGGGCGCAGGGCGATCCAGCGGTGACCGCCGAGGCGCACGCGCTCCATGCAGGCCATGGCGTAGCGCACTTCCGGCTCGATGTAGAGCAGGGTGGAAGTGTGGCCCGTGCCGGTGTTCGGCCCGAGCATCATGAACAGGTTGGGGAAGCCGGCCACCGTGATGCCGTGGAAGGCCTCGGGGCCGTCGCGCCAGGCGTCGGCGAGCGTGACGCCGCCGAGGCCCGCGATGCGCAGCGACGACAGCAGGTGCACGGTGTCGAAGCCGGTGGCGCAGACCAGCGTGTCCAGCGGTCGCTCGACGCCGTCGCGGGTGACGATGCCGTGCGCGGTGATGCGCTCGATCGGCTCGGTCACCAGTTCGACGTTCGGCCTGCCGAGTGCCGGGTAGAAGTCGTTCGAGTAGATGATGCGCTTGCAGCCCAGCGGGTAGGGCGGGCGGAGCTTCTCGCGCAGGGCCGGGTCGCGCACCTGACGCCGCAGGTGCAGTTCTGCCAGGCGCAGCATGCCGCGCCGCGCCAGCGTGCCTTGGTCGAAGCCGCGGCGGCCCCACTCCAGCACGTGGTACCAGAAGCGGCGCACCGCCCACGCCCAGGGCGGCACGCGGGCCAGCAGCCGGTCCACCGTGAAGTAGCGACGGTCGATGCGCGGCAGCACCCAGTTGGCGGTGCGCTGGAACACGTGCAGCCGCGCCGCCTGCCGGGCGATGGGCTCCACCAGTTGCGAAGCCGTCGAGCCGGTGCCGATCACCGCCACGCGCTGGCCGCCCAGGTCCGCGGCCGGATCCCATTGCGCCGAGCGCAGCCGGCGGCCGCGGAACTCGTCGACGCCCGGGATGTCGGGCCAGCACGGCTGGCTCAGCGGCCCGGTGCTGCAGACGAAGAAGCGCGCTTGCAGGCGCAGGCCGGCCTCGGTGGCGATCTCCCAGCGGCCGCTGGCTTCGTCGAAGCGGGCCTCGGTGACGCGGTGGCCCAGCCGCATGTGCGGCCGCACGCCGAAGCGGCGCGCCACCGATTCCATGTAGGCGTGGATCTCGGGCGCCGAGGCGAAGCGGCGCCGCCAGCGCGGGTTGGGCGCGAACGAGAACGAGTACAGCGGCGCCGGGACGTCGACGTGCGCACCCGGGTAGCGGTTGTCCCACCAGGTGCCGCCCATGCCCTGAGATTTCTCGAGGATCACGAAGTCGGTCTGCCCGGCCCGGCGCAACTGCACGCCCATGCACAGCCCCGACATGCCCGCGCCGAGGATCACGACCTCGTGCTCCTCCAGCCGGCCGGCGGTGGCGGCGGCGCGGTCGACCTCGGCACCCGCGAAACCGGCCATGCGCTCGATGGCTGCGCCGGCGCTGGGCAGCACGCCGCCGTGCATCTGGAAGACGTGCCAGCGACCGGGCGTGATCTCGCAGCGGGCCGTCACGCCGGCGGCTTCCAGCGCCGCGTGCAGCGCCAGGGCCTGGCCGTGCAGCAACTCGTCGGTGCCGGCCTGCACGAGCACCGGCGGCAGTCCTGCGAGGTCGGCACGCAGCGGTGAGGCCCAGGGGTGGCGCGGGTCTGCATCGCCGAGGCAGTGCGCCGCGCAGGCCCGCGCCCAGGGGACGCTGAGCATGGCCTCGCCAGGCGGCGGCGTCGGCGGAGTGCCGTCCATGGCCATGTCGACCCAGGGCGACAGCAGCACGAGCGCGGCGGGTCGCGGGCCGGCCGCGTCGCGCAGCGCGACTGCCGTGGCCAGCGCCAGGCCGCCGCCGGCCGAATCCCCGGCCAGCACCAGGGGGCCGGCGGCCGCCAGGGCCCTTGCCGCAGCCACGGCGTCGTCGGTGGCGGCCGGGAAGCGGTGTTCGGGGGCCAGCCGGTAGTCGAGCGCGAACACCGCCATCCCCGTGGCGCGGGCCAGCCGGCCGGTGAGCGCGCGGTGGGTGGCTGGCGAACCGACGCAGTACGCGCCGCCGTGCAGGTAGAGCACGGTGCCGGCGCGCGCCGCACCCTCGCGCGGCCGCACCCACTCGCCCGGCATGCCCGCGAGCTGCGCCGGTTCGATGCTCACACCGCGCGGCGCCAGCGTCAGCGCCGAGATCGCGCGCAGCCAGCGGCGCTGCCAGCGGATGGGCACGCGCGGCGAGAAAGCCGGCTTGAGCAGCAGCTTCAGCGTGGTGCGCAGCAGCGTCGCGGCGATGCGCTCGAGCGCGCCGTGCGGTGGGTACTCGTGGAGGGTCATGAGATCGATCGGGGCAACGGCGCCCGCGTCGGTCGGCAGCCTGCAGGATGCATTGTGGCGACGCCCGACCCGCCTGTCCGCCGCGGGGCCACCCCCCGGTCGCCGTGGTGCGCTGGCACGACGCCTGCTGCGCTTGCCGCCGACGAGTAGAAGCGTTCACGGGCGTGGTGCATCGTGGTTCACGGGCACCGGGCGGCCGCCGGAAATTGCTCGGGGTGCCCGCATGGCCGTCTCGCTGCGGCCGGTGCGGGCTGGTTCGTCCCCTCAGGAGAGGTTCCCGCATGCTCACGACCCGTCAACCTGTCTTCCGCAAGTTCTGGCACGCCGTGATGCCGCTGTCCCATCTGCAGGACGGCGACCCGTACCCCTTCACGCTGCTGGGCGAGGACATCGTCCTCTTCCTCGACGCCGAGGGCCGGCCGGCGGCGCTGAAGGACCGCTGCTGCCACCGCAACGCGAAGCTCAGCAAGGGGCGTTGCGTCGGCGGCGCCATCGAGTGCGGCTACCACGGCTGGACCTACGACCGCGGCGGCCGGGTGATCCGCATCCCGCAGTACGACGAGACCCGCGCCATCCCGGCCGACTACTGCACGCCGGCCTACCGCTGCGTGGCGCGCTACGGCTATGCCTGGGTGGCGCTCGACGAGCCGATCGCGCCCATCCCCGAGGTGCCGGAGTTCGACGACCCGCGCTACCGCACCATCTTCCAGTTCCACGAGACCTGGGCCACCAGCCCGCTGCGCGCGCTGGAGAACAGCTTCGACAACGCGCATTTCAGCTTCGTGCACCGTGCCACCTTCGGCGTGGCGGCGCAGCCGCGGCCCAGCCGATACGAACTCGTCGAGCACGAGGGCGGCTTCCACGCCGAGACGCTGATCCAGGCCGCCAACCCGCCGGCCTTCCACGCCGTCAGCGGCACCACCGAGCCGATCACGCAGCGCCACATGCGCAACGCCTACTACCTGCCGTTCTCGCGCCGGCTCGACATCGAGTACCCCAGCGGCATCCGCCACGTCATCATCAACTGCTTCACCCCGATCGACGACGGCCACATCCAGCTGTGCCAATGGCTGTTCCGCAACGACACCGAGGAAGACTGCCCGGCGCAGCTGCTGATCGACTTCGACCACGTCATCACCCGCGAGGACAAGGACATCCTCGAGTCCACCGACCCCGATGCGGTGGTCGACACGCGGCGCCGCGGCATCGAGTACTCGATGGACTCCGACCGTCCGGGCATGCTCATCCGCAAGCAGCTGATGGAGCTGCTGGCGGCGCACGGCGAGGCCGAGGTGCACCGCTGAGCCTTGTCTCCCCACGGGGCGGCGGTCTTCGGGAGCTGCGCCCAGGACGGGGCGGCCCCGAATTGACGACAATGCGCAAATGATCCACCAACGCACGATCAAGTCGATCACGCGCGCCGTCGGTGTCGGCGTGCACAGCGGCCAGAAGGTCGAGCTGACCCTGCGCCCGGCGGCCGCCGACACCGGCATCGTGTTCCGCCGCGTCGACCTCCCCGTGCCGGTCGACATCCCGGTCGACGCCATGGCCGTCAGCGACACCCGCATGGCCTCGACCATCAGCCCGGGGGGCGACCCCGGCGCGCCCAAGGTGCAGACCATCGAGCACCTGATGTCCGCCTGCGCCGGGCTGGGCATCGACAACCTCTATATCGACATCGACGCCGACGAGGTGCCCATCCTCGACGGCTCGGCCGCCAGCTTCGTCTTCCTGCTGCACAGCGCGGGTGTCGAGGAGTTGAAGGCGCCGCGGCGCTTCATCCGCGTGAAGAAGCCGGTCGAGGTGCGCGAAGGCGAGGGCGCCGCGCTCAAGTGGGCGCGGCTCGAGCCCTACCACGGCTACCGGCTGGCCTTCGAGATCGAGTTCAACCACCCGGCGGTCGACGCCACCGGCCAGCGCGTGGTGTTCGACTTCAGCACCGGCAACTACCGTCGCGACATCGCCCGTGCCCGCACCTTCGGCTTCACCAAGGACGTCGAGCTGATGCGTTCGCGCGGGCTGGGCCTGGGCGGCAACATGGACAACGTCATCGTCGTCGACGACTACCGCGTGCTCAACAGCGACGGCCTTCGCTACGACGACGAGTTCGTCAAGCACAAGATCCTCGACGCCATCGGTGACCTGCACATCGCCGGCAAGCCGCTGCTGGCCAGCTACTCGGCGTTCAAGAGCGGGCACGCGCTGAACAACCGGCTGCTGCGGGCACTGCTGGCCGACGCCAGTGCATGGGAGATCGTCACCTTCGAACGTGCGGCCGAGGCCCCGCGCGGCTTCACCGAGCCCGTGCCGGCCTGGTGAGGCGGCAGCCGTGCTGATCTTCCGGCTCGTCTTCGGCGGCCTGCTGGTCGCGGGCCTGTTGTGCTTTGCCCTCTACATCGGCACCGGCCTGGCGGTCTGGCGGCGGCGCGGCATCGTCATCGTCAAGTGGGCGGTGCTGGCGGCCTTCGGCTTCTTCGCGGTGCTGATCCTCGAGCGGATGGTGCTGCTGCTGTAGCGGGTCGGGGCTCTTCGTCCGGCAGGCTTCAGGCCGCGAACAGGTGCCCGGCGAGGAACTGCAGCGCCCTGCCGTGTGCCAGCGCCGCGCTCGGCGCGTGATACGACGCGCGAGCCCAGCAATTGAAGCCGTGCATCGATCCTGCGTAGACGTGCACCTCGGCGGGCTTGCCCGTGAAGGCCGCGCGCACCGATTCCACGGCCTCGGGCGGGATGTGGTCGTCGTGCCCGGCGTAGTGGAACTGCATCGGGCAGGTGATCGACCGCACGCGCCCGAGCTGGGCGTGGATGCCGCCGCCGTAGTAGGGCACGGCGGCGTCCACCCCGGCGGTGGCCGCGGCCAGGTAGGCCAATCGGCCGCCCATGCAGAACCCCATCGCGCCGACCCGCCTGCCACCGACCTCGGGCCGCGCACGCAATGCCGCCACGGCGGCGCCGACATCCGCCTCGGCCTGCTCGGCGCCGTAGCCCTGCATCAGGGCGAAGGCGCGCTGCCAGTCTTCGCCCGCGTAGCCGAGTTCCACCCTGGGGGCCTGGCGCCAGAACATGTCGGGCGCCAGCACCACGAAGCCATCGAGCGCCCACTGCTCGGCCACCGCCCGGATGTGCTCGTCGACGCCGAAGATCTCCTGGAAGAGCACGAGGCCGGGTCCGGTGCCGGCGGGCGGCAGCGCCAGGTAGCCGGCGAAACCGGGCGTGATCTCGATCCAGGCAGTGCGCACGGCGGGGTTCATGGGGTGTCCTGCTCGGTGTGGGGGTGGAAGTGGGAGCGAAGCCTACAGCGTCCGCCCGCGACGGTACTGCACGTGCGTGCGACGCTGCAGCGTGGTGGCCTGCGCCAGCATCGCCATCGATGCGCCGGCGTGAGCGTGCGAGATGGCCAGCCCGAGCGCGTCGGCGGCATCCTTGCCCGGAACCCCCGGCAGCCCGAGCAGCCGCTGCACCATGGCCTGGATCTGCGCCTTGCTGGCCAGGCCGTGCCCGACGACGGCCTTCTTCATCTGCAGCGCCGTGTACTCGGCAACCGGCAGTTCGCTGGCCACCAGCGCCGCCAGCGCCGCCCCCCGGGCCTGGCCGAGCAGCAGCGTGCTCTGGGGGTTGACGTTGACGAACACGATCTCCGCCGCGGCGCTCCCGGGGCGGTAGCGCTCCACCACTTCCCGCACCCCTTCGAAGATGATCTTCAGCCGCCGCGGCAGATCCCCGCGTGGCGCTTCCTTCGTGCTGATCGTCCCGCTGGCGACGTAGGCAAGCCGCTGCCCCTCGACGTCGATCACGCCGAAGCCGGTGCGCTGCAGTCCGGGGTCGATGCCGAGGATTCTCATGCGGGGTCAGGTCCCGTTTCTTGCACGCTGCCTGTCGTCGGGGTGCGGGAGAGAAGGCTCACCGCAGAGGAACGGAGGTCGCGGAGTATCGCGGAAGGCCTGGGGAACGGTCCCGAATCCGGGGCGCGGGGCTCGCTTCCGGCGCGGCTCGTCGGTGCGCTGCAAGAAACGAGGCCTGGCCCCGAAGATGAAACCTCGGCGTCCTCCGTTCCTCTGCGGTGAAGCCTTCATCGTGCCCCGCTCGCCTCAACCCGCCGGCCGCAGCTGGAAGTACCAGCGCACCGAGTGGAAGAACACCGGCGCGGCGAAGGCCAGTGGGGCGACGCGGTCGAGCAGGCCGACGGCGCCCGTCACGCTGGCGGTGTTGCCCCAGTAGCGCACGCCTGCGTCCTTCTTCAGCGCCTTCATGACGAACTCGCCCAGGGTGCCCGCGCCGCCGGCGATCAGGCCCATGGCCAGCGCCTGCAGCGGGGCGAACGGGGTGATCCAGAACAGCGCCGCGCCGAGGGCACCCCCGGCGGCCGTGCCGGCCAGCCAGGCGCGGTAGGAGAAGGATCGGTCGATGTGGCGCGCCACCGGCCGGCGGCGAAGCCAGCGGCTCATGGCCTCCTGGGCAATCTGTGCCGTGGTGGCAACGACGACCAGGAAGAACAGCAGGAACGCGCCGCCCCCCGCCTGGCCGGGAAACTCGAGCAGCAGCAGCGCCGGGGCGTGGCTCAGCCCGTAGACGCAGACCATGATGCCCCACTGGATCTTCGCGTTGCGCTCCAGGAAGCGCCGGGGGTCGCCCGCGAGCGCGCTCACCACGGGCACCGCGAGGAAGACGTAGACCGGGATGAAGACGCTGAAGAGATCGAAGCCGCGCAGGCCGACGATCACGTACTGCAGCGGCAGCACGACGAAGAAGGCGAGGATCAGGCTGCGGTGGTCGCCCCGGCGCGTCGGGGCGAGGGTGATGAACTCGCGCAGCGCGAGGAAGCTGAACACGCCGAACAGCAGCGTCGCCCCGGCTGGCCCCGAGACCCAGGCCAGCCAGAACGTCACCGTCCCCACCCACAGCGCGCGCAGGTCGCGCAGCAGGCTCTCGCGCCGCGCCTGCCCGGCCGTGCCTTCTTCGTCGTCGCCGCGGCGCAGCGCGTGCGCGGCGATGCCCACCGAGGCCAGCGCCAATGCCCCGAAGAGCGCGACGAACAGCAGCCCGACCTGGCGGTCGGCGTCGAGTTCGCGAAGGCGGTGCAGCAGCTCGAGCGGGTCCATCGCCATTCACGCCGGCTGTGGGCGCAGGTCGACGACAGCCTCGCGCGCGCGCTCGAGAAACGAGCGCTTGTCCTCGCCCGCTTCCAGTCGCAGCGGGGCGCCGAAGGTCACCGTGCACAGGATGGGCACCGGCACCACCTCGCCCTTGGGCATCACGCGCTGCACGTTGTCTATCCACGCCGGCACCAGCGTGACTTCGGGGAACTGTTCGGCAAGGTGGTACAGGCCGCTCTTGAAGGCCTGAGGCAGGCCCTTGCTGCTGCGCGTGCCTTCCGGAAAGATCACCAGCGAATCGCCGTTGCGCAGGGCCTCGACCAGCGGCTCGAGGGGGTCCTGGTCGTCGGTGCGCTGGCGGTTGACATAGACCGCGTGGAAGACCTCGCTGGTCAGCCAGCGCCTGAACCGCGTCGAGGTCCAGTAGTCCCGGGCGGCGATCGGCCGGGTCGTGACACGCAGGTCGCGCGGCAGCGCGGCCCAGATGAGCACCCAGTCGAGGTGGCTCTGGTGGTTGGCGAAGTAGATGCGCTGCTCGGCCTTCGGCGGGCAGCCTTTCCAGTGCCCGGTCGCCCCGGTGATGAGCCGTGCGACGAAGGCGAGCACCAGACCCATGACCTCGGCGCGCGACATGGGCGGATGCTAGCGCGGCGTCGTGTGCCATCCCGGCCACGTAGTCTTTTCCAATCCAGGTATGAGCCTGGAGCCGCCGGGTCGATGGACGCCGCGCGCGGCGATCCGTTGTAGTCATCGCGAGTGTATTTGGCTGCCCTTTTTCCCATCGCCACA
>JBILNT010000300.1:0-3506 GCA_044374875.1 Rubrivivax sp.
GTCTCGTCGTCGACCACCCGAAGCGCGACCTGCCCGGCGGCGCCATGCTCGCGCACCGCCTCGCCGCGATGGGCGCGGCCTCGGTGCTCGTGCCGCTGTACGACCAGGCGGTCGATGTACCGCTGCTCGGGCTCAACGCACTGGTCGTCAACTTCGCGCGGCCGGTGAACATCGAGCTGGTCCGCGGCTACGCGACGCAAGGACTGCCGGTGTTCGTGCTCGACACCGAGGGCGGCATACTCGCCGAGAACGGTGCGAACGCGCCACCAGTGCTCGCGCGCTACATCCGCGAGAGCGGTTTTTGCGACCTGCTAGCAGGCTACTTCTTCTGGGGCTCGCGGCTGCACACAGCCTTCCTCAGAGACGGCGGGATGCCGGCCGATCGGCTGCATGTGACCGGCTGTCCGCGCTTCGACTATACGGGGCCCCAGTGGCGCGAGTTGCTCGCCTTCCCCCAGTCGGGCCATGTGCTAGTCAACATGAACTTCACGCTGGTCAACCCACTGTTTTCTCGGTCGCCAGAAGAGGAGCGCGCAGCGTTGCTGATGGCTGGCTGGAGGGCCGAATACATAGAGGGGCTGTTGCGCGAAATGAAGCACACCCACCTCGGGATGCTAGAGGCGGTCGAGGCTCTCGCGCAAGCACTGCCCTCGCAATCTTTCGTGGTCCGCCCCCACCCGTTCGAGAACCCCAACCCCTACCACAGCCGCTATTCATCGATGCCGAACGTGACTGTAGACGGCGCGGGCAGCGTGCTCAACGCGATCCGGCCGGCGCGCTGCGTGCTGCACCTGAACTGTGGCACCTCGGTCGAGTCGGTGATGCTTGGCCGGCTGCCGGTATCGGTCGAGTACCTTAACACGCCGCACCTCTCGGGGCACAGCACTCTACCCTCGATGATCAGCTATAAGGCGAATTCGCCCGAGGCGCTGCTCGACGTGGTGCGCCGCGCCGACGAGATCGCCGCATCGTTTGACTTCGCCGGCCCCTACGATCGCTTCATCAAGCCCTGGTTCCATCTAGACGACGGCAACGCCGCCGAGCGTGTGGCGCGCGTGGTGGTCGACGCGGTCCGTGACCGGCCGCGCAGGGGGCCCTCGCTCGCCGCATCGCTGGCCTCCAGCCGCGCGAGCAGTAGGCCCGCTCAGCGCGCACAGGCGCTCGCCGCCAACGTCGTCGGGTCGCGTGCCAGCTCGCGCTTACGCGACTGGCTCGATCCGGTGCGCCGCGAGAAGCGGATCGACCCGGTCCAACTCGACCGCGACCTAGCCGCGCTTGCAGCCCACGTCGGTCGGCCCGCGCCGTTTGTAGCCTACGCGCGGCACCCACTCTCCGGGCTACCGCTCGCGTCCGTCGAGGTCCTTCCCCGATGAGTTCCGCGCCGATGCTGCTGATCACGACGTTGGCCGAGTACCAGTCGGTCTTCTGGGCGGCGGTGGGCCGCGAGCTACGCGCGCGCGGCCGCGCGGTCGCGTTCGTATCGTTCGACGACCGCAGCACAGAGATGCTCTCGGCCGACGGCTTCGAGGTCTTCTCTCTCGACGAGCGCGAGCGCGCGATCCTCGCCGACGAGGCCTCGGTGCGGGCGGCCGAGGCCGGGTACCGGATGGGTAACCTGAACCACTGGTTCGCGCATGAGCGCTTCGCATTCGGGGTGCGCGACACGCAGGCGCTGCAGTCGAAGCTGCTCGGCTGCCTGTCCCTAGCCCGGCGTGCCTGCGATTCGGTGCAGGCCCGGGATCCACGCGCGAGGATGATTCAGGAGCTCGGTGGCTTCGTGTCGGTGGTCGCGAGCTTCTTCGCCGCGCGCGCCTGCGGCATGCCCCACTGGTACGTCGAGCCGTCGTTCTTCCGCGGCCGGATGTTCTTCCTGCGCGACTCGTTCGCCGCGCTCAAGCTCGATCCGGCGCTCGACGGCCCGGTGTCGCCGGAGGTCCGCGACTACCTCGACCGGACGCTGCAGACGCAGGCGATCGTGATCCCGAAGAAGGACGCGCACCAGTACGCGTCGGCCTTCCGCAAGATCGTCAACGTCCGTAACGCGAAGCGATTCGTGCAGAAGGTTGTCGACAAGCACGTGCACGGAAAGCGCCAGGAGTTCGGGCATATCGGACAGTACGTCTCGACGCACGCGCGGATGCTGCTCGACAGTCGGCGGCTGTCCGGCGCCTACATGCCGCTCGCCGGGCTCGGGCGCTTCGTCTACTACCCGCTGCACGTGCCCGGCGACATGGCGCTCACGCTGCGCTCGCCACAGTTCCTCGACCAGATCGCGTTCGTCGACTACCTCGCGCGGACCGTGCCGCGCACCCACTGCGTGGCGATCAAGGAGCATCCGGCGATGGTCGGAGCGATCGACGCGCGCCGCGTGCTGGGGCTGCTTGCGCGCTACGACACGGTCGCGCTGCTGCCGCCCACGACGAACAACTACGACGTGCTGCGCCGCGCCGACGCCGTGATCACCGTCAACTCCAAGTCGGGCGCCGAGGCGGCCCTGCTCGGCAAACGGGTGCTGGTGATGGGCGACGCGTTCTACCGCGACTCGCCGCTGGTCGAGGCGGTCGGCTCGCTCGACGCGCTCGAGTCCGCGGTGGCGCGGGCGGTCGCTGGCGCGGACGCGCCCGCGCACGGCCGTGACGCGATCGAGCGGTACTTCGAGCGGGTCTGGCGCCACACGGTGCCCGGCGAGCTGTACGTGCCACAGCTGGACAACGTGCGCACGTTCACCGAATCAATGCTCGCCGCAACCGGGGGCTGACGGGTGTCGGGGCTCGACTGGCTGCTGCTCGCCGGATTGCTCGCGCTGCTGGGGCTGGCGGCGCGCGCGCGCCCCGAGGCGCTGGTAGCCGGCTGCTTCGTCTACGTGACGGTTGTCTGGCGGATGATCGCGGCCACGGCAGTCGACGCCCACGGCCCGTTCTGGTCGTCGCAACTCGAGCGCCACGTCGGCGGCGACGGCGGGGGGGCGGTCTACACGATCGCGTGGGCCATGACCGGCCTGCTCGCCATGCTGCCGTTCGCGGCGCGCCGGCCGGTCTGGCGCTTCGCGCCGCCCCCGCCGCTGGGCCCCGGGCCGACGCTGGGGAATCTGGCGTTCGCGGGCGCGCTGCTGTTCGTCGCGGCGCTGTTCGCCGACATGCTGCAGCGAGGCGTCGTCCCGCTGCTGGTGGGCATGGAGCGCTACGACTACGCGCGCGACCACGCCGGACCGCTGCACGCGTGGCTGTTCGAGTACGGCGGCATGTTCGCGTTTGCGCTCGGGCTGTTCTGCGTGATGCGCCTGCGCGCGGAGGGCCGGCTCGACCTGCGCTTCGTCGGGCTGCTGGGCGCGCTCTACGCCTACGCGCTGCTCACCGGGCACCGGGTGTCGGCCTTCTACCTGTTCGGCACCTACTTCGCGATGCCGTTCGCTGCCCTGCCGCTGTCGGCGCGCCGCGGCGAGCCGCTGCTGCCACGGCTCCCGGCCCGGCAGCAGCGGATGCTGTCGGGCCCCGCGCTCGCGGCGG
>JBILNT010000116.1:0-11968 GCA_044374875.1 Rubrivivax sp.
GTCGCCACCAGAAGGTGATCGAGGAGGCGCCCTCGCCCTTCATCAGCGACGCCACCCGCAAGGCCATGGGCGAGCAGGCCGTGGCGCTGGCCAAGGCCGTGAGATACCAGAGCGCTGGCACGGTGGAGTTCGTGGTCGGCAAGGACCAGGGCTTCTACTTCCTCGAGATGAACACCCGGCTGCAGGTCGAGCACCCGGTGACCGAGTGCATCACCGGCATCGACCTCGTCGAGCAGATGATCCGCGTGGCCGCCGGCGCGAAGCTGCCCTTCGCCCAGGAGGACATCCCGCGCCGCGGCTGGGCCATCGAGTGCCGCATCAACGCCGAGGACCCGTTCCGCGGTTTCCTGCCTTCGACCGGCCGCCTGGTGCGCTACCAGCCTCCGCCGACCACGATGGAAGCCGCGCAGCCCGTGCCGCCGGGCGGCGGCGTGCGCGTGGACACCGGCGTCTACGAGGGCGGCGAGATCCCGATGTACTACGACTCGATGATCGCCAAGCTCATCGTGCATGGCGCAGACCGGCTGGACGCGATCGCGAAGATGCGCGAGGCGCTCAACGGCTTCGTGATCCGCGGCGTCTCGAGCAACATCCCGTTCCAGGCCGCGCTGCTGGCGCACCCGAAGTTCGTCGCGGGCGACTTCAACACCGGCTTCATCGCCGAGCATTACCCCAAGGGCTTCCGTGCCGAGGACGTGCCGCACGACGACCCCGACTTCCTGGTCGCGCTGGCCGCTGCCGTGCACCGCCGCTACCGCGAGCGGGCCGCTGGCATCAGCGGGCAGCTGCCCGGCCACGGCGTGGTGATCGGCAACGACTTCGTGGTCGCGGTGAAGGGACAGGGTGGCGAGCACCGCCACGTGCCGGTGACGATCCGCGCCGAGGGGGCCGTCGCCGTGACGGTGGGCGGGCGCACCTACGCGATCGCCAAGGACTGGAACTTTGGTGGCGTTCGCGCCATCGGCAGCTGCAACGGCCGGCCGTTCACCGCGCAGGTCGAGCGTCACGGGCTGTGGCTGCGCGTCGAGCACAACGGCCTGCGCCTGGAGGCGATGGTCATGAGCGCGCGCGCGGCGGAGTTGCTGCGTGTCATGCCGTTCAAGCCGCCGGCGGACACAAGCAAGTTCCTGCTCTCGCCGATGCCAGGGCTGCTGGTGGACGTGGCCGTCAAGCCCGGGCAGCAGGTGCAGGCGGGTGAGCGCCTGGCGGTGATCGAGGCGATGAAGATGGAGAACATCCTGGTTGCCGCGCAGGACGGCGTCGTCGCCGAACTGATGGCTGCCCGCGGCGAGAGCCTGGCGGTTGACCAGCCCATCCTGAGCTTCCAGTGACGGGGCCTGCCATGAGCGACGCCAAGCCCTTCCGCATCCTCGGCATCCAGCAGATCGCCATCGGCGGCCCCGACAAGCAGCGCCTGCGCTCGCTGTGGGTCGAGATGCTCGGTCTCACGGTCAAGAGCACCTTCGTCAGCGAGCGCGAGAACGTCGACGAGGACATCTGCGCGCTCGGCAGCGGCCCGCACGCGGTCGAGGTCGACCTGATGCAGCCGCTGGACCCCGAGAAGAAGCCGGCCGTGCACGCCACGCCGCTCAACCATGTGGGCCTCTGGGTCGACGACCTGCCCCGGGCCGTCGAGTGGATGACGGCGCACGGTGTGCGCTTCGCCCCCGGCGGCATCCGCAAGGGGGCTGCCGGCCACGACATCTGCTTCATCCACCCGAAGGGCAACGACGAGTTCCCGGTCGGCGGCGAGGGGGTGCTGATCGAGCTGGTGCAGGCGCCTCCGGAGGTCGTGGCGGCGCTGGGCTGACCGGTGTCTTGTCCGGACTGGGCATGCGGGCACCGCGCCTTCGCTAGAGTGAAGCCCCTCGGTCCCTAAGGAATGCCATGAGTGCCCAGTCCTTGCTCGAGCAACTGCTCAAATCCGGTCTGTCGTCTGTCGGCGGCTCCGCGGGCTCGCTGGGCAAGGTGCTCGGTGGCCAGGGTTCGGGCTCGGGCCAGAGTCACGTCGGCAAGTACGCCGCTGGCGCCGCCGCGGGCGGTGCACTGGCCCTGCTGCTGGGCAGCAAGCGCGGGCGCCGGATCGGCGGCTCAGCGCTGAAGTACGGCAGCGTTGCTGCGCTAGGCGCGTTGGCCTTCAAGGTCTACCAGGACTGGCAGGCCAGTAATGCGGCTGCCTCGGCGGGGGCTGCTGCGCGGCCCGCGCCGGCACCGGCGCGAAGCTTCGAGGCGTTGCCGGCCCCCCAGGTCGAGCAGCACAGCCAGGCCATGCTGGGCGCGATGATCGCCGCCGCGAAGTCCGACGGGCACATGGACGACCGCGAGCGCGAGCTCGTCGAGGCCGAGCTGCACCGGTTGGAGGCCGATCCGTCGCTGCGGCGATGGGTCGACGACCAGTTGCGCCGGCCGGTCGACCCCGCGGCGGTCGCGTCGACCGCCTCGACGCCCGAGATGGCGGCGGAAATCTACCTCGCCAGCGTGCTCGTGGTGGACGAGACGACCGTCATGGAGCGAGCCTACCTCGACGAGCTGGCCCGGCAATTGCGCCTGGAGCCGGGCCTGAAGTCGGAACTCGAGCGGCGGGCGCTGGACTGAGAGCCTGCGAGCGAAGGCTCCGCACCCCACGGGTGCGCCCGCGACCCTCGGTCTTGCGGCGACAATACGCGCCCCGGGGCCCTTCCCGGGCTCCGCGAAGCCGCTGCCCATGACCGCCCGCACGCTCTACGACAAGCTCTGGGACGACCACGTCGTCCACACCGAGGAAGATGGCACCGCCATCCTCTACATCGACCGCCACCTCGTGCACGAGGTCACCAGTCCGCAGGCCTTCGAAGGGCTGCGCCTGGCCGGCCGCCCGGTCTGGCGCACCAGTTCCATCGTCGCCACCGCCGACCACAACACCCCCACCACCGGCTGGGAGCACGGCTACGACGGCATCCGCGACCCGATCAGCAGGACGCAGATCGTCACGCTAGACGCCAACATCAAGGCCTTCGGGGCGGCCGCCTATTTCCCCTTCCTCGACCGCCGCCAGGGCATCGTGCACGTCATCGGGCCGGAACAGGGGGCCACGCTGCCGGGCATGACCGTGGTGTGCGGTGACAGCCACACCAGCACGCACGGCGCCTTCGGCGCGCTGGCGCACGGCATCGGCACCAGCGAGGTCGAGCACGTGCTGGCCACGCAGACGCTGCTGGCCAGGAAGGCGAGGAACATGCTGGTCAAGGTCGAGGGGCAGCTTCCCCGCGGCTGCGGCGCCAAGGACATCGTGCTGGCCATCATCGGCCGCATCGGCACGGCCGGCGGCACCGGCTACACCATCGAGTTCGGCGGCAGCGCGATCCGGGCCCTGAGCATGGAAGGCCGCATGACCGTCTGCAACATGGCCATCGAGGCCGGTGCACGTGCGGGGCTGGTGGCGGTCGACGAGAAGACCATCGAGTACGTGCGCGGCCGCCCGTTCGCGCCCACCGGCGTCGAGTGGGACCAGGCCGTGACCTGGTGGCGCACGCTGCAGTCCGACCCGGGCGCGAAGTTCGACGCCGTCGTCGAGCTCGACGCCAGCCAGATCCGCCCGCAGGTCACCTGGGGAACCAGCCCCGAGATGGTGCTGTCGATCGAGGACCGCGTGCCCGACCCCGAGAAGGAGAAGGACGCCGTCAAGCGCGATGCCATCGAGCGCGCGCTGGCCTACATGGGCCTGGAGCCGAACAAGCCGTTGGCCGACGTCTTCGTCGACAAGGTCTTCATCGGCTCGTGCACGAACAGCCGCATCGAGGACCTGCGCGAGGCGGCAGCCGTCGTGCGCAGGCTCGGGGGCAAGGTGGCGGCCAACGTCAAGCTGGCGATGGTGGTGCCCGGCTCCGGCCTGGTGAAGGCGCAGGCCGAGCGCGAGGGCCTCGACGAGGTCTTCAAGGCCGCCGGCTTCCAGTGGCGCGAGCCCGGCTGCAGCATGTGCCTGGCGATGAACGCCGACCGGCTCGAGCCCGGCGAGCGCTGCGCCTCGACCAGCAACCGCAACTTCGAGGGCCGCCAGGGGGCCGGCGGCCGCACCCACCTCGTCAGCCCGGCAATGGCGGCCGCCGCCGCCATCGAGGGCCACTTCGTCGACGTGCGCCGCATCGCCTGAAGGAGACCGCGATGAGCAGGATGCTGACGGCGACCCTGGCTGCCTGGCTGCTGGTTCTGCTGGCTGGCTGCAACACGATGGAAGGCCTGGGCAAGGACATCCAGAAGGCCGGCGACAAGATCGAGGAGACCGCCCGCAAGGCGAAGTGACGCAATGGAACCTTTCACCGTGCACCAGGGCCTCGTGGCCCCCATGGATCGCGAGAACGTCGACACCGACGCCATCATCCCCAAGCAGTTCCTCAAGTCGATCGCGCGTTCGGGCTTCGGGCCGAACCTGTTCGACGAGTGGCGCTACCTCGACCGCGGCGAGCCTGGCCAGGACCCGGCGTCGCGGCGCCCCAACCCCGACTTCGTGCTGAACCAGCCGCGCTATGCCGGGGCGTCGGTCCTGCTCGCGCGGAAGAATTTCGGCTGTGGCTCCAGCCGCGAGCATGCGCCGTGGGCGCTGCAGCAGTTCGGCTTCCGTGCGCTGGTCGCGCCGAGCTTCGCCGACATCTTCTTCAACAACTGCTTCAAGAACGGGCTGCTGCCCATCGTGCTGCCCGAGTCGCAGGTCGCGCGCCTGTTCGACGAGGTGGCCGGCTTCGTGGGCTACGCGCTGACCATCGACCTGCCGCGCCAGGTGGTCGTCAAGCCCGACGGCACCGAACTCCCCTTCGACGTGCAGCCATTCCGCAAGTACTGCCTTGTCAACGGCTTCGACGACATCGGTCTGACGCTGCGCCACGCCGACAAGATCCGCGCCTTCGAGGCCGAGCGCCTCGCCACCAAGCCCTGGCTGGCGCGCCAGAACCTGGCCTGATCGGGCCCGACCACGGAGTCCTTTCATGAAGATCGCCATCCTCCCCGGTGACGGTATCGGCACCGAGATCGTCGCCGAGGCCGTCAAGGTCCTCGAAGCCCTCGACTTGCGCTTCGAGATGGAGACCGCGCTCGTCGGCGGCGCCGCCTACGAGGCCCACGGGCACCCGCTGCCCGAGTCGACGCTCAACCTGGCCAAGGCCGCCGACGCCATCCTCTTCGGCGCCGTGGGCGACTGGAAGTACGACAAGCTCGAGCGCCAGTTCCGCCCGGAGCAGGCCATCCTGGGCCTGCGCAAGCACCTGGGGCTGTTCGCCAACTTCCGCCCCGCCATCTGCTACGAGCAGCTGACCCACGCCTCGAGCCTGAAGCCCGAGCTGGTCGCGGGACTCGACATCCTGATCATCCGCGAGCTGACGGGCGACATCTACTTCGGCCAGCCGCGCGGCCGCCGCACCGCCGTCGACGGCCACTTCCCCGGTGCCGAGGAAGCCTTCGACACCATGCGCTACAGCCGCCCCGAGATCGAGCGCATCGCGCACGTCGCGTTCCAGGCGGCGCGCAAGCGCAACCGGAAGGTGACCAGCGTCGACAAGGCCAACGTGCTCGAGACCTTCCAGTTCTGGAAGGACGTCGTCACCGAGGTGCACGCCCGGTACCCCGACGTCGAGCTCGAGCACATGTACGTCGACAACGCCGCGATGCAGCTGGTCCGGGCGCCGAAGAAGTTCGACGTGGTCGTCACGGGCAACATGTTCGGCGACATCCTCTCCGACGAGGCCGCGATGCTGACCGGCTCGATCGGCATGCTGCCGTCGGCGTCGCTGGACAAGGCGAACAAGGGGCTTTACGAGCCCAGCCACGGCAGCGCGCCGGACATCGCCGGTAAGGGAGTTGCAAACCCGCTGGCTACAATCCTGTCTGCTGCCATGATGCTCCGATTCACCCTCGACCAGCCCGAAGCCGCCGATCGCATCGAGCGGGCGGTGCGCGCCGTGCTTTCCGCCGGCCTGCGCACGGGCGACATCTGGAGCGAGGGAACGACCCGCGTCGGCACGCGCGAGATGGGCGACGCGGTCGTGGCTGCGATCACCGGCAAAACCATTACCAAGAGCTAGCAGGCTCCCGGATCGTCTCGCCCCCACCCTCCAGGACCCCGGCGAAGCGAGCCGGGGCACCCAGGGGTCCGGATCGACTGGAAAGGCAAGACCGAGATGGCACTCGTAGGACTGGTTGGCTGGCGCGGCATGGTCGGCTCCGTGCTGATGGACCGCATGCAGGCCGAAGGCGACTTCGCCCTCGTCGAGCCCCTCTTCTTCTCCACCTCCAACGCTGGCGGCAGCGCCCCAGCGATGGCGAGGAACGAGACGAAGCTGCGGGACGCGTACGACATCGAGCAGCTGCGCCGCTGCGACATCGTCATCACCTGCCAGGGTGGCGACTACACCACCGAGGTCTTCCCCAAGCTGCGCGCTGCGGGCTGGAACGGCCACTGGATCGACGCCGCCAGCACGCTGCGCATGAAGGACGACGCCGTCATCGTCCTCGACCCGGTGAACATGCCCGTCATCCGCAAGGCGCTGGCCACGGGCGGGCGCAACTGGATCGGCGGCAACTGCACCGTCAGCTGCATGCTCATGGGCGTGGGTGCGCTGTACAAGGCCGGGCTCGTCGAGTGGATGAGCACGATGACCTACCAGGCGGCCTCGGGCGGCGGCGCGCAGCACATGCGAGAACTGCTGACGCAGTACGGCACGCTCCATGCCGAGGTTCGTGGGCTGCTCGACGACCCGAAGAGCGCGATCCTGGAGATCGATCGCCGCGTCATCGCGAAGCAGCGCAGCCTGTCTGCCGACGAGACGGCCAACTTCGGCGTGCCGCTGGGCGGCTCGCTGATCCCCTGGATCGACAAGGACCTCGGCAACGGCACCTCCCGCGAGGAGTGGAAGGGCATGGCCGAGACGAACAAGATCCTTGGCCAGGGCGATGCCTTCGGCACGGCCGCCGTGCCGGTGGACGGCTTCTGCGTGCGCGTGGGCGCGATGCGCTGCCACAGCCAGGCGCTGACCTTCAAGCTGCGCAAGGACGTGCCGGTCGCCGACATCGAGGCCATGATCGCCGCCGACAACCCCTGGGCCAAGGTGGTGCCGAACACGCGCGAAGCCACGCTGGAGCACCTCACGCCGGTGGCGGTGACGGGCACGATGACGATCCCGGTCGGGCGCATCCGCAAGCTGGCGATGGGGCCGGAGTACGTTGGAGCTTTCACGATAGGCGACCAGCTGCTCTGGGGTGCGGCCGAGCCGCTGCGTCGCATGCTGCGCATCCTGCTGGAGCAGTGAATTCATGGGTTGGCGGCGGCGTTGTCCGCTGGCAACAGCGTGCTGCATCGCCGAAAACAAAGGGATTTGTCCCCGAACATCAGCTTTTACGTGAGCTTGCGAGCTTATATGCTTGATCTGGGCGAGATTTCGGCCGAAATCAGGGCCTTGGAGCCGGCCGCGTTCTTCAGCGCGGGGAGGTCCTCCAGGCCGGCCGTGGCGGCGCGGGCTCGTTCGAGCCGGCGCTGATCGCTTTGGGAGACGCCTTGAAACACCGTTCGACGACAGCAGCGCGACATGCGCTCAGGGGAGTGGCGCTCGCCGCAGGGTGCCTGATCGGCTCCCATGCGATGGCCCTGGGGCTGGGGCGGCTGGCTGTCCAGTCCTCGCTCGGCGAGGCGCTGCGTGCCGAGATCGACGTCACCAGCCTGACGCCCGAGGAAGCGGCGACGCTGCGCATGCAGGTGGCCGCGCCCGAGGCGTTCCGCGCCGCTGGCATCGAGTTCAACCCGGCGCTCGCCGGCGCCCAGGTCACCCTGCAGCGGCGTGCCGACGGCCGCAGCTTCGTGCGCGTGACCGGCGACCGGCCCGTGCTGGAGCCCTTCGTCGACGTCGTCATCGAGGCGCAGTGGGCCTCCGGCCGGCTGGTGCGCGAGTACACCATGCTGTTCGATCCCCCGCTGGCACGCCAGGCGGCGGCGCCCGCGGCGGCGCTGGCCTCGCCGGTCATTTCCGCGTCCCCCGTGCCCGCCGCGCCGGCGGTGGCCCCCCGTCCCGTGCCGCCCGCCCCGACCGCACGCCCGGCAGCGCCGGCCGTCGAGCCTGCGCGCGCTGCCGCTCCCGCGCCCGCCGTCCCCAGGACAGCCGCGCCGGCGCCTGCCGTCGCCGCCGCACCGGCAGGCCCTGACCAGGTCGTCGTGCGCCCGGGCGACACGCTCTCGCGCATCGCCAACCGCACGCAGCGTCCGGGCGTCTCGCTCGACCAGATGCTGGTGTCGCTGTTCCGCGGCAACCCGCAGGCGTTCATGGACGACAACATGAACCGGCTGCGGTCGGGTGCCGTGCTCTCGGTGCCGGGTGCGGAGCAGGCCCAGCGCATCTCCACCGCCGAGGCGCGCGAGATCATCCAGGCCCAGAGCGCCGACTTCAATGCCTATCGCCAGCGCCTTGCCGGCGCCGCACCGGCGGCTGCCGCAACCGCGGCCACCCGCAGCGCGGCGGGGCAGGTTCAGGCGCAGGTCGAGGACAAGCGTCAGGCCGCGGCGCCGGGGCCCGACAAGCTGACCCTCACCCAAGGGGCATTGAAGGCCTCGGCGCCGGAAGCGAAGCTGTCGAAGGCGGCCGAGTCCAAGGATGCGTCGGCCCGTCTGGCCGAACTCTCGCGCAACGTCGAGGAGCTGACGAAGCTCCAGGGTGCGACGGCCCCCGCCTTGACTCCCTCCGTGCCTGCCTCCGTGCCGGCCCCGGCGACCGCTCCTGCTGCTGCGGTGTCGACAGCCGTCGCTGCCGCTTCCGCGCCGCAGGCGCCGGTCACCGCCCCCGTGGCGGTGGCGCCGCCGCCTGCGCCGGCAGCCGACGGCGAGCCAGGATTCCTCGAGGCGCTGCTCGGCAATCCCCTGGTGCTGCCGGGCGCCGGCATCCTCGTCGCGCTCATCGCCGGCCTTGGCATCTACCGGCTGCGTGGCAAGTCCAAGGAATCGCCGGGCGAGACCTCGTTCCTCGAGAGCCGACTGCAGCCCGACTCCTTCTTCGGTGCCGCTGGCGGCCAGCGCATCGACACCCGAGAAACCGCTGCCGCCGGCCCGGCATCGGCCTCGGCGAGCACCTACTCGCTCAGTCAGCTCGACGCCATCGGCGACGTCGATCCGGTGGCCGAGGCAGACGTCTACCTCGCCTACGGCCGAGACCTGCAGGCCGAGGAGATCCTCAAGGAGGCGATGCGCACGAACCCCGAGCGCATGGCGATCCGCACCAAGCTGCTGGAGGTCTATGCCAAGCGCCGGGACGGCAAGGCCTTCGAGTTGCTGGCCACGCAGGTCTACGCGCTCACGCGTGGCGAAGGCGACGACTGGGCAGCCGTGCAGGAGATAGGGCACGGCCTCGACCCGGACAACCCGCTCTACCGACCGGGAGCACGCCCGAATCTCGCGGTCGACCCAGCCGGCCGCGTGATCGAGCCGCTGAACGCGACGACCATGCCGCACACGGCCAAGAACCTGCCGCCGGCCTTCGAACCCGCGAGCGACGCCACGCTCGACACTCGCCCGGGCGGCAACGCCGCCCTCGAACTCGATCTCGAGGCCGTCGCGGCCGCGAATGCGGCCGGTATGGAGCCGACGCAGCCGTTGCCGCCTGCCGAAGCGGCGTCCGCGGGCGACAGCGCACTGGACTTCCAGGTCTCGGATCTGCCGGCTTCGACGTTCGATGCCGCCGTGTCGGACCGTGGGCGCGGCGACGTCGGCCTTCCGCCGGCCTCGCCCTCGGGCGCGGGTGCGAGCCGCGACTCGGGCCTCGGCCCCCTGGACTTCGACCTCAGCGACCTGCCGCTCGACGCCGGCGAGCCGGCGCCAGCGGCGGCGCCGCAACGCAAGGCCGACGCCGACCTCGACTTCGGCGATTTCGGCGTCGAGGAGCCGATCGCCACGCCGCCGACCCCGGACGACGCCGACCCGCTGAACCGCAAGCTCGAACTGGCCGAGGAGTTCCGCCAGATCGGCGACCTCGAGGGCGCGCGCGACCTGCTCGAGGAAGTGGTCGCCAAGGCCGAAGGCGCACTCAAGGCCAAGGCGCAGGGGATGCTCGATCGGCTCGGCTGACCGGGCGCAGGAGCCGACGCGGAGGCTGGCGCTGGGCGTCGCCTACCGCGGGACGGCCTATCACGGCTGGCAGTCCCAGCCCGACGGCCGCACCGTTCAGGATCACCTCGAGCGCGCTCTCTCTGCCTTCGCCGACGCGCAGGTGTCCACTGTCTGCGCAGGGCGCACCGATGCCGGCGTGCACGCCGTACAACAGGTGGTCCACCTCGACGCGCCGGTGCAGCGCGACGACTTCTCCTGGGTCCGCGGCACCAACCGCTTCCTGCCCGACGACATCGCGGTGCAGTGGTGCCGCCGTGTCGGCCCCGGCTTCCACGCTCGCAATGTCGCGCGAGGGCGACGCTATCGCTTCCTGGTGCTGGAGTCGCCGGTCAGGCCCGCGCTGGAAGCCGGCGTGTGCGGATGGGTGTTCAGGCCGCTGGACGGCGACGCGATGCGCAAGGCGGCCGCGCACCTGATCGGCGAGCACGACTTCTCCTCCTTTCGCGCCGCCGAATGCCAGGCCGCAAGCCCGGTGAAGACAATGCGGCGCATCGAGATCTCGCGCCGCGGCGCCTACTGGCGCTTCGATTTCGACGCCAGCGCGTTCCTGCACCACATGGTGCGCAACATCATGGGCTGCCTGGTGGCGGTGGGCAGCGGGCGCCAGGGCGCCGGCTGGATGGCCGAGGTGCTGGCGGCACGAGACCGCGACGCCGCCGCGCCGACCTTCCCTGCCGCGGGGCTGTACTTCGTCGGGCCGTACTACGATGCGGTCCATGGCATTCCCGAGCACGTTCCGGCCCTCGACTGGCTGCCCTGAGCACGATTTCGGGGGCCTGCGATGAGCCGCACCCGGATCAAGATCTGCGGCCTCACGCGCGAGGCCGATGTCGACGCCGCGGTGGCCTGCGGTGCCGATGCGATCGGCTTCGTGCTCTGGCCGGGCAGCGCCCGCCACGTCACGGCGCAGCGTGCGGGTGAACTCGCGCGGCGGCTGCCGCCGTTCGTCACGCCCGTGCTGCTGTTCGTCAACGCGACCGCCGACGAGGTCCGTGCGGGCGTCGAGGCGGTGCCGCTCGCGCTGCTGCAGTTCCACGGCGACGAGACGCCCGAGTCCTGCGCGACGCTGGCGCACGGGCGCCCGTGGCTGCGCGCCGCCCGCATGGCCGCCGGGTTCGATTTGCTAGACTTTGGCTCCCGCTTCCGTGCGGCGAACGCGATCCTGCTGGACGCGCACGTCGAAGGCTACGGCGGCGGCGGAAAGGCTTTCGATTGGTCACTGATTCCACCAAGCGCGCCCTTTCCGGTCGTTTTGTCTGGTGGGTTGAATCCTGCCAACGTGACCGAAGGGGTTCTGAGCGTCCGGCCCTGGGCCGTTGACGTGAGCTCCGGCGTGGAAGCGGCCAAGGGTGTCAAGGACGCCTCGCTGATGCGCCGGTTCTGCGATGCGGTGCGCGATGCCGACCAGCGGCGCGCCGCCTCCCGATCGGAAGAGTCCCCATGCTGAACTACCACCAGCCGGATGCCCGCGGGCACTTCGGCTCCTACGGCGGCACCTTCGTCGCCGAGACGCTGATCCACGCCCTGCGCGAGCTCGACGCCGCCTACGCGAAGTACCGTGAAGATGCCGAGTTCCAGGCCGAGTTCCGCCACGAGCTGGCGCACTTCGTCGGCCGCCCCAGCCCGGTCTACCACGCCTCGCGGCTGAGCCGCGAGATCGGCGGTGCGCAGATCCACCTCAAGCGCGAGGACCTGAACCACACCGGCGCGCACAAGGTCAACAACACCATCGGCCAGGCGCTGCTGGCGCGGCGCATGGGCAAGCCCCGCGTGATCGCCGAGACCGGCGCCGGCCAGCACGGCGTGGCCACCGCGACCATCTGCGCGCGCTACGGCATGGAGTGCGTGGTCTACATG
>JBILNT010000262.1:0-3499 GCA_044374875.1 Rubrivivax sp.
AATCCTCGCCATAGCCCGAGCTATGGCTGTGGTTTGCGCCTGGATACGGGGCGTTTTGGCGCGCCTTTCGGCCGCGGCGGAAAAACTCTCAGGCTCTGACGCGGCTTTTGCGTCGTCGAGCGCTTTCGGCGCCGCGACTTCGCAGGGGCGCCGTCCCCTGGCGTTGAGATAGCGCAACCCCCGGGCGGCGCGGGCACGCAGACTCGCATCGCGGACCAGTGCTCCGGTGCGTCGGGTGTGCGATGCCGACTTGATCCGCGCAGAACTCAGCTTGCCCGGGAGAACGGCGATGACGACCCCTGCCACCGTGCCGGTCCTCAACGCGACGCTGGCGGCCACGCTCGTCGGCAAGGACATCACGCGCTCCACCTCGTCGAGCACGAGCGAGACATCGTCCTACACCGAGTACCACAACCGCATCACCAGCGACGGGTGCATCTCGGCAAGCTACGAGTATTCGTTCTCCGGTCCGCTGGGCAGCACCTTCACGCACGACGACTACCTGGGGCAGTGGTGGATCGTGGACTCGGGTGTCAGCGGCGGGCGCTACTGGGCGCGCGCGGCCGTGTACTGGTACGACAGCACCGATGCCGATGCCGTGGGCACCGTCGACGTGTTCACGATCGCCACCTCCGATGGCGTGGACTTCACGATCGACGACGTCGTCTATTCCTCCACCGCCATCGCCGACGTGACGGGCGAGGGCGCCGACACGATCGACGCGTCGGCCACCGCCACCCTCGGCCCGACGCTGCTGGGCAAGGGCGGCGACGACGTGCTGATCGGCCGTGACGACCACGGGAACCAGATCTTCGGCGGCGCCGGCAACGATCGGCTCGAGGGTCGCGGCGGCGACGACACGCTCTACGGCCAGATGGGCAACGACAGCCTCGACGGCGGCACCGGTGTGGACGTGGCCTTCTTCTTCGGCGCCCGCGACCAGTTCACCGTCACCTCCGCGGGCGATGACACCTACCTCGTGAGCGGGCCGGAAGGCTCTGACCGCATCACGGGCATCGAGTACGTGCAGTTCGACACGGCCGCGCCGGTGGCCATCGCGACCCTGGTGTCGGCGAATGGCGCCACCGAGGGCGATGACACGTTGACGGGAACGGCCGCGGCCGACCGCGTCGACGGCCTCGGCGGCGACGACTCGATCAGCGGCCTGGCCGGCAACGACACCTTGATCGGCGGCAGCGGGCTCGACACGCTGGACGGCGGGACCGGTGCCGACTCGATGACCGGCGGCGCCGGCAACGACTCCTACCTTGTCGACGATGCCGGCGACGAAGTCGTGGAGGCGGCCGGTGGCGGCACCGACCGTGTCACGAGCAGCGTCACCTTCACGCTCGGTGCCGAAGTCGAGAACCTGACGCTGGCCGCGACGGCGGCCGTGTCCGGCACCGGCAACGCGCTGGCCAACCGCATCACCGGCAACGCCGCGGCCAACAGCCTGCGCGGTGCAGGAGGCAAGGACACGCTGGCCGGGCAGGCGGGCAACGACACGCTCGACGGCGGCGCTGGCGCGGATTCGATGCGCGGCGGGGCCGGCAACGATCTCTTCGTCGTCGACAGCAGCGGCGACAAGGTGGTCGAAGCGGCCGGCGGGGGCACCGATCGCGTGAGCAGCAGCGTCACGCACACGCTCGCGGCGCAGGTCGAGCGGCTCACGCTGACGGGCGCCGGGAGGAGCAACGGCACGGGCAACGATCTTCCCAACGTGATCGTCGGCAACGGGGCCGCCAACGTGCTCGACGGCCGCGGCGGCGCCGACACGCTGACGGGCAGCGCCGGCGCCGACGTCTTCGTGCTCGGCAGCGCCGGCGCGGCCGACACGGTCAGGGACTTCGCCCGCGGCGTCGACCACCTGAAGGTGAGCCAGGCGGCCTTCACCATCGGCAACGGCGACACGAGCGTCGACGGCGCGGTCACCCGCGGCGCGCCGGGCGGCTTCGCGCCGACGGCAGAGCTGGTGGTGTTCACCAGCAACATCACGGGCGGGATCACGGCGGCCTCGGCGGCCGCGAAGATCGGCAGTGCGACGGCGGCCTGGGCGGTGGGTGATCGCTGCCTGTTCATGGTCGACAACGGCAGCAGCAGCGCGCTGTTCCTGTTCACGGCTGCCGATGCGAACGCCGACGTGACGGCCGGTGAGCTGCAGCTGCTGGTCACCCTGACCGGGACGGCGTCGACCACCACGGCCGACCTGCTTTTCGGCGCCTGAGGCACGACGCGGCGCGTCGCGGGAGCGGCCTCAGGCTCTCAGCCGCCGTCGCGCACGATGCCGTCCTCGCCGAGGACCAGCGCACCCGACCGGAGCAGGTCGGAGAACATCGCGCCGGCCCAATCCTGCACCGACTCGCCGCCGGAGTCGGCGTGCGCCCGGCGCAGCAGCGGGGTGGCGACGTACCAGGCCAGCATCGCGTCCAGCGGCTGTTCGCGCACTTCCATCAGGTGGTACTTGAGCAGTACCTTGGCGGCGTAGCGGGTGTGGCGTGAGCGTTCCGAGCGCCACGACGACAACCGCTCGCGCGCCCTTCGCAGCGCGCCCGCGACGTCGTCGAAGGGCGCACCGTGGCCGGGCACGACCCACTGCACGGGAAGCCGCTCGATGGTGTCCAGCACCGCGGCCGCGTCGTCGAACCCCGCCTCGCCCTCGAGTTCGGGGAACACGACGCCGAAGCCGTTCTCCCACAGCGCGTCGGCGGAGATCAGCACCCCGTGCGCATCGTCGAACAGGATCACCGAGTGCGGGTCGTGGCCGGGTGCGGCGAGCACGTCCCAGCGGCGTCCACCGGCGTGCAGCAGGCTCCCCGGCCGCAGGGCCCGCCCGGGCGAGAAGCGTTCGCACAGCTGCCCCGTCGCGCGGTAGCTCAGCGCACCTTCGTCCCAATCGCGCACTGCGTCGAACTGCCCCGGCGGGATCCAGACCTCGGCGCCGAAGGCGCGCTGCAGCGTCGCGTTGCCGCCGCAGTGGTCGGAGTGCAGGTGGGTGTTGAGCACCCGCGTGAGTCGCGTGCCGGTCTCGGCACCGCCCAGCGCGTGGCGGACCAGGGCCTCGGTCTGCGCCGCGTGCGTGACGTGCCCGCTGTCGACCAGCGTGGCGCTGCCGTCGCCGTCGAACAGCAGGACGTTGTTCGAAGAGAGCCAGCCGCGCTCGAAGACCCTCAGGCCCGCGAGCGCGGCATCGGCTGGCGTGGTCATCGGCCCCGCATCCCCCGCATCAGCGGTAGAGCACCTCGGGCAGCCACATGCCGATCTCGGGGAACACGTACAGCAGCACGATGGCGATGATCTGGATCCCCATGAAGGGCAGCATGCCGGCGAAGATCTGGTTCAGCGTCACGTGCGGCGGGCTGACGCCCTTCAGGTAGAAGGCCGCCATCGCCACCGGCGGGCTGAGGAAGGCGGTCTGCAGGTTCAGCGCCACCAGCAGGCCGAAGAACAGCGGGTCGACTCCGAAGTTGTCCAGCAGCGGGATGAAGATCGGCATGAAGAT
>JBILNT010000263.1:0-3486 GCA_044374875.1 Rubrivivax sp.
GACCGCTTCCTGGACGACGCCATCGAGGTCGACGTCGACTGCCTGGCCGACGGCACCGACGTGATGATCGGCGGCATCATGGAGCACGTCGAGGCCGCCGGCATCCATTCCGGCGACTCGGCCTGCTCGCTGCCGCCCTACACGCTGCCGGCGGCCCTGCAGGCCGAGCTCCGCCGTCAGACGGAACTCATGGCGCGCGCGCTGAAGGTCGTCGGCCTGATGAACGTGCAATTCGCGATCCAGGGCGAGGGCGCCGATGCGGTGGTCTACGTGCTCGAGGTCAACCCCCGCGCCTCGCGCACCGTGCCCTTCGTCAGCAAGGCCACGGGCCAGCCGCTGGCCAAGATCGCCGCGCGCTGCATGGCCGGCACGAAGCTGGCCGACCAGAAGGGCCTGGGCGGCCTCGCGCCGCGCGAGATCGTCCCCGGCTACTTCAGCATCAAGGAAGCGGTCTTCCCGTTCAACAAGTTCCCCGGCGTGGATCCCATCCTCGGCCCCGAGATGCGCTCCACCGGCGAGGTGATGGGCGTCGGACGCAGCTTCGGCGAGGCGATGCTCAAGAGCCAGCTCGGCGCCGGTTCGCGGCTGCCCGCCAAGGGCACCGTGGTGGTGACGGTGAAGAACAGCGACAAGGCGCGGGCGGTGCAGGTCGCGGCCGACCTCGTCAAGCTCGGCTTCCAGGTCGTGGCCACCAAGGGCACGGCCGCGGCCATCGCGGCGGCCGGGCTGCCGGTGCGCACGGTCAACAAGGTCAAGGACGGGCGCCCGAACATCGCCGACATGGTCAAGGCCGGCGAGATCCAGCTGGTGTTCACGACGGTCGACGAGACCCGCACCGCCATCGCCGACTCGCGCTACATCCGCACCGCGGCACTGGCCAACCGGGTGACCTACTACACCACGATGGCCGGCTGCGAGGCCGCCGTCGAGGCGATGAAGCACCAGGAGGACCTGGCCGTGATGTCCCTGCAGGAACTGCAGGCCGAACTGCAATAGACTTCTCGCCGACCAGTCCGCCGCCGGCGCTCCGTAGACCGGGGTGCCGGCGGCGGTCTTGCTTCCGAGCGCCCGCTGAGCCGGGTTCCGCCCGGCCCGCCCCCGCGGGGTCGAGAAGATCCCGGGGCGGCCCGTCGTGCTCCAGAGTCACCCCCACTTTCATCGCATCCCCGACGGACTTCATCCACATGGCCACGATCCCCCTGACCAAGCGCGGCGCCGAGAAGCTCAAGGAAGAGCTGCACCGCCTGAAGACCGTCGAGCGCCATGCCGTGATCCAGGCGATCGCCGAGGCCCGGGCGCAGGGTGACCTCTCCGAGAACGCCGAGTACGACGCCGCCAAGGACAAGCAGGGCTTCATCGAAGGGCGGATCCTCGAGCTCGAGGGGAAGCTGGCGGCCGCGCAGGTGATCGACCCGTCGACACTCGACGCCGGCGGCCGCGCCGTCTTCGGCGCCACCGTCGACCTCGAGGACGAGGACACCGGCGCGAAGGTCACCTACCAGATCGTCGGCGACGACGAGGCCGACCTGAAGCTCGGCCTGATCTCGATCTCCAGCCCGATCGCGCGCGCGCTGATCGGCAAGTCCGCCGGCGACGTTGCCGAGGTCCAGGCACCCGGCGGCGTGCGCCACTGGGAGATCGTCGACGTCCGCTACGCCTGAAGGGTGGCGCGCGCGTCATGATCGAACGGCTGCGCCGCCTGCTGCCCGGGCTGTGGGCCGGCTGGATGCTGTGCGTGGCAGCACTGGCCACGCCGGCCGCATTCGCGCTGCTCGAGCGGGCGGTGGCCGGCAAGGTGGCGGCCCGGATGCTGGCGCAGGAGGCCTACACCAGCCTCGTGATCGGCATCGTGCTCGTCGTCCTCGAGCGTGCGGCGGCCCGCCGCGCCGCTGATGCCGGCCAGGGCAGCGGCTTCTCCGCCGGCATGGGCCTGGCGCTGGGCGCCTTGTTCTGCACCGTGGCGGGATACTTCGCCGTCCAGCCGATGATGGACGCCGCGCGCGCCGGGCAGGGTGCGCTGTCGTTCGGCCAGTTGCACGCCATCAGCGCGGCCTTCTACGGCGTCAAGCTCGCGCTCGTGCTGGCGCTGGCGTGGCGGGCCGCTCGCGCCGCGCCGCCACGCTGAAGGGCTTCAGTCCGCCGCCTTCTTCTTGACGCTGGTGGCGCGTGTCTTCGCGCGCTTGACCAGTCCGCCGGGCGTCACGCGCTCGTTGCCCAGCACCTTGACCTTGCTGATCGTGGCCCGATGGTTGCCGCTCTTGGAGAACTTGACGATCTTGACGACGCGCGGGCCGGGCTTGCGCTCGGTGGCCTCGGCCTTCTCCTTCGGCGGGATCGGGCGCCACAGCACGATCAGCTTGCCGATGTGCTGCACCGGTGCGGCATCGAGCCGCCCGGCGAGTTCGAGCATCGCGGCCTCGCGGGCTGCACGGTCGTCGGAGAAGACGCGCACCTTGATCAGCCCGTGGGCGCGCAATGCCGCATCGGCCTCGCGGACGACGGCATCGGTCAGCCCGTCGGCCCCGATCTGGACGACAGGATCCAGGTGATGGGCGGCAGCGCGGTGTTCCTTGCGCTGGGCGGGGGTCAGGGTCAGCATGGGCATCCACGTATTATCGACGCCAGATGAGTGCGAAGAAGAAGAGCAGCAAGGTCAACCGCGCCTGGCTGAACGATCACCTGACCGATCCCTACGTGCGCCTGGCCCAACGGGAGGGCTACCGGGCGCGCGCGGCCTACAAGCTCAAGGAGATCGACGAGGCCCTGGGCCTGATCAAGCCGGGCATGACCGTCGTCGACCTCGGCGCGACCCCGGGCGCCTGGAGCCAGTACGTTCGCAGGCGGCTGGCGCCTCAGGGCGCCGCCGAGGGCGCGCTCGACGGCCGGATCATCGCGCTCGACCTGCTGCCCTTCGAGCCGGTCGCGGGCGTCGACTTCATCCAGGGCGACTTCCGCGAGGACGAGGTGCTGCGGCAGGTCGAGCAGTGCCTCGCCGGAGCGCCGGTCGACGTCGTGGTGTCCGACATGGCGCCCAACCTCTCCGGCATCCCGGCCTCGGATGCTGCGCGCGTCTCGCACCTGGTGGAACTGGCGGTCGAGTTCGCGCTGCGCCACCTGCGTCCCGAGGGGGCCCTGGTCTGCAAGGCCTTCCACGGCAGCGGCTACAGCCAGCTCGTCAAGCTGTTCAAGGAGTCGTTCCGCGTCGTCAAGCCGATCAAGCCCAAGGCCTCGCGTGACAAGTCGGCGGAAACCTTTCTCGTCGGCATCGGTCCCAAGCGCTCATGACATCGATCAAGAGGCCGTCGACCCCCGTTGCCACAAAGGGTCCGCTGCCATGGCGGTCATTGGCTACGGCGGGCTGTCCGGCCCCTTGACAGGTCTAGAATGCCCCTCATATCACGGAATCGGGCCGCGTCTGCTGGCGTAGGCTGAAGATCCGTATCAAGGAGCCGCGGTGAACAATCAATGGTTCTCCAAAGTCGCTGT
>JBILNT010000117.1:0-11910 GCA_044374875.1 Rubrivivax sp.
CTGGGACGAGGCAGAAAACAGGATGCACGTGCAGAAAGCCTTGATGGAGTACCTGCTGCTCGGAAGGATCGGGTGAGCACACTCCACGTGCATTCTGTTTCGGTGCAGGCTGACTTCGCGCCAGCGAAGTCAAGCGCCGAAGGCGCGTGCCGGAGCCAAAACAGGATGCACGTGCAGAAGGCCTTGATGGAGTACCTGCTGCTCGGCCGCATCGGCTGACCACGTCGCTTGAAGACCGCAGTTCTCACCGACCTGCACGCCAACCGCGAGGCCGTCGAGGCCGTGCTCGATCACGCCGAGCGGCATGGCGCCGATCGCTTCGCGCTGCTGGGCGACTTCGTGGGCTATGGCGCCGACCCCGGCTGGGTCGTCGACACCGCACGGCTGCTCGTGCGCGAAGGCGCCATCGCCGTGATGGGCAACCACGACATCGCCGTCGTTCGCGGACCCACGCCGTCGATGCGCCCGGATCCGGCGTACGTGGTCGGCTGGACCCGCCAGCGCCTCGACACGGCGCAGATCGACTTCCTCGCTTCCCTGCCCCTCCAGCACGAGGAAGGCGACGTGCTCCACGTCCACGCGAATGCCTGGGCACCGGCCGAGTGGGATTACGTGCTGGGCCGCGGCGAGGCAGTGCGCAGCATGGGCGCGACACGCCAGCGCGTCACCTTCATCGGCCACGTGCACGAGCCGCATCTCTACCACCTCTCGGCCGCCGGCAAGGCCGGCGAGTTCATGCCGGTGCCCGGCGTTCCAGTGCCGCTGACGCCGAGCCGGCAGTGGCTGGTGGTGCCGGGCTCGGCTGGCCAGCCGCGCGACGGCGACCCCGCCGCCTGCTACGCCATCCACGACAGCGCCAGCGGCAGCGTCACCTGGTGGCGCGTGCCCTACGACGTCGAGTCGGCCCAGGCCAAGATCCGCGCCGCCAACCTTCCCCAACGCCTGGCCGAGCGACTGGCCGATGGGCACTGACGCCGCGCCAGCGCCGGCCCCAGCGCCGGTCTCGGCGCTGCGCGCCGGCCAGGTCATCGACGGCTTCCGTCTCGACGAGTACCTGCACCGCGGCGGCATGGCCCACCTTTGGAAAGTCAGCCGCGTCGAACCCGATGCGGCCGACGGCGCGCCGCCGATGCCGCTGGTCATGAAGATGCCGCGCCTGGAGGGCGGCGAGGACCCCGCCGCCGTCGTCGGCTTCGAGGTCGAGCAGATGATCCTGCCGGTGCTGACCGGGCCCCACGTGCCGCGCTTCGCGGCCCGCGGCGACTTCACGCGCCAGCCCTACCTGGTCATGGAGCGCATCGAGGGCGAGTCGCTGCGGCCGCGCCTGGACCGCGCGCCGCTGCCCTTCGACGAGATCCACGCCATCGCACGCAGCGTGGCCGTCGCGCTGCACGACCTGCACCGCCAGCGGCTGGTGCACCTCGACGTCAAGCCGAGCAACATCATGTTCCGCCCCGACGGCACGGCCGTGCTGGTGGACTTCGGCTTGTCCCGCCACGACCGCCTGCCCGACCTGCTCGAGGAGGAGTTCCGCCTTCCCTTGGGCACCGGGCCGTACATGTCGCCCGAGCAGGTGCGCTTCGTGCGCGACGACCCGCGCTCGGACCTGTTCGCGCTGGGCGTGATGCTCTACCACTTGACGACGGGCGAGCGCCCCTTCGGCGCCCCCACCACCGTGCGCGGGCTGCGCCGCCGGCTCTACACCGACCCGTTGCCGCCACGGGCGCTGCGCAAGGACTGCCCGCCGTGGCTGCAGGAGGTGATCCTGACCTGCCTGGAGGTCGACCCCGACCGGCGCTGGCAAAGCGCCGCGCAGCTCGCGCTGGTGCTGCAGGACGTCGACCAGATGCCGCTGAGCGCGCGCGCCCAGCGAACCGGGGCCGGCGGCCTGATGGATAGGCTGCGTCGCTGGAAGGCATCGCTCGGCGCCGAGGCCCGGGTGCAGCGCCGGCTCGGTGCCGCCAGCCAGCTGATGAAGAGCCCGATCGTGTTGGCGGCCGTCGACATCGAGAACGCGTCGCCGGAACTGCTGGAGCAGCAGCGCGAGGCGGTGCGCCGCATCGTCGCGGCCGAGCCCGGCGCCCGGCTGGCCTGCGTGTGCGTACTGCGCGGCGGGCGCATCGCCGCCGAGCCCCGGGGCGCCAGCGGCGAGCCCAGCCGCCACGTCAAGCAGCTCGTCGGCCTGCGCCACTGGGCACGCCCGCTGGGCCGGGCGCTCGCGCTCGGCGAGAGCCGGCTGACCTTCCACGTCCTCGAGGCGCCCGAGCCCGCGGCGGCTATCGTCGAGTTCGCCGAGCGCAACCAGGTCGACCACATCGTGATGGGCGCGCGCGGCACCTCGGCCTTGCGGCGCTACCTGGGAAGCGTGAGCTCGCAGGTGGTGGCGCAGTCGAGCTGCAGCGTCACCGTGGTGCGGACCTGAGCGCATGGCGGCCGACAACCCCTGCACCCGCTGCGGCGCCTGCTGCGCGAGCTTTCGCGTCGACTTCGACCGCGAGGAGTGGGCGCCCGAGGGCGGCGCCGTGCCCGAGGGCCTGGCCAGCGAGCTCACGGGCCGCACCTGCCGCATGCGCGGCACCGATCACCAGCCGCCGCGCTGCGCGGCGCTTGTCGGCACGGTAGGCGTGCAGGTGGCCTGCGGCATCCACGAATGGCGCCCGTCGCCGTGCCGCGAGTTCGGCCTGCGCGCGCCGCTGGGCATCGGCGACGAGGCCTGCGACGCCGCACGGCGCCGCCACGGGCTGCCACCTCTGGGTCGCTGATCAGGGCACGACGGCCGTCACCTCGATCTCGACCTTGGCGCGGTCCTCGATCAGCGCGCTCACCTCCACCGCCGTCATCGCCACCGAATAGCTGCCGACGGTCTCGCGGTAGACGGCGCCGATCTCGCGCGCCCTGGCGAGGTACTCTCGCTTGTCCACGAGATACCAGGTCATGCGGGCGATGTGCTCGGGCGCCGCGCCGGCCTTGGCCAGCACGGCGCGCACGTTCAGCAGGGCCTGCCGCACCTGCTGCACCAGGTCGTCGCTCTCGAACTGGCACTGCGCGTTCCAGCCGATCTGCCCGGCCACGAAAACCATCGTGCCGCGGCCGGCGATGCCGTTGACGTAGCCCTTGGGCGGTGCCCACCCGGGCGGCTGCAGGACCTTCATGCTCACGCCCCTTCTCGCAGCCTGAAACGCTGCAGCTTGCCCGTCTCCGTGCGCGGAAGATTCGGGCGGAACTCGATCTCGCGCGGGTACTTGTAAGGCGCGATGGTCTGCTTGACGAAGTCCTGCAGTTCGCGCGTCATCGCCTCCCCAGGCTCGTTCCCGGGCTTGAGGACCACGAAGGCCTTGACGATCATCCCGCGCGCCTCGTCGGGCTTGCCGACGACACCGCACTCGGCCACCGCCGGGTGCAGCAGCAGCGCGCCCTCAACCTCCGGCCCGGCGATGTTGTAGCCGCCGGAGATGATCATGTCGTCGGTGCGCGCCTGGTAGACGAACTGCCCGTCGGCATCGACGAGGTAGGCATCTCCCGTCAGGTTCCAGCCGTTCTGCGCGTACTGCCGCTGGCGGTCGTCGGCGAGGTACTTGCACCCGGTCGGGCCCTTCACCGCCAGCCTCCCGACCTGCCCGGGCGGCAGTTCATGGCCCTGCTCGTCGAGGATCGCGGCCCGGTACCCTGGCACCACGTAACCGGTCGCGCCGCCGCGGGCGCGGGCCTCGTCGGCCGAGATGAAGATGTGCAGCATCTCGGTGGAGCCGATGCCGTCGATGATCTCGATGCCGGTGGCGTCCTTCCAGAGCTTGCGCGTGGCCGCCGGCAGCGCCTCGCCGGCGGACACGCACTTGCGCAGGCTGGAGACGTCGTGCTGCGCGACCTGCGCGGCCATCGCACGGTAGCTCGTCGGGGCGGTGAAGCACACGCTGGCGCGGAACTGCGCGATGGCGGGCAGCAGCGCGTCGGGCGTGGCCTTCTCGACGAGCACGCACGCCGCCCCGATCGACATCGGGAACAACAGCAGGCCGCCCAGGCCGAAGGTGAAGGCCAGCGGCGGGCTGCCGATGAAGACGTCGTCGGGCCGCGCGCGCAGCACGTGCGGCGGCCAGCAGGCACAGGCCGCCATGACGTCGCGGTGGAAGTGCATCGTGCCCTTGGGCACCCCGGTGGTGCCCGAGGTGAAGGCCATCAGGCAGGTGTCGTCGGCCGCGGTGTCGACGTTGTCGAAGGTGGCCGGCTTGGCGGCGGCCAGCGACTCGAGCGCGCTGCCCTCGCCACCCTTGAAGTGCAGCACGTGGCGCAGCGTGGGGCAGGCTGGCACGGCCGCGGCCAGTTCGTCGGCGAGCCGCGCGTCGCACAGCGCGTGGGTGACCCGCGCCTTGTCGACGATCGTCGTCAGCTCGCGGGCGCGCAGCAGGGGCATCGTGCCCACCGCGATGCCGCCAGCCTTGACGACGCCGTACCAGCACGCCGCCAGCATCGGGGAGTTGGCGCCTCGCAGCAGCACCCGGTTGCCGGGAACGAGGCCGAGATCCTCGACCAGCACGCGGGCGATGCGGTTGGCACGGGCCTGCAGTTCGGCGTATGTCCAGCGCACGCCGTGGCCGAGGATGCAGATGCGGTCGCCCTGGCCCGACTCGACCCAGTGGTCCAGCAGCGCGCCGGCACAGTTCAGCCGCTGCGGGAACTGCAGCTCCGGGAGCTCGAAGATGAACTCGGGCAACTGCTCGGGCGGCGGCAGGTGGTCGCGGGCGAAGGTGTCGACGTGCGCGCTCCAGGTCATGCGGGCCCTGCGTGTGGAGGTGACGGTGACAGATTCTTTGCGCCGATACTTTAGTTGTCAACTATTCAGGACCAAAGCGCCTGCGGCTCCTATGATCCGGACCATGCCTCGCCTGTGGGACATCTCTCCGCCGGTGCACCCGGGCTCGCCGGTGTTCCCCGGCGACGCCGCGTTCAAACTCGACTGGGGCTGGACGATGGGGCCGGGCTGCCCGGTGAACGTGAGCAAGCTCACGCTCAGCCCGCACACCGGTGCCCACGCCGACGCGCCGCTGCACTACGACGCCGCCGGCGCCCCGGTGGGCGAACTGGACCTCGAACCCTTCCTCGGTCCCTGCCGCGTCGTGCACGCCATCGGCTGCGGCCCGCTGGTGCGCTGGGAACACGTCGCGCACGCCTGCACGAACACCCTGCCCGCCAGGGTGCTGGTGCGCACCTATGAACGCATGCCGGCAGATCGCTGGGATCCGCAGCTCGCCGGCTTCGATCCGGCACTGGTCGACCGCCTGGCCGACCTCGGCGTGACGCTCGTCGGCATCGACACCGCCAGCATCGATCCCGCCGACAGCAAGACGCTAGCCAGCCACCAGGTCATCCGCCGTCGCCGCCTGCGGGTGCTCGAGAACCTCGTGCTCGACGAGGTGCCCGAGGGCGACTACGAACTGATCGCGCTGCCGCTGAAGCTCACCACCGCGGACGCCTCGCCCGTGCGCGCCGTGCTGCGCGCGCTGCCGGGCGCGTGAAGGAGGAATGCCATGACGACCCGAGACGAAGCCCTGGCGCTCGATGCAGCCGACCCGCTGGCCCCGCTACGCGAGCAGTTCGCGCTGCCCGCCGGCGTGATCTACCTCGACGGCAACTCGCTGGGCGTGCTGCCCCGCACCACCGCGGCGCGCGTTGCGCAGGTGGTCTCCGAAGAGTGGGGTACGGGCCTCATACGCAGCTGGAACAGCGCCGGCTGGATCACGCTGCCGCAGCGCGTGGGCGACAAGGTCGCGCGGCTGGTCGGCGCCCGCCCGGGCGAACTGGTGGTGGCCGACTCGACCTCGGTCAACCTCTTCAAGGTGCTGGCGGCGGCGCTGGCCATCGCGGCCGAGGATGCGCCGGCGCGCAAGATCATCCTCTCGGAGCGCAGCAACTTCCCGACCGACCTCTACATCGCCGAGGCGCTGGCGCGCGAACGCGGCTTCGAGCTGGTGCTGGCCGACGACCCCGAGGACCTGCAGCGTCGCATGGGGCACGACGTCGCCGTTCTGATGCTCACGCACGTCAACTACCGCACCGGGCGCATGCACGACATGGCGGCGCTGACGCACGCCGCGCACGAGTCTGGCGCGCTGGCGATCTGGGACCTGGCGCACTCGGCTGGCGCGGTGCCGGTCGACCTGCATGCCGCGCGCGCCGACTTCGCGATCGGCTGCGGCTACAAGTACCTCAACGGCGGCCCCGGCGCGCCGGCCTTCGTGTGGGTGCGCCCCGACCATGCCGACCGCTTCTGGCAGCCGCTGGCCGGCTGGATGGGGCACGCCTCGCCGTTCGAGTTCAACCCCGGCTACCGGCCGGCCGCCGGCATCTCGCGCTACCTGGTGGGCACGCCGCCGCTGCTGTCGATGGCGGCATTGGAGTGCGGCGTCGACACCGTGCTGGCCGCCGAGCCGCTTGGCGGCATGTCGGCGCTTCGCGAGAAGTCGCTGGCGCTCACGCGCCTGTTCGCCGCGCGCGTCGAGGCCACCTGCCCTCAGCTCGCGCTGGCCTCGCCGACCGAAGACGCGTTGCGCGGCAGCCAGGTCTGCTTCAGCCACCCCGAGATGGGCTACCCGGTCGTGCAGGCGCTGATCGCCCGCGGCGTGATCGGCGACTTCCGCGCGCCCGACATCCTGCGCTTCGGCTTCACGCCGCTGTACCTGCGCTTCGTCGACGCCTGGGACGCCGCCGAGCACCTGCGGCAGGTGCTGGAGTCGGGCGAGTGGCGCCGCCCCGAGTTCAACCGCCGCAACGCCGTCACCTGACGGCCAGGAGCCTCCCATGAGCGGCTGCCCCATGCACCCCGACGCGCCGGCGTCGCACCACGACGCCAAGCTCGACTTCAGCGCCGACATGAGCTACGGCGACTACCTGCATCTCGATGCGGTCCTGAACGCGCAGCATCCGCTGTCACCCGACCACAACGAGATGCTCTTCATCGTGCAGCACCAGACCAGCGAGCTGTGGATGAAGCTGATGCTGCACGAACTGGGCGCGGCCATCGCCCACGTGGCAGCCGACGAACTGCCGCCGGCCTTCAAGATGCTGGCGCGGGTCTCGAAGATCATGGAGCAGCTCGTCCACGCCTGGGACGTGCTGGCGACGATGACGCCGCCCGAGTACAGCGCGATCCGCGGCTACCTCGCCAACTCCAGCGGCTTCCAGAGCTGGCAGTACCGCTGCATCGAGTTCCGCCTGGGCAACAAGAACGCCGCGATGCTGCGGCCGCACTCGCACCGGCCCGACCTGCTGGCCCACGTCGAGGCGGCCTGGCGCGCGCCGTCGCTGTACGACGAGGCGCTGCGCCTGCTGGCGCGGCGGGGCCTGCCGGTGCCGGCCAGTCACGTCGAGCGGGACTGGACGCAGCCCTACCCCGCCAGCGACGAGGTCGAGGCGGCGTGGCTGACCGTCTACCGCGATCCGACACACCACTGGGACCTGTACCAGCTCGGCGAGGAGCTGACCGACCTCGAGGACGCTTTCCGGCTCTGGCGCTTCCGCCACCTGACGACGGTCGAGCGCGTGATCGGCTTCAAGCGCGGCACCGGCGGCACCAACGGCGTCGGCTACCTGCGCAAGATGCTCGACACCGTGCTGTTCCCCGAGATCTGGAAGCTGCGCACCGACCTTTGAGACCGCGGTCGCAGCAACGGGGCCCGGCTGCCTAGAATCCCCGGACCCGCCGCAGCCCCCCGCAAGGAGACAAGCCATGGACACGCGCACCAACCCCCACCGCCTGCGCGTCGACGCGCTGCGCGAGGCGATGCGCCGCGACGGCGTGCACGCCGTGCTCGTGCCCTCCAGCGACCCGCACCTGAGCGAGTACCTGCCGGGCCGCTGGCAGGGCCGCCAATGGCTGTCGGGCTTCACCGGGTCGATGGGCACCCTGGTCGTCACCGTCGACAAGGCCGCCGTCTTCGCCGACAGCCGCTACTGGGTGCAGGCCGAGGCCGAACTCTCGGGAAGCGGCATCGACCTGGTGAAGATACCCACCGGCACTGCCACCACGCACATCGAGTGGCTGGCCACCGAGGTACCGCGCGGTTCCGTCGTCGCCGTCGACGGCCAGGTGCTGGGGCTGGCTGCAGCCCAGGCGCTGAAGGCGCGGCTCGACGCTGCCGGCGTGCTGCTGCGCACCGACCGCGACCCGCTGGCCGTCGTCTGGCCCGACCGCCCCGCCCTTCCCTCGGCACCGGTCTATGCGCACGCCGCCCCGTGGGCGCCCACGGCCCGCGCCCGCAAGCTTTCGCAGCTTCGCGAAGCGATGGCACGCCATGGCGCCACGCACCACTTCGTCTCCACCGTCGATGACCTGGCCTGGGTGCTGAACCTGCGCGGCAGCGACGTCGAATACAACCCGGTGTTCCTCGGCCACCTGCTGCTCGGGCCACAGGGGGCCCGGCTGTTCGTCGGCGTCGGCAAGATCGATGCCGCCCTGGCCGCCGAGCTGGCCGCCGACGGCGTGACGCTCGCGCCCTATGCCGCTGCCGGCGAGGCACTGGCCACGCTGCGCCAGGGCGACGTGCTGCTGATCGACCCGCGTCGCGTCACGCATGGCCTGCGCGAGCAGGTCGGCACGGGCTGCCGCATCGCCGAGGCCATCAACCCGAGCACGCTGGCCAAGAGCCGCAAGACCGCGCCCGAGACCGCGTTCGTTCGCGAGGCCATGGCCCACGACGGCGCGGCGATGTGCGAGTTCTACGCCTGGTTCGAGCAGGCGCTGGGCCGCGAGCGCATCACCGAGCTGACGATCGACGAGCGCCTGAGCGCCGCGCGAGCCAAGCGCCCGAACTTCGTCGGCCTGAGCTTTTCCACCATCGCCGGCTTCAACGCCAACGGCGCGATGCCGCACTACCGCGCCACGCCCGAGTCGCACGCCGTGATCGAGGGCGACGGCCTGCTGCTCATCGACTCCGGCGCTCAGTACCTCGGCGGCACCACCGACATCACCCGCGTGTGGCCTGTCGGCACCGTCAGCGCCGCGATGAAGCGCGACTACACGCTGGTGCTCAAGGGCACGATGGCGCTGTCGCGCACGCGCTTCCCGCGCGGCACGCTCTCGCCGATGCTCGACGCCATTGCACGTTCGCCGCTGTGGGCCGAGGGCATCGAGTTCGGCCACGGCACCGGCCACGGCGTGGGCTACTTCCTGAACGTCCACGAAGGTCCGCAGAGCATCAGCAAGACCATCCCCGACGCCAACATGGCGATGGAGCCCGGCATGATCACCTCGATCGAGCCGGGCGTGTACCGGCCCGGCCAGTGGGGCGTGCGCATCGAGAACCTGGTGCTGAACGTGCCAGCCGTGACGCCGGAGGGCGCCACCTTCGCCGAGTTCCTCGAGTTCGAGACGCTGACGCTGTGCCCGATCGACACCCGCTGCATCGACGCCACGCTGCTGCGCGCCGACGAAGTGGGCTGGCTCAACCGCTACCACGCCACCGTGCGCGAGCGTCTCGCGCCGCTGGTGAGCGGCGACGCGCTGGCCTGGCTGGAAACCCGCACCAAGGCGATCTGAACGCGAGGCGCGCCGCCGCTCGTCGGCGCCTGCGGCAGTTCGTCGCAGCGCCTGCGCCGCGCGTCGCGCGCAGCTCGCGGTGAACTTCGATGCTTCCTACATTCATGCTCATGCCACCGCACGGTGCGGCCGGCAGGCAGCGAAAGGACAGCATCATGAACAAGTCGACCACCGCCTCCAAGGCTGCATCGTTCGGCATGGCAGCGATGATGACCATCGCGATGCTGATGGCCATAGACGCGCTGTCGTTCACCGGAACGGTGGCAGCCGAGTGGGCCAAGGCACCGGCCACGCAGACGGCACGGTCATGCCCCGTCGGCGACGCTCAGGCCCGCGGCTGAACGCGGATCGGGCAGCAGGACGCGCCATGCGGTACGCTGGCGCGCCATGAACGACATCCCTGCCCTGGGCATCGACCTGGGGGGCACGAAGATCGAAGCGGTGCTGCTCGACGCGGCCGGCCACGAAGCCTGGCGGCGCCGCATCGCGACGCCGCAGCAGGACTACCGCGAGACGCTGCAGGCCATCGCCGGGCTCGTGCTGCAGGCAAGGGCGCAGGCCGGCGGGAAGGTCACCGTCGGCCTCGGCACCCCCGGCAGCCTCACGCCGGAGGGCCTGATGAAGAACGCGAACTCCACCTGGCTCAACGGCCAGCCGCTCGAACGCGACCTCGCCGCGCTGCTGCACCAGCCCGTGCGCATCGAGAACGACGCCAACTGTCTTGCGCTGTCGGAAGCCACCGACGGCGCCGGCGTGGGCGCACGGGTCGTCTTCGCCGCCATCCTGGGCACCGGTATGGGCGCGGGCATCGCGGTCGACGGGCGGGTGCTGAGCGGCCCCAACCGGCTGGCCGGCGAGTGGGGCCACAACCCGCTGCCCTGGCTGGCCGACGACGAGCCCCGCCCGGCCTGCTACTGCGGCCAGCGCGGCTGCGTCGAGACGCTGGTCAGCGGGCCCGGACTTGCGCGCGACCACCTCGCCGTGACCGGCGAGAACCTCACCGGCGAAGCCATCGTCGCGCGCGCCGAAGCCTGTGACTCCGCCTGCCGCGCCACGCTCGACCGCCACGCCAGCCGGCTGGCGCGCGCGCTCGCGTCCGTGATCAACCTCCTCGACCCCGACATCATCGTGCTCGGCGGCGGCCTCTCGCGCATGACGCACCTCTACGAGCAGGTCCCGGCGCTGTGGTCGAACTGGGTGTTCTCGGGCGGCGTGCGTGACCCGGTGCGCACCCGGCTGGTGCCGAGCATGCATGGCGACGCCTCGGGCGTGCGCGGCGCGGCGTGGCTCGGGCGCGAGGCCCCCGGGCCGGGCGCACGCGCGCACCCCTGAAGACCTATCGCCGGTGACGCCGGGTGGACTCGCGCGGCTCCAGCGTCGGAGCCGGCAGCACCGGGCAGGGGCGGCGCCCCTGCAGGATCTCCAGGATGCAGCGCGCGGCGATAGCGCCGGTCTCGTACACCGACTGCCGCACCGTGGTCAGCGGCGGGATCGAGAAGCGCGCTGGCGCGAGGTCGTCGAAGCCGACCACCGAGACGTCGTCGGGCACGCGCAGGCCGCGCCGGTGCAACCCCAGCAGCACGTCGATGGCCGCCTGGTCGTTGGACGCCATCACGGCCGTGAAGGGAACGCCGCGGTCTAACAGTTTGTTCACCGCCATCAGGCCGCCGGCCTCCGTGAAGTCGCCGGCCACCACCAGGTCGGGATCGAAGGCGATGCCGGCGTGCTCGAGCGCGTCGCGGTAGCCTGAGCTACCGGCTGCAGGGCGAGGAAGTGGGCCGCCTCGACGACGCCTGGCTGACACACAAGCGCCGCGCCGCGGCTTCGTGTTCCAGTTCCGCCGCCTGCTGCCGGCCTTCAGCCCGCTCGAGAACGTGAAATTGCAGGCGCTGATGCGCGAGGGCCACGTCAGTCGCTGACGACGCAAGCACGCGCGCCAGGGGCTGCGGCCATGGGCCTGACCGACGCGACGTACAAGCGGCCCGGCGATCTCTCCGGCGGCATGCAGCAGCACGTGGCAATCGCTCGCGCGCTGGTGACGAAGCTGCCGCCGGTGCTGGCCGACGAGCCCACAGGCAACCTGGACCGGCACAACTCCGACGAGGTGTTCACGCTGATGTACCGGATGCACGCCGACCTGGGCGCCTCGTTCCTGATCGTCACCCACCATCCCCACCTGGCGGAGCGCTGCGACCGCAGCGTCGAACTGGCGGATTGGCGGTTCGGGAGGCGGTGCGACGGCAGCCAGGGTTTGACCCTAAATCCGGCAGTTACCCAGTCGCCGGAAGTGCTGGCGGGGGCTCGGGTGGCCCGATGACCGGCGCGATCCGGTCGCTGATGTAGCGCAGCATGCAGCCCCAGGGGTCCATCGTCTGGAACTG
>JBILNT010000264.1:0-3479 GCA_044374875.1 Rubrivivax sp.
CCGACCAACGTGATCTCGATCACCGACGGCCAGATCTTCCTCGAGACCTCGCTGTTCAACGCCGGCATCCGCCCCGCCATCAACGCCGGCATCTCGGTGTCGCGCGTCGGTGGTGCCGCTCAGACCAAGCTGATCAAGGGCCTGTCGGGCGGTATCCGTACCGACCTCGCGCAGTACCGTGAGCTGGCAGCCTTCGCCCAGTTCGCCTCCGACCTCGACGCCGCCACCCGCAAGCAGCTCGACCGTGGTGCCCGCGTGACCGAGCTGCTCAAGCAGCCGCAGTACTCGCCGCTGCCCATCAGCCTGATGGGTGCCACGCTGTACGCCGTGAACAAGGGCTTCCTGGACGACATCGACGTCAAGAAGGTCCTGGCTTTCGAGCACGGCCTGCACCAGCACCTCAAGTCGAGCCACGCCGCGCTGCTGGCCAAGCTCGAGAACGAGAAGGCGATGGACAAGGCTGCCGAGGAAGAGCTGAACGCCGCCATCGGCGCGTTCAAGAAGTCCTTTGCCTGAAGCCTGACGGACAACCCCTGAACCAAGGAGCTCCGTCATGGCGGTAGGCAAGGAAATCCGCGGCAAGATCAAATCGGTGGAGAACACCAAGAAGATCACCAAGGCCATGGAAATGGTCGCCGCGAGCAAGATGCGCAAGGCGCAGGAGCGCATGCGCTCGGCGCGGCCCTACGCCGACAAGATCCGCAACATCACGGCGAACCTGTCGCAGGCCAACCCCGAGTACAAGTCGCCGTACATGCGCTCGGGCGGCACGGCGAAGACGGTGGGCTTCATCGTCGTCACCACTGACAAGGGCCTGTGCGGCGGCCTGAACACCAACATCCTGCGCGCCGTCACCAACAAGATGCGCGAAGTGCAGGATGCGGGCTCGAAGATCCAGGCGGTCGCCATCGGCAACAAGGGCTTCGGCTTCCTCAACCGCATCGGTGCCCCCGTGGTCAGCCATGCGGTGCAGCTCGGTGATGCGCCGCAACTGGAGAAGCTGATCGGCCCGGTCAAGGTCATGCTCGACGCCTTCGTCGAAGGCCGGCTCGACGCGGTCTACCTCTGCTACACGAAGTTCATCAACACGATGAAGCAGGAGCCGATGGTCGAGCCGCTGCTGCCGCTGGGTGCCGAGCGCCTGGCGCAGAGCGACGCCGAGAAGTCGCAGTACGGCTGGGACTACATCTACGAGCCGGACGCGCCGACCGTCATCGACGACCTGCTGACCCGCTACATCGAGGCGCTGGTCTACCAGGGCGTGGCCGAGAACATGGCCAGCGAGCAGAGCGCGCGCATGGTCGCGATGAAGGCCGCCACCGACAACGCCGGCAACCTGATCGCCGAGCTCAAGCTCATCTACAACAAGACGCGCCAGGCAGCGATCACGAAGGAACTCTCCGAGATCGTGGGCGGCGCCGCGGCCGTCGGCGGCTGACCCTCACAGAACACATCTCCCAAGGATCGACATCATGGCAATGAACCAAGGCAAGATCGTCCAGTGCATCGGCGCTGTGGTCGACGTCGAGTTCCCCCGCGACCAGATGCCGCGCGTCTACGACGCGCTGAAGATGGAAGGCTCGGCTCTGACGCTGGAAGTGCAGCAGCAGCTCGGCGACGGCATCGTGCGCACCATCGCGCTGGGCTCATCCGAAGGCCTGCGTCGCGGGATGATGGTCACCAACACCGGTGCGGCCATCACGGTGCCGGTCGGCAAGGCGACGCTCGGCCGCATCATGGACGTGCTGGGCAACCCGATCGACGAGCGCGGCCCGGTCGACCAGGCGCAGACGGCCTCGATCCACCGCAAGGCCCCGACCTACGACGAGCTGAGCCCCTCGCAGGAACTGCTCGAGACGGGCATCAAGGTCATCGACCTGATCTGCCCGTTCGCCAAGGGCGGCAAGGTGGGCCTGTTCGGCGGCGCCGGCGTCGGCAAGACCGTCAACATGATGGAGCTCATCAACAACATCGCCAAGGCCCACTCGGGTCTGTCGGTGTTCGCCGGCGTGGGCGAGCGCACCCGCGAGGGCAACGACTTCTATCACGAGATGGCCGAGTCGGGCGTCGTCAAGCTCGACAACCTGGGTGAGTCGAAGGTGTCGATGGTGTACGGCCAGATGAACGAGCCGCCGGGCAACCGCCTGCGCGTCGCGCTGACCGGCCTGACGATCGCCGAATCGTTCCGTGACGAAGGCCGTGACGTGCTGTTCTTCGTCGACAACATCTACCGCTACACGCTGGCCGGCACGGAGGTGTCCGCGCTGCTGGGCCGCATGCCGTCGGCGGTGGGCTACCAGCCGACGCTGGCCGAGGAGATGGGCCGCCTGCAGGAGCGCATCACCTCCACCAAGGTGGGTTCGATCACCTCGATCCAGGCCGTGTACGTGCCCGCGGACGACCTGACCGACCCGTCGCCGGCCACCACCTTCGCCCACCTGGACGCCACCGTGGTGCTGTCGCGTGACATCGCCGCTCTGGGCATCTACCCCGCCGTCGACCCGCTGGACAGCACCTCGCGCCAGATCGACCCGAACGTGGTCGGCGAGGAGCACTACAACACGACCCGCGCCGTCCAGGCCACGCTGCAGCGCTACAAGGAACTGCGCGACATCATCGCGATCCTGGGCATGGACGAGCTCTCGCCGGAAGACAAGCTGGCCGTTTCTCGCGCCCGCAAGATCCAGCGCTTCCTGTCGCAGCCGTTCCACGTCGCGGAAGTGTTCACCGGTTCGCCCGGCAAGTACGTGCCGCTGAAGGAAACGATCCGCGGCTTCAAGATGATCGTCAACGGCGAGTGCGACCACCTGCCGGAGCAGGCGTTCTACATGGTGGGGACCATCGACGACGCCTTCGAAAAGGCCAAGAAGATCCAGTAACGAGCCCCCAGGCTCGCTGGCGCTCGCTACCCCCCGAGGGGGCCGCCCGCCAGCGGACCGGCAGAGCCGGATCCGCGGCGGGGGCTTGTCCGGGCAGGCATACAGCTGAAGGACTACCCAGATGGCAACCATCCACGTCGACGTCGTTTCCGCCGAGGCGAGCATCTTCTCGGGCGAGGCGAAGTTCGTCGCCCTGCCGGGCGAGAACGGTGAGCTTGGCATCCTGCCGCGCCACACGCCACTGATCACCCGCATCAAGCCGGGTGCCGTGCGCATCGAGCGGGCCGACAATGGCGAGGAGGAATTCGTCTTCGTCGCCGGCGGCATTCTCGAGGTGCAGCCGAACTGTGTCACCGTGCTGGCCGACACCGCCATCCGCGGCCATGACCTCGACGAAGCCAAGGCCTCCGAGGCCAAGAAGCTGGCCGAACAGGCCATTGCCAACGCCAAGAGCGACATCGACCTTGCCGCGGCGCAGAGCGAGTTCGCGATGATGGCGGCCCAGCTGGCCGCGATCCAGAAGCTGCGCAAGAAGTGAAGCCTGGCGGCGCCAGGCGCCGCCTTTGCGCCCGATCGGGGTCGGTTCGCCTGGTGCGGGTC
>JBILNT010000118.1:0-11796 GCA_044374875.1 Rubrivivax sp.
GACCCCCGCCGAGTTCTCGGCGCAGGCCCACCACCACCACTGAACCACCTGCGGTGCGCCGCGGGTGGCCGCCGCGCGCCGCCCGGGCGTGACGGGTCCACCCGCTGTGCGGCACCGCGCGCCCCAGCATGGACAAACTCCTCATCCGCGGCGGCCAGCCCCTTCGGGGCGACGTGCCGGTCTCCGGCGCCAAGAACGCGGCCCTGCCCGAGATCTGCGCCGCGCTGCTGACCGCCGAGCCGGTGCGCCTGGCCAACGTGCCGCGACTGCAGGACGTCTCGACGACGCTCAAGCTGCTGCGCCAGATGGGGGCCGAGGCCACCTGGTCGGAGGCCGAGCCTTCGCTGCTCACGCTCGATGCCGGCCCGGTCAACAACCCGGTGGCGCCCTACGAACTCGTCAAGACCATGCGGGCGTCGATCCTCGTGCTCGGGCCACTGCTGGCGCGTTTCGGGGTCGGCGTGGTCTCGCTGCCCGGCGGCTGCGCGATCGGCTCGCGCCCGGTCGACCAGCACCTCAAGGGCCTGCGCGCGATGGGCGCCGAGATCGCGGTCGAGCGCGGCAACATCATCGCCCGCACCTCGCGCCTGCGCGGCGCCCGCATCACGACCGACATGGTCACCGTGACGGGCACCGAGAACCTGATGATGGCCGCCACGCTGGCCGAGGGCGAGACGGTGCTCGAGAACGCCGCCCAGGAGCCCGAGATTCCCGACCTGGCCGAGTTGCTCATCTCGATGGGCGCGCGCATCGAGGGCCACGGCAGCTCGCGCATCCGCATCCAGGGCGTCGAGAAGCTGCACGCGCCGCGCCAGCCGCACCGCATCATCCCCGACCGCATCGAGGCCGGCACCTTCCTGTGCGCGGTGACGGCGGCGGGCGGTGACGTGGTGCTGCGCGGCGCCCGTGCCGACCATCTCGATGCCGTGATCGAGAAGCTGCGCGAAGCCGGCGCCACCATCGAGGACGGCCACGACGGCACGCTGCCGTGGATCCGCGTGCGCGCCGAGGGCCGCCCGCGGGCGGTCAGCTTCCGCACCAGCGAGTACCCCGGCTTCCCGACCGACATGCAGGCCCAGTTCATGGCGGTCGACTGCGTCGGCGAGGGCGTGGCCAAGATCTCCGAGACCATCTTCGAGAACCGCTTCATGCACGTCAACGAGCTGATGCGGCTGGGCGCGCGCATCGAGATCGACGGCCACACCGCGGTGGTGCAAGGGGTGCCGCGCCTGTCGGGCGCCACCGTGATGGCCACCGACCTGCGCGCCTCGGCCAGCCTCGTGATCGCCGGGCTGGTCGCCGAAGGCGAGACGGTGGTCGACCGCATCTACCACCTCGACCGCGGCTACGAGCGCATGGAAGACAAGCTGCGCGGCGTCGGCGCCGACATCGAGCGCATCAAGTGAGCGGGGCGCCCATGATCACCCTCGCGCTGTCCAAGGGCCGCATCTTCGACGAGACGCTGCCGCTGCTGGCTGCTGCCGGCATCGAGGTCTCTGAGGACCCGGAAAAGTCGCGCAAGCTCATCATCGGCACCAACCGCGCCGACGTGCGCGTGGTGCTGGTGCGCGCCAGCGACGTGCCCACCTACGTGCAGCACGGCGGCGCCGACCTCGGCGTGGCCGGGCTGGACGTCCTGCTCGAGCACGCCAAGGGCCCCGAGGGCAGCGCGGGTGGCGGCGTGGGCCTGTACCGTCCGCTGGACCTGAAGATCGCGCGCTGCCGCATGAGCGTGGCGGTGCGCGCCGACTTCGACTACGCCGCCGCGGTGCGCCAGGGCTCGCGGCTGCGCGTGGCCACCAAGTACACGCAGACCGCGCGCGAGCACTTCGCCGCCAAGGGCGTGCACGTCGACCTCATCAAGCTCTACGGCTCGATGGAGCTGGCGCCGCTGACGGGCCTGGCCGACGCCATCGTCGACCTCGTCTCCACCGGCAGCACGCTCAAGGCCAACCACCTCGTCGAGGTCGAGCGCATCATGGACATCTCGTCGCGGCTGGTCGTCAACCCGGCGTCGCTCAAGCTCAAGCGCGAGCCCATGCGTGCGCTGATCGACGCCTTCGAGGCCGCCGTGGCGCGCGGGGGGCGCGCATGAGCCGGGTCAAGGTGCGCCGGCTGGGCACCATGGCGGCCGGCTTCGAGGCCGAGTTCCAGCGCGTGCTGCACTGGTCGGCCGAGACCGACGCCGCGATCGAGCAGCGCGTGGCCGCCATCATCGACGACGTTCGCACGCGCGGCGACGCGGCGGTGCTGGAGTACACCGCGCGCTTCGACGGCCTGCAGGCCGCCGCGATGAGCGAGCTCGAGCTCGGCCGCGCCGAACTGGCGGCGGCGCTCGAGCAGATCACCCCCGCCCAGCGCGCCGCGCTGCAGGCCGCCGCCGCGCGCGTGCGCGCCTTCCACGAGCGCCAGCTCGAGGCCTGCGGCCGCAGCTTCAGCTACCGCGACGCCGACGGCACCCTGCTGGGCCAGAAGGTCACGCCGCTCGACCGCGTCGGCATCTACGTGCCCGGTGGCAAGGCGGCCTATCCGTCGAGCGTGCTGATGAACGCCGTCCCTGCGCAGGTCGCGGGGGTTGGCGAGATCGTGATGGTCGTGCCCACGCCGCATGGGCAGCGCAACCCGCTGGTGCTGGCCGCCGCCCACGTGGCCGGTGCGCACCGCGTGTTCACCATCGGCGGCGCGCAGGCCGTGGCGGCGCTGGCCTGGGGCACCGCCACCGTGCCGCGTGTCGACAAGATCACCGGCCCGGGCAACGCCTACGTGGCCAGTGCCAAGCGGCGCGTCTTCGGGCAGGTCGGCATCGACATGATCGCCGGCCCGAGCGAGATCCTCGTCCTGGCCGATGGCACGACGCCGCCCGACTGGGTGGCGATGGACCTGTTCAGCCAGGCCGAGCACGACGAGCTGGCGCAGAGCATCCTGCTGTGCCCGGACGCCGCCTACATCGACCGCGTGCACGAGGCGATCGACCGCCTGCTGCCTTCCATGCCGCGGCGCGACGTCATCCGCGCCTCGCTGCAAGGTCGTGGCGCGCTGATCCACACGCGCTCGATGGAGGAGGCCTGCGAGATCAGCAACCGCATCGCCCCCGAGCACCTGGAGGTCAGCTCCGCCGAGCCGGGCCGCTGGGAGCCGCTGCTGCGCCACGCCGGAGCCATTTTCCTCGGCGCGTACACCAGCGAGAGCCTGGGCGACTACTGTGCCGGGCCGAACCACGTGTTGCCGACCTCCGGCACCGCGCGGTTCTCGTCGCCGCTGGGCGTCTACGACTTCCAGAAGCGCAGCAGCCTCATCGAGGTGAGCGCGGCGGGCGCGGCGCAGCTCGGCCCGATCGCCGCCGAACTGGCCTACGGTGAAGGCTTGCAGGCGCACGCGCGGGCGGCCGAACTGCGGCTGGGCGACGTCGCCAAGAAGGAGTCGTTGCGTTGACGCGATCTTCGTGTGGCACGAAAATCGTGGAACACAGACTTCGTGGCGCGTAATGAAGAACGTCACCATCACGATGGACGAGGCCGTTGCCGACTGGGCGCGGATGGAAGCAGCACGTCGCAACACCAGCGTATCGCGTCTGATCGGCGAGATGCTGGCCGACAAGATGCGGCACGACGACGCCTACGAGCGCGCGATGCGCGAGGCCCTCGAGTTCCGAAGCTGGGGCACGCCGAGCGGGCCGTACCTGTCGGATGACGAGATGTACGACCGCAGCCGGGTGCGCACGTGACGACGGGGCCCGTGTTCGTCGACACGAACGTCATCCTGTACGCGTTCGACGATACCGATGCGGCCAAGCAGTCGCGCGCGCGCGATTGGCTGACCGTCTGCTGGCGTCGTCGCTGCGGGCGGGTCAGCAGCCAGGTGATGAACGAGTTCTACGCCAATGCCCGCAAGCGCTTCTCCAGGTCCGCGTCTGCCGACGAGGCGCGCGCGGAGGTGCGGCGCTACCAGCAGTGGAAGCCCTGGCCGGTGGATCAGGCCACCGTCGAGACGGCCTGGGCGGTCGAGAGCCGCTACCGCGTCAACTACTGGGACGCGCTGATGGTGGCAGCGGCCCAGCACATGGGGTGCTCCTGGCTGCTCACCGAGGATCTCCAGCACGGCCTGCACATCGACCAGTTGCAGGTCCTCAATCCCTTCATCGCCGGCCCCGAAATCCTGGATTCCCCCGCATGACACCGCTCGCCGAACGCCTGCGCTCGACCATCCGCCAGGACGTGCAGTCCATGCACGCCTACGCCGTCCAGCCCAGCGCCGGCTTCGTCAAGCTCGACGCGATGGAGAACCCGTTCACGCTGCCGCCCGAACTGCAGCGCGAGCTCGGCGAGCGGCTGGGGCGGGTGGCGATCAACCGCTACCCGGGTGCGGGCACGGCGGCGCTGGCGCAGGAACTCGCGCGCCACGCCGGCCTGCCCGAGGGCTGCGCCCTGACGCTCGGCAACGGCTCCGACGAACTGATCGACATGCTCTCGGTGGCCTGCATGAAGCCGGGGGCGACCGTGCTGGCGCCGCTGCCGGGCTTCGTGATGTACGAGATGAGCGCGAAGCTGCGCGGCCTGGCCTTCGTCGGCGTGCCGCTGCGGCCCGACTTCGAGCTCGACGCCGACGCTATGGTGGCCGCCATCGAGCGCCACCGCCCGGCGCTGACCTACCTGGCCTACCCGAACAACCCGACGGCCAACCTGTTCGACGACGCCGCGATCGACCGCGTGGTGGCCGCGGTCGGCGAGCAGCAGGGGCTGGTGGTGATGGACGAGGCCTACCAGCCCTTCTCGTCGCGCACCTGGATGCAGAAGATGGCGGCGCACCCGCACGTGCTGGTGCTGCGCACGCTGTCGAAGTTCGGCCTGGCCGGGGTGCGCCTGGGCTACCTGTGTGGCGCGGCCGGGCTGATCCGCGAGATCGACAAGGTGCGCCCGCCCTACAACGTCGGCTCGCTCAACGCCGAGGCGGCACGCTTCGCCCTCGAGCACGCCGACGAGTACGAGCGCCAGGCGGCCGTGCTGCGCAGCGAGCGCGAGCGGTTGATGCGCGAACTGTCGGCGATGCCGCGCGTGCAGCCCTTCCCGAGCGAAGCCAACATGATCCTCGTGCGCGTGCCCGACTCGGCCCGCGCCTTCGAGGGCATGAAGGCGCGCGGCATCCTGGTCAAGCACATCGCGGCGCTGCACCCGCTGCTGGCCAACTGCCTGCGCCTGACCGTGGGCACGCCCGAAGAGAATTCGCTGATGCTGCGCGCGCTGTCCGAGAGCCTGTAGGAACCCCGATGGAGAACCCCGCCATGAACCGCGTCGCCGAGGTCCGCCGCGACACCCAGGAGACGAAGATCCGCGTGCGGGTCGACCTCGACGGCAGCGGCCGCTCGAGGCTCGCCACCGGCATCGGCTTCTTCGACCACATGCTCGACCAGATCGCCCGCCACGGCCTGATCGACCTCGAGGTCGAGGCCGAGGGTGACCTGCACATCGACGGCCACCACACGGTGGAGGACGTCGGCATCACGCTGGGCATGGCCTTCGCGAAGGCCGTGGGCGACAAGAAGGGCCTGGTGCGCTACGGCCACGCCTACGTGCCGCTGGACGAGGCGCTCTCGCGCGTGGTGATCGACTTCTCCGGCCGCCCGGGGCTGCACATGGACGTGCGCTTCAGCGCCGGCGCCATCGGCGGCTTCGACACCCAGCTCGCCTACGAGTTCTTCCAGGGCTTCGCCAACCACGCGCTCGTCACGCTGCACGTCGACAACCTGAAGGGCCACAACGCGCACCACCAGTGCGAGACGATCTTCAAGGCCTTCGCCCGCGCGCTGCGCATGGCGCTGGCCATCGACCCGCGTGCCGCCGGCACCATCCCCTCGACCAAGGGCACCCTCTAGGAGCGCGCCGATGGGCCTGGTGGCGGTCGTCGACTACGGGATGGGCAACCTGCGCTCGGTGTCGCAGGCGGTGATGCACGTGGCCGACCAGCACGGCGTGCAGGTGGTGGTCACCTCGCGGCCCGAGGAGGTGTTCGCCGCCGAGCGCGTGGTGCTGCCCGGCCAGGGCGCGATGCGCGACTGCATGCGCGAGCTGCACGATTCGGGGCTGAAGGAGGCGGTGCTGCACGCCGCCGCCAACAAGCCGCTGATGGGCGTGTGCGTGGGCATGCAGATGCTGCTCGAGCACAGCGAGGAGCAGGACACCCCGGGGCTCGGCCTGGTGCCGGGGCGGGTGAAGCGATTTCGCCTCGAGGGCCGGCTGCAGCCCGACGGCAGCCGCTACAAGGTGCCGCAGATGGGCTGGAACCGCGTGCGCCAGCGTCCGCACCCGGTCTGGGCCGGCGTGCCGGACGACGCCTGGTTCTACTTCGTCCACAGCTACCACGCCGAGCTGTCGGACGATCGCCACATCGCGGGCGAGACCGACTACGGCGCCGTATTTACCTCCGCGCTGGCGCGGGATAACATTTTTGCGACGCAGTTCCACCCCGAGAAGAGCGCCGGCCACGGCCTGGCCCTGTACCGCAACTTCCTGCACTGGAAGCCCTGAGCGCGAAGCTTCTCGCCCGGCGCCCGCCCGGCACCACCACCGCATTCCTCCACCTCGCTCGACCGAGCCATGCTGCTGATCCCCGCGATCGACCTCAAAGACGGCAAGTGCGTGCGCCTGCAACAAGGCGACATGAACGTCTCCACCACCTTCGGCGACGACCCGGCCGCGATGGCGCGGCGCTGGCTCGACGCCGGGGCACGGCGCCTGCACCTCGTCGACCTCAATGGCGCCTTCGCCGGCAAGCCGGTCAACGAGGGCGCCGTCAAGGCCATCCTGCGCGAGGTGGGCGACGAGATCCCGGTGCAGCTCGGCGGCGGCATCCGTGACCTCGACACCATAGAGCGCTATCTCGACGACGGCATCAGCTACATCATCATCGGCACGGCGGCGGTGAAGAACCCCGGCTTCCTCAAGGACGCCTGCACCGCCTTCGGCGGCCACGTCATCGTGGGCCTCGACGCCAAGGACGGCAAGGTCGCCACCGACGGCTGGAGCAAGCTCACCGGCCACGAGGTCGTCGACCTGGCGCGCAAGTTCGAGGACTACGGCGTCGAGGCCGTGATCTACACCGACATCGGCCGCGACGGCATGCTCACGGGCATCAACATCGACGCCACGGTCAAGCTCGCGCAGGCCCTGACCATCCCCGTCATCGCCTCCGGCGGCCTGGCCGGCATCGCCGACATCGAGCAGCTGTGCGCCGTCGAGGGCGAGGGCGTGGGCGGCGTGATCTGCGGGCGCAGCATCTACACCGGTGCGCTCGACTTCGCGGCCGCGCAGGCGCGCGCCGACGCCCTGAACGGCGCGTCCTGAGCCCGCGCCCATCCCGAAGGACCGAATTGCTCGCCAAGCGCATCATCCCCTGCCTGGACGTCACCGGCGGCCGGGTCGTCAAGGGCGTCAACTTCGTCGAGCTGCGCGACGCCGGCGACCCGGTCGAGATCGCCGCGCGCTACAACGACCAGGGTGCCGACGAGATCACCTTCCTCGACATCACCGCCACCAGCGACGGCCGCGACCTCATCCTGCACATCATCGAGGCGGTCGCCTCGCAGGTGTTCATCCCGCTGACGGTGGGCGGTGGCGTTCGCACCGTCGAGGACGTGCGGCGGCTGCTCAATGCCGGCGCCGACAAGGTCAGCTTCAACTCGGCGGCGGTGGCCCACCCGCAGGTGATCCGCGACGCCTCCGACAAGTACGGCTCCCAGTGCATCGTGGTGGCCATCGACGCCAAGCGGCGCCAGGGCGACGACCTCGCGGCTCGCGGTGCCGGCTGGGACGTCTACACCCACGGCGGCCGGCGCAACACCGGGCTCGACGCCGTCGATTGGGCGCGCCGCATGGCCGAGCACGGCGCCGGCGAGATCCTGCTGACCAGCATGGACCGCGACGGCACGAAGATCGGCTTCGACCTCGAACTCACGCGTGCGGTCAGCGATGCGGTGCCGGTGCCCGTGATCGCCTCGGGGGGCGTGGGCGCGCTGGAGCACCTGTCCGAGGGCATCCGCATCGGCGGCGCCGACGCGGTGCTGGCCGCCAGCATCTTCCACTACGGCGAGTTCACCGTCGGCCAGGCCAAGGCGCTGATGGCGCGCGACGGCATCCCGGTGCGCCTGTGAAGCCGCGGCCTGGCGCATCGCGTCCTCCGGGCGAGGTGCGCATCACCGCGGGCGCCCTGCGCGGGCGCAAGGTCCCCGTGGCCGACCGTCCCGGGCTGCGCCCCACGCCGGAGCGCGTGCGCATCACGCTGTTCAACTGGCTCGGTCAGGATCTCACCGGCTGGCGGGTGCTGGACGCATTCGCGGGCAGCGGCGCGCTCGGCTTCGAGGCCGCCTCCCGGGGGGCGGCGCAGGTGGTGATGCTCGAGCGCGACCCTTCGCTGCTGGCCGGCCTGCAGGCCGTGCGACAGCGACTGGGCGTCGCCACCGTGCGCGTCGAGCGGGCCGACGCGCTGGCCTGGATGCGCTCGGCGGCGCCCTCCAGCTTCGACCTCGTGCTGCTCGACCCTCCGTTCGACGCCGACCTCGCCCTCCCCGCCGCCGAGGCCGCGGCACGGCTGGTGGGCGAGGGCGGCTTCGTCTACGTCGAGGCGCCGTCGCCGCTGGACCCGCCGCCGCCCGGGCTCGGGGTCTGGCGTTCGGGCACGGCCGGCGCCGTCAGCTTCCAGTTGCTCCGCGTTGGCTACACTGCCGGCGAGCCCACCACGAGGACCGAGCCGTGACCGCTGCCACCCCGCTGATCGCCGTCTACCCGGGGACCTTCGACCCGATGACGCTCGGGCACGAGGACCTGATGCGTCGTGCCTCGCGCCTGTTCGACCGGCTGATCCTGGCCGTTGCCGCGGGCCATCACAAGCGCACGATGTTCACCATTGCCGAGCGGCTGGAGATCGCGCGCGAGATCGCAGCGCCCTACGGCAACATCGAGGTGACGGCCTTCCGCGGGCTGCTGCGCGACTTCGTCGTCGGTGCCGGTGCCAAGGTGGTGGTGCGCGGCCTGCGCGCCGTGACCGACTTCGAGTACGAGTTCCAGATGGCGGGCATGAACCGGCAGCTCATGCCCGAGGTCGAGACCGTGTTCATGACCCCCAGCGACCAGTACCAGTTCGTCAGCGGGACCTTCGTGCGCGAGATTGCCAGTCTCGGCGGTGATGTCTCCAAGTTCGTGGCACCCTCGGTGCTCAGGCGGTTGAACGACCGCGTCGGCAGCACGGAGAACTGAATGGCGCTTTGGATCACGGACGACTGCATCAACTGCGACGTCTGCGAGCCCGAGTGCCCCAACGAGGCCATCTCGATGGGGCCCGAGATCTACCAGATCGACCCGGATCGCTGCACGGAGTGCGTGGGCCACTTCGACGAACCGCAGTGCGTGCAGGTGTGCCCCGTCGCCTGCATCCCCGTGAACCCGGCGCGCGTGGAGACCCGCGAGCAGCTGATGGCCCGCTTCGTCAGGTTGCATCCGGCGTAGTCGCCAGCCCGGGCGTGCCACGCACGCCGTGGGCCCATCGGCCCGCCGGCACCGACGGCTTGGGTATATTGCACGCGGGGTCTTTCCCGAGCAACGCCCGCCCTGCGGGAGCTCCGAGATGAAGCAGCACCGAGTCACCACCAGCGACGGCGTCGGCCTGAACGTCCTCGAGGCCGGCAGCGGCCGTCCCCTGGTCCTCATCCCCGGCTGGTCGCAGGCGGCCGAGCAGTTCAAGTTCCAGCTCGAGGGCCTGTCCGACCGCTACCGCGTGATCGCCATCGACATGCGGGGCCACGGCGACTCCGACAAGCCGGCGCACGGCTACCGGATCCAGCGGCTGGCGAAGGACGTCTGGGACGCGCTGCGCGCGCTCGACGTGCATGACGCGACCGTCCTCGGGCACAGCATGGGCTGCTCGGTGCTCTGGTGCTACTTCGACCTCTTCGGCGCGGAGCGCATCGGCAAGTTCGTCTTCTGCGACGAGCCGCCGTTGCTGACGTCCAACCCGGGCTGGAGCGAGGAGGAGCTCGCCAACGCGGGGGCGATCTTCACGCCCGACGCCGTGACCGGCACCGCCAACGCGCTGGCCGGCCCCGACGGCGTGGCCACCTCCCGGGGCTTCGTCGGCGGCATGGTCACGCAGGCCATGCCCGCCGAGCAGCTCGAGTGGATGATCGGGTGCAACCTGAAGTTCCCGCGCGGGCACTCGGCGGCGCTGATCTACAACCACTGTCACCAGGACTGGCGCGACGTGATGCCCCGCATCGGCGTGCCTTGCCTCTACATCGGCGGCCGCGCGAGCCTGGTGCCCTGGCGCAGCGTGGCCTGGTCGGCCTCGGTGACGCCGGGTGCGCGCCTGGAACTCTTCGAGGAGTCCGAGGGCGGCCAGCACTTCATGTTCGTCGAGAACCCCGGGAAGTTCAACCGCATCCTCGCCGACTTCATCGGCTGAGGCCGCCGCCGCGCCGGCCTGCGCCCGGCCCTCAGCCGGGCGATCCGGTGCCGGGTGGCGACGGTGGCGGCAGCGGGGACCGAGGAGGTTTCGGCCGCGGCGGCGGCGAGTGCACGGTCATCGTCGCGCGTTCCATCGCGCCGACCCGGATCGCTGCACCGAGTGCGTGGGGCACCTCGACGAGCCGCAGGGCGTGCAGGTGCGCCCGGTCAGCTGCATGCCCATCCACCCCGGACACATCGAGACGCGCGACGCATCGATGGCGAAGTGCATCAGGCTGCATGCCGTGGAACGCTGAGGGTCGGCGTCTCTCCCACGTGCCGCCTACGGGGCGCGGGTGATGGCCAGCTGCCGGTCGAGCCCGGCTCCACCCTTGTCCGCGGTCCTCGGGGCGCCCTCCGGCAGCCGGCCCTGACCCAGACTTCGAGGGTTCAGAACAGGATCGCGCTGCCGTGGTCCTGGGCGAAGTAGGCCGTCGAGCACTGCATGCCAAAACCCTCGAGGCCCAGCAGATCCAGCGTCGCCGATGCCGGCAGCCCCAGTGCCCTGGCGTCACCGGGCAGCGGCTGCCAATGCGGCACCATGTCGGAGTCCAGCGCAGCACCAGGCGAGTCTGCCGTGCGTTCCCAGGCGAGGGGCTGGTCCGACCGCAGCCAGACGTCGGTCACCAAGAAGGGCTCTTCCGACGCGGACGGGTCGGCGCTTTCGGCGACCTGCGGGTCGGTGGCCGCGTCCGGGCTGTCCTTGCGGATGTCGTCGGATGCGTCAACCTGCAGGAAATCCGTGATCGTGTCGGTGGCCACGGCGACCACCATCACGTCCGTGCCGCCCCCGCGCTGTTCCTCGGCGTTCAAGTCGGTGGATTCGACCACGTTCCAGTTGGCGTCGTAGAGCACGGTGTACGTGGAGGTCAGACCCGAGGCGTCGGTGGTCGTCCCCACATGCACATGACCCGTGACCGTGCCTTCGGCATCGGTCAGGGTCTTGAGTTCCCAGCTGTTGCCGGCGCTGTCGATGCTGCTCCAGCGGGTCACGTTGCCCTGGAGGTCGTAGACCACGGAGTAGGAGGAGGTCGCGCCCGTGGCGTCCGATTGCGTGGTGACCTGCTCGGAGCCCGTGACCGTGCCGCTGGCGTCGGTGAGGGTGAGGACTTCGGTGCTGATGGTGTTGCCGGCGCTGTCGACGCTGCTGGAGCGTGTCACGTTGCCCTGGAGGTCGTAGACCACGGAGTAGGTCCAGGTCGCGCCCGTGGCGTCCGATTGCGTGGTGACGTGCTCGGAGCCGGTGACGGTGCCGTCAGCGGCGGTGAGGGTGCGGGATTCGGTGCTGCTGGTGTTGCCGGCGCTGTCG
>JBILNT010000265.1:0-3452 GCA_044374875.1 Rubrivivax sp.
GGTGCTGGCTGAAGGCGGTGCGCGCCTGCTCGAGCATGCGCTCGACCAGCCCGAGGAGCTCTTCTTCCTTGTAGGGTTTCTCGATGAAGTCCATCGCGCCCTTCTTCATCGTCGTCACCGCCATCGGCACGTCGCCGTGGCCGGTGATGAAGACGATGGGCAGCGGGCTCCTGCGTTCGAGCAGCCGGTCCTGCAGCTCGAGGCCGCTCATCCCGTCCATCCGGATGTCGGCGATCAGGCAGGCCACCTCGCGAGGGTCGAAGCGGGAAAGGAAGGACTCGGCCGAGTCGAAGCACTTGACCCGGTAGTCCTTGCCTTCGAGCAGCCACTGCAGGGAGTCGCGCACGGCCTCGTCGTCGTCGACGACGTAGACGGTGCCTTTCTTCGGGATGAGGCTCATTCAGGAGGTCAGCGAGGGGTTCGGTGTGGCATCGCTGTCGCCAGCGGCGGCGGCTGCCGCTGCGGCAACGTCGGCGCGTGCCGGCAGATCGACTGGCAGCGTGAACGAAAAACGGCAGCCAACGGCGGCGGGGCCATTGTAGAGGTTCTGCGCGCGCATCCGGCCGCGGTGTGACTCGACGATCGAGCGGCACAGCGACAAGCCGATTCCAAGCCCTTCGGCCTTGGTCGAGAAGAACGCCTCGTACAGCCGGCCGATCACCTCCTCCTTCAGGCCGGGTCCCATGTCGGTCACGCTGAACTCGATGACGCCGCCTTCCTCCGGGGTGTGGCGCGGCACCACGCGCAGTTCGATGTGGCGGCGCGTCGAGGGCAGCTGCGCGCTGTCTATCGCCTCGGCGGCGTTCTTCAGCAGGTTGAGCACCACCTGCTCGATGAGGATGGGGTCGACGTGCAGCGTCGGCAGGTTCTGGGCGATGTAGCTGTGGATCGCGACATTTCGCCGCCGCAGCTCGATCGAGGCGAGTTCCACGGCATCCTCGACGATCTGTCGCGCCTGGGCCGGCTGGCGCTGCGGTTCGCTCTTCTTCACGAAGGCGCGGATGCGGTGGATGATCTGGCCCGCCCGCTCGGCCTGGCGGGCCGTCTTCTGCAACGCGGCGACGAGGTCGTCCTTGGCGATCGAGTCGGCCTTCACGCGCGAGACCATGCCGTTGCAGTAGTTGGTGATGGCCGTCAGCGGCTGGTTGAGTTCGTGGGCCACCGAGGACGCCATCTCGCCCATCGTGATCAGTCGGCTCGTCACCTGCGCCTTCTCGGCCTGGGCCGCGGCCTGCTCCTCGGCACGCCGGCGGGCGGTGATGTCGGTGGCGATGAGCATCTGCGCGAGCCGTCCGTCGGTCCACTGCAGGTAGCGGGCGCGGACGTCGAACCACTTCTGCAGCGACTCCACGTGGACCTCGCGAGGGTGGGTGCCGCGGTCGGTGATCTCCTGGGCGGGCAGGCCGGACAGGTGGTCGACGCTGTCCTCGGGATCGGCCTCGTAGTCCGCGTTCTCGGCGCTGCCGGCCAGCAGGCCGTGGCCACGCGCGTCGCCGCCGAACCAGAGGCGATAGGAACGGTTGGCGAACAGCAGCTCGCCCTGCGCCACAGAGAGCACGGACACCGAGGCGTCCAGCCCCTCGAGCACCGTGGTGAAGCGCTCGTGCGAGGCCGAGAGCTGGTCGCGGACGCGCTTGGCCTCGGTGATGTTGGTCATGCTTGTCATCCAGCCTGTCTGCTGCCCCTTGGGGTCGATCAGGGGGCTGACGTACATGCGCGCGTCGAAGACGGTGCCGTCCTTGCGCATGACCTTCACCTCGATGCCGCCGCTCGGGCTGCGACCCTGCAGTTCCTGCTGCAGCAGGCGGCTGTTCTCCTCGATCCGGTCGTGCGGCCAGTAGGGGAAGGGCGGCGAGCGCCCGACCAGCTCCGATTCGACGAAGCCCGTCATCTGGCAGAAGGCCGTGTTGACGTAGGTGATGCGCCCGTCGAGATCCATCGCGCGCATGCCGGTGGGCATGGAGTTCTCCATCGCGCGCCGGAAGTGCGTTTCCTGCACCAGCGCGTTCTGGATCTGGGCGCGCCGACGCATGTGGCGCCAGGTGCCCAGCAGCATCCAGACCGTCAGCACCGACAGCGCCATCACCATCCAGAACAGCGTGTTCGATATCAGGCCGACCGACGTGCGCCAGCCCTGGCCGCGGATCATCAGGCCGTTGAGCACGGGGGTCAGCGGGGCATCGCTGGCGATCGGCGCGCGCCGGGCCTGCGTGCCGGGCATCGGCGTGACGGTGCTTGCCAGCACGTTGCCACTCTCGTCGACGATCGACACCAGGTGCCGCTGCGAGACCTCGCCGGGCACCAGGAAGCGCAACAACGCGCCCACCGAGTACTCCACGACCAGGCTGCCGGCGAACTCGCCGCGCTCGACCAGCGGCACGTGAAGCTGGAAGACTGGCGACGCGTTGGCGTCGCGGAAGACGCGCGAGTACGCGGGCAGCCGCGTCTCGCGCACGGCCTGGAACGCCCGCTCGGGCTCGCTGTCGCTGCCGGCGCGGGGCATGGAGGGGTCGGCAAGGTCGCCGCCTGCGCCGCCTTCGGCGGGGTAGAGCTGCGCCCAGTGGCTCGCGCGCCGCTTGCGCCGAACATCGACCCAAGTCACGTGGGTAATTTCCGGCCGCTCGCGCGAAAACGCGATGGCGAGGTTGGAAAAGGTTTCGGGCGGGGTGTCGCGCGCAACGAGATCCCGCACGATGCGTACCAGCGCCGCCTGGTTCTGGATCAGCCGCAGTCCCAGCTGTTGCTGCGTGATCTCGGTGTCGCGCTTGACCGACTCGGTCTCGCGCTCCATTTCCTCGTTGCGCAGGTACCAGAACGCGGAAACGATCGCGGCCAGGAACAGCAGCACCGAGACCAGGGGCCCGAGGGTGACGAAGCGGTCCTGGCGCGCCGGCGACTGGCGGCGCCACCAAAGGCCGAAGGCCCGGCGCGCCTGAGGCAGCGCCAAGGCGTCCTGGGCCGGGGTCTGGAGGGGCTTTGTCATGGCTGGAATTATCCGGCCGTGGCCGGCTCCGTGCCTTCTATTTCACTATGCAAAATACACTGGCGCTATTTGAAATTTCAGCGATCTGTGACACACTTTCGGCCACCCTTGACGAAACCCGAACATCAGGAGACACAAGCATGTCCGCATTGCCCGAGTCGTTCCTAGGCGGTGCCGCCAACGATGCCGATTCCCAGGAGACCCGCGAGTGGCTGGACGCCCTCGCCGCCGTGATCGAGGCCGAAGGCTCGGAGCGCGCGCACTTCCTGCTGGAGAACCTGCTGGAAGAGGCCCGGCAGCACGGCGTCGACATGCCGTTCTCCGCCACCACCGGCTACGTCAACTCGATCGAGCCCGCCGACGAGGAGCGCAGCCCGGGCAACCTCGAGCTCGAGGGCCGCCTGCGGGCCTACATGCGATGGAACGCGATGGCGATGGTCGTCAAGGCCAACCGCATCGACTCACCCGA
>JBILNT010000119.1:0-11741 GCA_044374875.1 Rubrivivax sp.
TCGGCCGTGGCACTGGCGATGGGCGCCGCGCTGGCCGCGCTGCAGAAGCCGCGCGCATGAGCGCGCCGGGCCGCTCCCTAGCGCTCATTCCGGAGTGCGCAGCACGAAGGATGGTCAAGTGAGCGCCGCGGCCCTGGTGGCCCTCAGCTGCACAGCGCCTTGATGTCCTCGGGCACCGGGATCGCCTTGATGCGCTCGGGGTTCGCGGGGTCGCGCACGACGAAGGCGCGCACCTCGGTGCCTTCGCACAGCACCTCGTCGCCGCGGCGCACGACGTGGCGGTGGCGGAAGGTCTTGGCCGCCCACGACTCGATGCTCGTGTGCACCTCGATCGTCTCGCCGTAGGTGGCCGGCCGCAGGAACTTGGTGTGGATCTCGAGCAGCGGCGTGCCGACGATGCCGCGCGTCTTCACCAGTTCGCGCCAGGGCGGCACGCCACAGGCCATGAAGAAGGCCAGAGAGGCCTGGTCCATCCAGCGCGAGAAGTTGGGGAAGAAGACGATGCCGGCGGGGTCGCAGTCGCCGAACTGGACATCGACGCGATGGATGTGGGTCTTGCTCATCAGGAGTCTCCGGCGCCGATTGTCTCCCGCGCATCAGACCTTGCCGCGCCACAGAGGCGCCAGCGCCAGCAGCCCCAGAGCCGGCCCGACGGCCAGCCAGGGCAGGAGCTCGGCCAGCGGCACCTCGCCAGCCAGGCGCACGAACAGCTCGATGCTGGCGATCGAGATCGCGAAGCCGATCGAGTTCGTCAGCGTCAGCACGCTGCCCACCGCGTGGCGCGGGGCGTTGGCGGCGGTCAGCGCCGAGAACTGCGGCGAGTCACCGGCCACGGTGATGCCCCAGACCACCAGCCACAGCGCAAAGAGCCCTGCCGGGGCATCGATCAGCCAGGGTGCGAGCAGGCAGCAGATGCCGCTGGTGGCCAGCTGTGTGCCGGCCACCGTGGCGCTGCCCACCCGCCGCGCCCACCAGCCGCCGGCCGCGCAGCCGATGGCACCGCCGCCGAGCACGGCAAAGGCGGCGAACGAGAGCGCCGCGCCATCCAGGCGCGTGGCCAGCACCAGCGGCACCAGCACCCACATCGTGTAGAGCTCCCACATGTGGCCGAAGTAGCCGAAGACCGAGGCACGCACCTTGCGGTCGGTCCACAGCGTGCCCAGCGCGCGGCGGTCGAAGCGCGGCGGCGGCGCCGAGCCCGCACCGGCGATCGGCGGCGGGTCGGGCAACAGTGCGTAGAGACCGACGCCCGCCAGCGCTGCCAGCAGCGCCACGCCCAGCATCACGCTGGGCCAGGGCAGCGCCGAACCCAGCCCGCGCAGGAAGTGCCCGGCCGCCGAGCCGAGGATCAGCGCCCCGATCAACAGCCCGAGCGCGGACCCGAGGCCTCGCGGGAACCACATCGCCGCCAGCTTCATCCCCACCGGATAGATGCCCGCCAGGCAGAAGCCCGTGACGAAGCGGCAGACGGCCAGCGCGCCGAAGTCACGCACCAGCGCCCAGCCGGCGAGCGAGCTTGCAGCACTCAGCAGCGAGCAGGCGAGGAACAGCCGCCGCGCCGGGATACGGTCGGCCAGCGCGAGCAACGCAAACAGCAGCGTGCCCGCGATGAAGCCGAACTGCAGCGCCGAGGTCAGCGTGCCGACCGAGGCCACGGGCCAGCCGAGCTCGCGCTGCAGGTCGGGCATCACGGCGTTGACGGCGAACCACGGCGAGGTGCCGGCGAACTGCGCCACCACGAGCACGGGCAGCACGCGCGAGGGCACCGGCGAAGAAAGGGCAGCAGCAGACGACGACATTCCGCGAGCCTAGCGTCTTGCGCGCGGGTTGGCGCCCGGTCGAGGCGCGACCCGGGGGCGCCCTCGTGCGCCCGGCCCCGAAGGCCTGCGCTGGCCGAGCCTTGATTCGACAACCCGAGCGGCCTTTCCTGTGCCATGGCGAATGGACCTCCGGGCGGGGGGCGCATCGCCGTCGCAACGCGAGTCGAGGCCGAGGCGCGGCCGATCCTGCTCGAGCCCATCGTGCACATGAAGATCACGGCGCCGGAGAGCACGATGGGCGACATCACCGGCGACCTGCCGTCTCGCCGCGGGCTGGTCAGCGGCACCTACAACGGGGTGGCCGGCACGGTGCGGGTTCGGGGGCAGGCGCCGATGTCGGAGCTGTCCGGCTACCAGTCGAGGTTGAACTCGATGACCAGCGGGCAGGGCCGCTACACGGTGGCGCTGTCGCACCACCAGGCCGGTCCGCCCGTTGTGCAGCGCGAGGTGATGTCGACCTGGTGGGGTCACCACGGCGAAGACCGACCGCAGCGACCGCGAGCGGTCCGCCCGGGCGACGGATGGCGCACGGCGGCAGCGCGTCCGGCGTTTCCCGCCGAGGAGATTCCGGCGGCGCTGCCGTGGCAGGCAGCACCGCAGCGATTCCCCCAGGTGGCGAGGGGATTGCGGCGCGCGAAGATAATCACCGGAGTCGAGAGGGGAGTAGCACGCCGCAAGCTGTCGCGGCGGCGAGTACCCGTCAGTACGGAACGCCGGTGCAAGGCCGGAGCAACGTTCCCGGGACCGCAGGAGGCGACCGGCCTCCCGCAAGACCTTTCGGCGCGATCTCAACTTCACCTGGAGTGTCCATGGACACCATCGCGCCGACCTGGCTGTGGGTCTTCTTCGTCGTTTCCGTCCTCGTCGCCCTGTTCGTCGACTTCGTCGTCCTGCGCAAGCAGGGTGCGCACGCCGTTTCCGTGAAGGAGGCGCTGAACTGGTCGATCGTCTGGGTCGCGCTCAGCTTCGCCTTCAACGGTCTGTTCTGGTGGGCTGTCGCGCAGGACCACGGCAGCGCCGTGGCCAACACGAAGAGCATGGAGTTCCTGACCGGCTATCTCATCGAGAAGAGCCTGGCGGTGGACAACATCTTCGTCTTCCTGATGATCTTCACCTACTTCGCGGTGCCGCCCGAGTTCCAGAAGCGGGTGCTGATGATCGGCATCATCGGCGCGATCGTGCTGCGCACGGTGATGATCCTGGTGGGCTCGTGGCTGATCTCGGAGTTCCACTGGGTGCTCTACGTCTTCGGCGCCTTCCTCGTCATCACCGGCCTGAAGATGTGGTGGGCTGCCGGCCAGGACCCCGACCTCGAGGGCAACCCGGCGCTCAAGCTGCTGCGCAAGGTGATGCCCGTCAGCAAGAACTTCGACGGCGAGAAGTTCTTCACCGTCGAGAACGGCAAGCGCATCGCCACGCCGCTGTTGCTGGTCATCGCGCTGGTGGGTCTGACCGACGTCATCTTCGCCGTCGACTCGATCCCGGCGATCTTCGCGATCACGACCGACCCGTTCATCGTGCTGACGTCGAACATCTTCGCCATCCTCGGCCTGCGCGCGATGTACTTCCTGCTTGCCGCCGTGGCTGCGAAGTTCCACCTGCTGAGCTACGGCCTGGCGGTGATCCTGGTCTTCATCGGCACGAAGATGCTGCTGATCGACATCTACAAGATCCCGGTGCTGGTGTCGCTGGGCGTGGTGGTCGCGGTCCTGGCGGTGACGATGATCGCCAGCGTGAAGACGGCGCCGCGCATCAGCGATCGCGCCCGCGACGCGGCGCGACCCTGACCGCGTCGCGGCCGGCCCAGCGGGCCGGTGCCCACGACCATGCTGAAGCCGCCGCGCCCGTGAAAGCCGGCGGCTTCTTCATTTCTCGTCTCGCGGCCCGCGCGGTCAGGCGCCGCCGTCGCGGCGCCGATGATGCTCCAGATCCCGCAGCCACTCGCCCCGGGTCCGTTCGGAGCAGGCACATGCCTGGCGCCACTCGTCGCCGCTGGGCGAGGTCGCGCTCGCACAGCCGTCACCTGGACATCCGTCGGTGGATGCCAAGACGCACGCATCGTGTCTCCGTCATCTGCTCAATCGCCTCGATGAACGGGTCTGCGGCGCTGTCGCCTCGCGACGGCGCCGCGCGGGTGTGCACGGCCCGGGGGCCCCGGTCCGGCGGCCGCCGGGCAAATCGCCTAAAGTCGAGGGGTCGGTGGTCGATATCCTGACGAAGGGGCATCGAGACATGAGCGACTCCGAGTTCATCACCCAGGCGCCGGCCGACCTCGAGGGCTGGATGCAATGCTTCGATGCCGCCCGGCTGCCCGTTCTCGCGGAAACCGCCGTCACCATCGAGGACCTGCGGCTGATCGAGGAGCAGCGTGACGCCCGCGAACACATGGCGCACGTGTCCGAGAGGGTGCGACATCCGTTCCGCCTTCTCGAGGACGAGGTCGACGCCCACCTGATCGCGGAGACGATCGGCAGCGATCCGCTGATGACGCTGAAGGTTCTGGCACAAGTGTCAGCCATGCGGCGCCCGCGCGAGAGCAGCACTCCCGAGACCGTCGTCGCGGCGCTGGTGCTGATGGGCATCAGGCCGTTCTTCCGCAGCTTCGGGCCACAGCAGTCCGTCGAGGATCGCCTTCGGGACTGGCCGGAGGCCCTTGCCGGCTTCCGGCGCGTTCTGCGTCGCTCGCACCGTGCGGCCAACTTCGCCGCAGGCTTCGCAGTCCACCGCAACGACCAGGACGCCGCAGTCATACAGGAAGCTGCGCTGCTGCACGACTTCACCGAACTGCTGCTGTGGGTGCACGCCCCGGCGCTGGCGCAGGACATCTTCAACCGACAGAAGGCGGACCCGCAGCTTCGGTCGGCAGAGGCTCAGCGCGCCGTCCTGAACGTCGACCTCGCCGAACTGCAGCACGCCCTGATGCAGGCCTGGCGACTGCCGCCGCTGCTCGTGCACATCGCCAACGACCAAGGGCGCGTCGACCCGCAGGCGCTCACCGCGAGGCTCGCCATCCGCCTGGCCCGCCACAGCGCCGACGGCTGGAACAACGCAGCGCTACCCGACGATCTGCGGGAAATCGGTGCCTTGCTGCAGTTGGGTTCGGAGCCGACCCGCAAGCTGATCGAGCGCCTGGACGGCTGAGCCTGCGCTCAGAGCCCGAGAGTTTTTCCGCCGTGGCCGAAAGGCGCGCCAAGACGCCCCGTATCCAGGCGCAAACCACAGCCATAGCTCGGGCCATGGCGCGGATTTGCAACGACGAGACGGGGTGTTTCGGGGTGCAAGGCGGGCATGGGGGAAAGACTCTCAGGCTCTCAGCCCTTCACGCCGCCGGCGGTCAGGCCGGAGACGATCCAGCGCTGGGCTGCCAGGAACACCAGCGTGATGGGCAACCCGGAGAGCACCGCCGCGGCGGCGAAGTCGCCCCAGAGGTACTTCTGGTCGTAGAGGTAGAACTTGCTGCCCACGGCCAGCGTCAGGTTGGCTTCCTCGCGCAGCAGCACGCTGGCCACCGGGTACTCGATGATGGTGCCGATGAAGGCGAGCACGAACACCACCATCAGGATCGGCACGGCCATCGGCAGCAGCACGTGCCTGAAGGCCTGCCAGTGCGTCGCGCCGTCGACCTTGGCGTTCTCCTCGATCTCGGCCGGGATGGTCTCGAAATAGCCCTTGATCGTCCAGACGTGCGTGGCCACGCCGCCCAGGTAGGCCACGACGAGCCCGGCGTGCGTCTCCACGCCGAGCCACGGAATGGTCTGCCCCAGGCCTTCGAAGATGGCGTAGATCGCCACCAGCGCCACGGCCACCGGGAACATCTGCAGCAGCAGCATGCTGTTGAGGATGAGCTGCTTGCGCGCGAACTTCATGCGCGCGAACGCGTAGGCGGCCGTGGTGCTGATGACCACGATCAGGAAGGCCGAGATGGTGGCCACCTTGATGGAATTCCACAGCCACAGCAGCACCGGGAAGGGCGGCTGCACCACGGTGCCGTCGGCCAGGCGGTGCGGGATGCCCAGCGCCAGCTTCCAGTGCTCGAGGCTGATCTCCGAGGGGATCAGCGAGCCGGTGGCGAAGTTGCCCGGGCGCAGCGAGATCGACACCACCGCCAGCAGCGGGAACAGGGTGACGGCGATCAGCACCCACAGCCCGGCGTGGGCCGCGAGGACGCGCCAGCGCTGGCGCTTGCCGGTGACGATGGGCATGGTCTTACTTCCGGTTCATCAGCCTGAGCTGCAGCAGCGACATCACCGCCACCATGAAGAAGATCAGCGTCGAGATCGCCGCCGCCAGGCCGAAGTTCTGGCCGGCGTCGGTGAACGCGATGCGGTAGGTGTAGGACACCAGGATGTCGGTCGTGCCCGCGGGCAGCTTGGTGTTGAGGAAGTCGGGCCGCCCGTCGGTCAGCAGCGAGATCAGGACGAAGTTGTTGAAGTTGAACGCGAAGGCGCTGATCAGCAGCGGCGTCAGCGGCCGTGTGATCAGCGGGGCGGTGATGCGGAAGAAGTTGGTCAGCGGCGAGGCACCGGCCAGCGCCGAGGCCTCGTATAGGTCCGACGGGATGGCCTTGAGCAGCCCGGTGCACAGCACCATGATGTAGGGGTAGCCCAGCCAGGTGTTGACGATCAGCAGCATCGCCTTGGCCAGCAGCGGGTCGGCGAACCACGCGGGCCGGATGCCGAAGAGCGCGTCGAGGATGGCGTTGATCTCGCCGAAGTTCTGGTTGAACAGGCCCTTGAAGACGAGGATGGAGATGAACCCCGGCACCGCGTAGGGCAGGAACAGCAGCGTGCGGTAGAGCGTGCGGTACTTCAGCGCTTCCCAGTTGAGCAGCACGGCCAGCGTCATGCCCAGGGCCGTCGAGAACAGCACCGTCAGCGCGGCGAAGGCGACGGTCCAGACGAAGATCGAGACGAAGGGGCCGCGGAAGTCGGGGTCGAACAGCATCCGCGTGTAGTTCGCGAAGCCGATCCCCACCTTGAAGCCCGGCTGCATCGGCTCGCCGGCCGCGTTGCGGAAGTAGCCGGCCTCGCGGTCGGGCGTGTAGAGCTCGCCGGTCGTGCGCTGCAGCAGGGCGCCGCCCGCCCGCGCTTCCCAGACCGGCGAGACCGGCGCGAACTCGCGCACCCCGGCGTAGCTGAGCGTGCGCGGCTGCTCGCCCTGCGGCAGCTCGAGCTGCAGCGGCAGCAGCGCCGGGCGCAGGGCGATCGTCTCGCGCAGGTCCAGCGCCTGGCCTGGCGGCGCGGCGGCCAGCGGCTGCATCGCCACGCTGCGCGGGTCGCTGCCGTCGAGCGCCAGCGGCGGCGACACCAGGTCGGCGCCCAGCCGCAGCCGGTAGCGATCACCCTCGCGGTGCAGGGTGAAGGGCCGTGCCCGCTCCTCGTCGACCAGCGTCTGCTCGAGCAGGTAGGCGCGCGCGCGCTCCTCGCTGAGCAGGTGGTTCGACGAGTAGTTCGTGAAGCCGATCTGGATCGTGTAGAGCAGCGGGAAGGCGGCGAAGGCCAGCATGCCCAGCACGCCGGGCAGCAGGTACTTCCAGGCCACCGAGCGGCTGCCGGCGTAGACCCAGATCACGATGCCGCCGATGGCCAGCAGCGCCACCGCCCACAGCGGCTGGCCTGCGGCGTGGGTTGCGAACACCAGCCACAGCAAGGCCAGTGCAGAGACGGCGGTCAGCGCGATGCGGGCCATCATCGCGCCAGCATCCGGGCTGCCGCGCCGTTGAGCGCGTCGCGCGGCGACTGCCGCCCCTGGGTGATCGCTTCCAGCGCCGCGTCGACGGCGGGGAAGAAGCGCTGCGTCTCGGGGATGTTCGGGATCGGCTCGCCGGCCAGCGCGTTGGCCATGGTGGCGCGGATCGCGGGGTCGTCGGCCAGTTCGGCGTAGTAGGCCTTGTTGGCCGGCGTGCCCAGCGGCACGTCGGCCGAGATCGTCTTCAGGCCCTGCACCTCGAGCACGAACTCCTCGAGGAACAGGCGCGCGATGTCCTTGATGCGCGACGGCGCGGTGATCATGCAGCCCAGCACGCCGACGAAGGGCTTGCTGGGCTGGCCCGGCACCACCTGCGGGATCGGCGCGACGCCGAAGTCGATGCGGCTCTTGCGCGCGTTGTCCCAGGCCCAGGGCCCGGAGATCATCATCGCCACCTTGCCCTGGTTGAACTGGGCTTCCATCTCCGCGTAGCGCGCCCCGCGCGGCATCACGCCCTCCCGGATCAGGCGCTCCAGCATCTGCGCGCCGAGCACTGCGCCTTCCGAGTTCACGCCGACCTGCCGGGGGTCGTAGTCGCCGCTCGCCTGGCGGCCGAAGACGTAGCCGCCCGGCCCGGCCAGCAGGCCCCAGGTGAAGAAGCTCTTGTTGTAGTCCCAGAGGATCGCCTTGCGGCCCTGCGCCGCGAGCCGGCGGTCGAGCGCGATCACCTCTTCGAACGTGGCCGGCGGCGTCTTGACGAGCTGTCGGTTGTAGATGAGCCCCACGGCCTCGATCGCGATCGGGTAGCCCCAGACCTGGCCGCGGTACGTGAAGGCCTTCCAGGACGAGTCCTCGATGGCCTCGCGGATGCGCCGCGGCGGCCGCACCGGCACGATGAGGCCCGACTTCGCCCACTCGCCGACGCGGTCGTGCGGCCAGCAGAAGATGTCGGGGCCCTTGCCGGCCGCGGCGGCCGCGCTGAACTTGTCGGGCGCGCCCTCGGGGTGCTGCACCACCACCGGCACGCCGGTGGTGGCGGTGAAGGCGTCACCCACCTTCTGCAGGCCGTTGTAGCCCTTGTCGCCGTTGATCCAGACCAGCAGGCGCTGCGGTGCCTGGGCGGCGGCGCAGGCCGATGCCGCCGCCAGCGCCAGTCCCAGCGCAAGCCTTGACAGCCGCAACTTCATCCGCCGGACCCGGGCGCGGCGTGGCGCGGGAAGGCGCGCCCGTCGGCGTCGAACAGGTAGCAGCTGCCCGCCGGTGCGGCCAGCCGCACCACGTCGCCGGGCTGGATGCGCGTCGGCCCGTGGAGCTCGGCCGTCAGCGACGGCTCGGCGCCGGGGAAGTCGAAGTAGGCGACGCTGGTGCCGCCCAGCCTGTCGACGAAGGTGGCGCGGGCGGCGAAGCCGTGGCCGTCGTCGCCGGGCTGCAGGTGCTCGGGCCGGATGCCCAGCACGACACGCTCGCCAGGCGCGGCGCGGGTGGCGTCGACCTCGCAGGCCAGTCGGCTGCCGTCGGCGAGCGTGACCGTCGCGGCGCGCGCGTCGGCCGCGGCCAGCGTGGCGTCGATGAAGTTCATCCGTGGCGAGCCGATGAAGCCGGCGACGAAGCGGTTGCACGGGTGCTCGTAGAGCTCCATCGGCGCGCCGACCTGCTCTATGCGGCCGGCCTGCAGCACCGTGATGCGGTCGGCCAGCGTCATCGCCTCGACCTGGTCGTGCGTGACGTAGATCATCGTCGCCTTCAGCTCGTCGTGGAGCTTGGCGAACTCGTAGCGCATCGACATCCGCAGCGCGGCGTCGAGGTTGGACAGCGGCTCGTCGAAGAGGAAGACCTCGGGCTTGCGCACGATGGCACGGCCGATCGCCACGCGCTGGCGCTGGCCGCCCGAGAGATCCTTCGGCTTGCGCTCGAGCAGGTGCTCGATGTGCAGGATGCGCGCGGCGTTGCGTACCGCGGCGTCGATCTCGGGCCTGGCAACCTTCGCGAGCTTCAGGCCGAAGGCCATGTTCTCGTACAGGTTCATGTGCGGGTACAGCGCGTAGCTCTGGAACACCATCGCGATGCCGCGCTCGGCCGGCGGCACGTCGTTGACGACGCGCCCGCCGATGGCCAGCTCGCCGCCGGTGATGTCCTCCAGCCCGGCGATGGTGCGCAGCAGGGTGCTCTTGCCGCAGCCGCTCGGGCCCACGAAGACCATGAACTCGCCGTCGTGGATCTCGAGATCGATGTCGCGCAGGACGTGCACTTCGCCGTACGACTTCTGCACGTTCTTGAACCGGACGCCAGCCACTTGCGCAATTCCTTCGAGCCCGGGCCTGGGCCCGTGGATGTAGAGAATATACAAATCGACAGTAGGGCGAGCAAGCACGCAAACCCTGACGATTCCTTGCGCTCTCCAATCAAAACAAAGGCTTAGCGGCTCGTTCCAGCCTTGAGCTGTAGCGCAATTACAATCTTTGCCGTTCGTGAACCTCCCAAAGCGAGCCGGCTCATGCCACTCCCGACCCGCGCCGCTGGCGTGCTGCTGCACCTGACCTCCCTGCCCGGGCCGCATGGCGTGGGCGACCTGGGTGCCGACGCCCACCGTTTCGTCGACTGGCTGCACGAAGCCGGGCAGACGCTGTGGCAGTGGCTGCCGACCTCGCCGGTCGGGCCGGGCAACTCGCCCTACCAGAGCGTCAGCGCGTTCGCCGGCAGCCCGCTGATGGTGGCGCTGGAGCCGCTGGTCGCGCGCGGCTGGCTGGCGCCGCCGCAGCTGCCGGCCGGCGGCTTCGACGCCGGGCGCGTCGACTTCGGGCGCGTCACGGCGTGGCGCATGGCGCGGCTGCGTGAGGCCGCCGAGGGCTTCGCGCGCGGCGCCGCGGCCGCTGATCGCCGGGCGTTCGAGGACTGGTGCGCCGCCCAGGCCTGGTGGCTGGACGACTACGTGCTCTTCATGGCGATCGAGACGGCCGAGGCCGGACGCCCCTGGTGGCAGTGGCCGGCGCCGCTGGCGCGCCGCGACGCCCGGGCGCTGGCCGAAGCCGGGCGCGTGCACGCGCGCGAGATCGCGTTCTGGCGCTTCGTGCAGTGGTGCTTCGACGAGCAGTGCACCGCGCTCAAGGCGCACGCCAATCGCCGCGGCATCGCGATCGTCGGCGACCTGCCGATCTTCATCGCCCACCACAGCGCCGACTGCTGGGCACGCCCCGACCTGTTCGAACTGGACGAGGACTTCGGCCTGCCGGTGCTGGCCGGCGTGCCGCCCGACTCGCTCGGTCCGTTCGGGCAGCGCTGGGGCAACCCGCTTTACCGCTGGGACCGCATGGCCGCCGAGGGCTACCGCTGGTGGACCGACCGCGTGCGCCGCTCGCTGCACCAGATGGACGTCTTTCGCATCGACCACTTCCGCGGGTTCGCAGGCTACTGGGAGATCCCGGCCGACAGCCCGACCGCGCAGCGCGGCCGCTGGCGGCGCGGCCCGGGGCGCGCGCTGTTCGATGCCATCGCGCGCGAGCTGGGCGAACTGCCCGTGATCGCCGAGGACCTGGGCTTCATCACGCCCGATGTCCACGAGCTGCGCGAGCGCTGCGGCTTCCCGGGCATGAAGATCCTGCAGTTCGCCTTCGGCGGCGACGGCGCGCACGAGTTCCTGCCTCACAACTACGAGCGCGACGTGGTGGTCTACACCGGCACCCACGACAACGATACCGCCCGGGGCTGGTGGCATGCGGCCAGCGACCGTGAGCGCCACTACGCCGGCACCTACCTCGCCTGCGGCGAGGCCGACATCCACTGGGCGCTGATCCGAGCGGCCTGCAACTCGGTGGCGCGGATGGCGCTGTACCCGCTGCAGGACGTGATGGGCCTGCCGGCGCAGGCCCGCATGAACCTGCCCGGCACGATGGGGGACGCCAACTGGACCTGGCGCTTCGACTGGCCGAAGTTGCACCCCGAGCACGCCCGCGTGCTGGGCTTCATCGCGGCGGCCAGCGGCCGTGCGCCGCTGGAGCGGATGGGGCTGCCGGCCATCGCGAACGACGGCCTGTCGGCGCACGACCTGGCGCTGTACCGTCAGATCGACGACTGATCGACGCCGCCCGGCGCGAGTCGGCCGGCCTCCTGCCCTCAGAGCCCGAGAGGCATTTGATTTGCGCCGCCGGCTGTGCTTCGCGCGGCTGACACGGCGATGCAAGCGCCGCGAAGCGAGTCGCCGGCGCGTGAAGTGCCATCTGGGACGTTCTGGGGTCT